>NZ_ALVZ01000213.1 GCF_000332055.1 Xenococcus sp. PCC 7305 | reverse complement strand
TCTCTCTTGGTGAGCGTTCCCTTGCGCCTGACGGCGGCGCGGGGTCTCACCGCTGCCCTCTGCCCTCTGCCTTCAAGGGCGAAGCCCCGTTAAAATTGCTTTGCGATTGGCTAATTCCCACTTTTTTATCGCACCGCTATTTGACTTTTGACTTCTGAGCAACGTCATTTGCTTATTGTTTGAGCCATTTGAACAAAGCTTTATCCTGAGAATCTAGTTCGGCAATGCAAGTGTAATAATAGTCTTCCCAACCAATTTCTGGTAACCCAGCAAAGATCATTAGATTTAGTGGGTAATCTTCGCTATCTGTACAGCGACGGAAATCATCTCGAAAGAGAAAAACTTGTTTATGAAGTGCTATGGCTACACCCAATTCCACCATAACTCCTTCATCTGGAGGTGTCCCGTTGACAATAGCAAATATGCCATCGCATTCTTTGACATCATGGAGATCTGCTTGCGCAACTTTGTAAGCCCAACCTGGCTGGGATAAGTCGAGTTGTTCACTCCGTTGAAATGGTTCCCAAACTTCTGCGCCCATAGATTGCAATTTATCGATCATGGGCGGAAGCAGTAGGGCTTTTTGTTGTTGAGAAAATCCATAGGGATTGGCGAGATAAATCTTTTTGCTCATTATCTTGATAATTCGGGATTGTTGAATTGTGAGAATTATATTTTGATTAACTTCGAGTAGTGCTGGCATAATGTTGCCAGTAGACAGAGGCATTTCCGATGAGCAACAAATATCCCAAGTTTTTAATCTGGTTATCGCAAAATAGCTTAATTTTAGCAACTTTGCTATTCCCAACAGCCTGGGCTGAGGCTCAATCGATCGCCCCTGGGAAGGTTTTATCGCCCCAACTAGCTCAATTGCAATCGGAGCAACAAATTCAAGAACAGATTGAAGCGGAGGCCAACCGAGTTTTTAGCCGCACGATAACCCAATTCAATCTAATAATCTTGGCGACTTTAGCATTACTGTTAACAGGTGCGATCGCATCTTTATGGTTATTGCGCAGATCGGTGATTCGAGAGGTAGCCCATCTTGTCAGCAAAAATCTTCAGGAACTGACAACCGCAAAATCCCAACTCACCAATGTGACTCAAGATTTAACTCAATTACTACAAAACGCCCAACAAACTAGCAATCGGCTAGAAGATGAGGTTATCAAATTTCAACAAGAGTTAAATCAAAAACAAAAAGAGATCGCGGATCTGTTAGGAGAATTTGCGGCTGCTAAACAACAGGGAATTACCACTATCGAAGGCGATATTGCCACCCATGGCCAAACATTAGCCCAATTGGAAACAGAATTTAATAATCAACTACAAAAACTTAAGACTCAGACACAAGCGCAGAGCGATCGCATAATTCAGAACTTCACCCAATTAAGTTCCGAGCTATCTCCCAAACTTACGTCAATCCAGTCAGAAGCTGCGGCAAAACAAACTGCCATAATCCAAAATCTGGAAACCTCCGCTAGTGAGTTTGCCGCCAAACTCCTACAATTGCAAAACACAACTAAGCGACAGCAAGATCTAGTCCTCAAAGATTTATCTCGTCAATCTGCTGAGTTTACGCCCCAAATCTCCGCTTTGGCAGTAGAAGCTCGCGAAAAACAACAAAATACCTTGCAGGATTTACAACAAGCAGAAACCAACTTCACAACAGAATTAGCTCAGCTCCAAACAACAACACAAAAGCAACAGCAAGAGCTGCGGCAGAGTTTGACAAAAATCAAGTCTCAATTCTCTAATCAACTCTCCGAATTGCAAGCCAATGCCGAACAAAACCTTCAGCAACAGCAGGAATTTGTTGTCCAAAATCTCGAAAATTTGGGTACCGAACTCGCTACAGAATTGGTAGATTCGAGATCGCAAGTTAAACAACAAATTGACCAAAGTCTGGAGAAATTGGCTCAGCTAGAAAAAGAATTTAGCGATCGCATTGCCCAGGAAAATTCAGGACTGCAAACTCAAAAATCCCAGACATTGCAAAATTTGTCTCAATTGGAAGCTGAAGTTACTAATCAATTTATCGCAATGCGATCGCAAATAGACCAGAGTCGGGAACAAACCTTACAAAATCTAGAGCAACTGCAAAGCAAAACTACTTCTGAACTATCCCAAATCCAATCAGAAGCCCAAACTCAGAAAACCCAAATTCTCGAAGATTTAGCCCAAATAACTCCCCAGGAGTTTTCTGCTACTGCCCTCTCTCAAATAGAGCAAGATATCCAAACTCTTCGCGAACCCCTCGAAATTCTTCAACAAAATCAACCCCAATGGTTTCAGAAGCCTGATGATTTCATTGCCCAGGGTAATCAGCTGCTAGAGCAGGAAAATTATCAAGAAGCGATCGCCTTATTTGACCAAGCGCTAGAACTTCAGCCCGAAAATGCCCAAGCTTGGAATCAACGAGGGATTGCCCTAAGAGATCTCAAGAGATACGAAGGTGCGATCGCAGCTTTTGGCAAGGCGCTCAAAATTCAACCTAGTTTTGCAGAAGCTTGGTGTAATCGTGGCATTACCTATTCTCGGATGAAGCGTTACCAAGATGCGATCGCCAATTATGATAAAGCGGTGGCAATTCAACCCGATTATTATCAAGCCTGGGTAGATCGAGGCGTTGCTTTTGGTATGTTGCGCCGACATGAACCGGCTTTCGAATCTTTTGATCATGCGGTAGAAGTTCAACCAGGCAATGCGGTCGCTTGGATGAATCGCGGCATGTCCCTAGAAATGCTGTCTCGCGATGAAGAGTCCCTAGCTTCTTTTGATAAGGCAGTAGAACTAAATCCCAAATTAGCTAAAGCTTGGAACTATCGAGGGAATATTCTCATTAAACTAGAAGAGTATGAAGCTGCCCTGGTAAGTTGCGATCGCACTTTGGAGCTACAATCGGATTATGCTCAGGCTTACTATAATAGAGCGATTTGCTATGCAATGTTCAATCAAGTGGAATTGGCCATCAAAAATTTAAAACAAGCTGTCAAGCTTAATCCTAAATATCGACAAGAGGCCAGAGTCGATCCCTATTTTGCTAATCTTGCCTAAGCACAATAACTCGATTAATATCTTGGGATTCTAATCTCTTCAGATTTCAAATAACAATGCAATTAAAAGTACCAATCAAACCAAGTTCTATCGTCAGATATTTAGCTATCGGGGCTATTATACTAATTATTTTGAGTACCGGAATCCAAATCGGGAAATATGTGTTTGATTATCGCGAAAGTTGGACGAGAATTCTTAATCTAGACCGCGAGATGAATGTCCCTACTTGGTTGTCTGCCTGGACTTTGGCCTTTTGTGCTTTGTTATTAAAAATCATTGCCCAGGGGAAAAAACAGCAGGGCGATCGCTCTGCAACTGATTGGCAGCTATTATCAACTATTTTTGTGCTAATGGCGCTCGATGAGGTTTTAAGTGTTCACGAAATTTTGATTATTCCCGAAGTTAGTAAAGCTTTGAATTTACCTTGGTTTTTACATTCATTATGGGTAATTCCTGGAGCAATATTTGTGCTTTGGTTTGGCAAGCGTTTTTGGAAATTTACGCAAAATTTGCCTTACAAATCCCGACGACATTTTTTCCTAGCAGCCGCTTTCTATGTGGGAGGCGCCTTAATTATGGAGGCGATCGGTAGTCATGTTGCCGAAGCTCAAGGACAACAAAACCTCACCTATGCCTTAATTGCAACGGTTGAGGAGGCCATGGAGATGACGGGAATGATTGTGTTTATTTACGGATTATTATTTTATCTTCAACAATGGTCGCCAAATTTATTGTTGCAGATTGATTTTGTTGAAGGCAAGGGACCAAAGCCAGCTCTCACCTCAAAGGAAGCACATTCAGATCAGAATCCCCCTCATTCGAAGATAAGCCGCGACCCATAATCCCAAAACATAAGACGATCTCACTGGTAATCTTTTGTTGATTAAGCTGAAGTTGGTGTTTCGTTAGTCAAGGATTGATAATATAGCAATATAATAGAAACTTAATTTAAAAGGGGAAGTCAATGGATTGATGATTCTGATTTTCTGGATCTTCATGCCAACAAAGAGGGTTGTTGATAATATATCGCCGAACATTATCCAGTTGTTGCCGATCGCGAATCACCGATTCATAATAATTACGTTGCCAAAGACGTAAATTTGGTTCTTGACAAATCTGACGAACTTGTTTGGTTACAGCAGATTTAAAACCAGCCACAAAAGACGACAAAGAACGAGGTTTCCGCATCCGTAGGGGCGCAAGACTTGCGCCCAAATGCGTGTCCAAATATGTACCCGAATGTGCGCCCGAATGTGCGCCCGAATTATTGGTTTTGGGATCTGTTAATTTACGAATATTTCCGTCATCATGGTTCTGATTGATAACCACAATCCCATGAAAATGATTCGGCATTACAACCCATTCATCCAATTCAATTTCCTGTCGTATTTCTGAAGATCGTAACCATTCTCGGGCTACAATTTTCCCAATTTGATTAAGACAGATTTTATCGTCACAAACTTCGCCAAACCAATTTAATTTTTGATAAGTACAAATGGTGACAAAATAAAGTCCAGATCGCGAATAATCGTATTTTGGTAACCGAATTGAACGACGATGATGATGTTGGGGATTATATTTCATTAAATTCAAATCTGCGATCGCGCTACAGACGAGGCGCTGCGCGATCGCGTACAATATTTACGCATGTGCCATGTTTGACTTTGTGTAATCTTTAATCTGTTTCGATAATTATTGGGCGCAAGCCTTGCGCCCCTACCATCAATTGTGATCTGTTGTTTTCTATTAACGTAAACTCTCATTTACGCGATCGCCTCTCCACAATGATCGCTCTTCACTCCACAAAAAAGATTGCATTCAACCTCACAAAAATTGATCGACCTATTGTTTCAGAGGGAAAAAAGATTATTCAGAGGGATTCCCATCAACACAAGCATCTAGTACATTAAACCAACCAAATCCTCCCCAAAATCCAGCTCCAGTTATTATTGCAAAAAATAATAATGTATTTCTCAAAGTTAAATATGCTACTTGCCCCAAAAATTCGCTTAAATAATCTGGACCACAATTAGGAATAACTGAATCAATAAATGCGGCTTGTAAAAATGAGTAAAAGACTATTCCCTGAAGTGAAAGTCTTGCATAAGTTATGTTTACAATTTCTCCACTAGGATCAGTATAATTCGCAGGATTTGCAATAGCATACAAATAATCTTGTAAAGTTGAGGGCTGATCATTAAACCCGTCAAAAAAATCCCTAGAAATAAACCTACCTGTATTAGGATCATAATATCTGGCTCTGTTGTAATTTAATCCAATTTCATTATCAAACTGCTCACCTGTAAATAAGTAGTTATTCTCTGTATCACCTACTTGATTAATCAAATTACCATAGGCATCAAAGGTATATTCAACTACTACGCCGCCATTGACATCAGTTATATTACGAGTGCTTCCTAAGCCATCTACATGATAGTAAACCCTTTCAGTACCATCGTCTTGAGAAATAAGATCCCAACCATGAACATAGGATTTATTACCCTCTCCGCTGGTGAGATATTCCTCAATCACTTGAGCAAATTGCTGTTGATGCTTATCAATTAAAAAGCGTGTTTCCGCTCCATCAATATTTATCGCTACGCGAATACTATCATGATCGTATTCATATTCAACACGTCCTGTAGAACCATTTTCAGTAGCTTCGACTGCGGTTAGTTCACCCTTGGCATTCCATTCATAAGTGGTTTGATTTTCACTATCAATCCTCTTAGTAATCAAATTACCCTCATCATCATATTCATATTGGGTAACTACATTATTGGTTGTTTCGCTAATTAAACGATCATTGTCATCATAGTTATAGGTTGTTAGACCATTAACCGAATCATCTTTCTGTAGTCGATTACCCACCGCATCATAGACATATTCAACAATGAAATTCCCATTGACGGCATCAGTAACCGATTCCTCAGTTAAACGATTAAGGACATCATATTCATATTCCACAACTCTGCCGTCCTCTTCCTCGATCCTAATCCGATTGCCGACCTCGTCTAATGTATAGCTAAAGCTGGATATCACACTACCGTTAACATTCTCCAGTTCTATCAAACGGTTGAGAGAGTCATAATCACGGTTTTCAACCACTCCATTGGGAAAAGAGGTAGTAATCAAATTACCTACCGGATCGTAATCATAGTCGGTTACTCCGTCATCAGGATCGGTTACGGTATCAATCCGATTCAGAACATCATAGGTATATTCAGTAACCCCAGAATCAGTACTTAAAGTAAGAATATTACCCGCAGCATCATAAGTATATTCAATCTTGCGACCATCAGGTTCCGTCCGAGATATCAACCTATCCCTTTCATCATATTCATGGGTTGTCGTGCCTCGATTATCTGTAACAGTTTCTAATTCTCCAGTTAAAGTATAGGTGAAGGTTTCAGTAGGCGTTCTATCAGAATAGCTACGAGCAATCAGACGATCTCGCTCATCGTAAGTGTAGGTCGTTACAACACCGTTGAAATCATTAGTTGTAGCAATATTACCCACCGCATCATAAGTAGTGGTAGCAATTTGTCCTAAGGGTAGAGTATTGGTGGCGACTTGGTTCAAATCATCATAGGTAAAGTTGATAATATTACCATTAGCATTGATTTGTTGAATAATATTAGCTTCCGTATCTCGGATATATTCAGTTTCACCACCTAAAGCGTCAATTACCTTTGTTAATGCTCCTAAAGCATCATATTCATAATTAGTGCTGACTCCAGCTTGATCGATTACCTCAATCAAATAACCGAGGGAATTATAAATTTGTTGCTCAACTGTACCATCGGCATATTCAATTTCGATTAACTGCCCTAAACCATCATAACTATATTCAGTTCGATTACCATTAGGATTAATCATAGCTTTCAGATTACCTACTGCATCATATTCAAAGATGGTTTCATTACCTAACGCATCCCTTTGAATGACTACATTACCGGCTTTGTCATATTCAAATTCAGTACGGTTACCTAACTCATCGATTTCAGCAGCCACTAAACCATCAGCATAATATTCGGTGAGGATAAAAGGATTATCGTCTAAATTATCTGGAGTGGCATCAGGATAAATAGTTTTCTCCAAACGACTGAGCGCATCATATTCATAATAAGTAAATCTTTCCAACTCATCTCTTGTCGCAATTAGACGATCTGACTCATCATATTCATTAATAATACGAGGATTATCATCAAGATTACCAGAAGTAGCATCAGGGTAAATGGTAGCAATCAATAAGCCTCTGTCATTGTAAACAAACTCAGTACGTCGCCCTAACTCATCAATTTCTGCTATTGTATCACCAAAACTATTATATTTAGTAAAACTGGTATTGCCTTCTGGATTAGTTACACTAATTCCCCTTCCTTCATTATCATAAGTAAAAGTGACGGCTTGATTTAAGTCATTAATTAGCGTTCTGACATTACCATTATTGTCATAGGTGAAAGTGAACTTAGCTCCAGAAGGATAGTTTAATTGGGTTAAATATCCTCGACCATCATAAGCAAAGGTGCCTTCATTACCTTCCGCATCAGTAATACTGGTTAATAGGCTATATAGTCCATAACCATAAGTTGTTACATTACCCTCTGCATCTTCTCTCGTTTTTAAATTACCATTAGCATCATAGGTATTAGTGGTAACATTACCTAGCGCATTTGTTTCCGTGAGGATATCGTTATTGGCATTATAGGTAAAGGTAGTAGTATTACCTTCTCCATCAGTTTCGGTTAAGACATTACCCTTATCGTCATAACTATAACTGATAGTATCTCCTTCAGGATCAGTTTCTGACTTTAAGTTGTTCTTATCGTCATAAGTAAGAGTAGTTAACCCACCTAAAGCATTAATCTCACTGATGATGTTACCACGATCGTCAAAGATAAAGGTAGTTTTATTATCAAAGGGATCGGTTATTGTTTGAGTAGAGCTGGCAGAATCATAATCAATATCTAGAGCATTACCATCAGCATCAAATATCTTGCTAATTTGACCATTTTCATCATATTCAGTACGAACTCCTATTCTTCCCAAAGGATCGATTAATTCTGTCAAATAATGCGCTCTATCAGATTCATACTTATGGGTCGTTTCATTCTCTTCGCGATCGCTTACCCCAACTAAATCATTATTCGCATCACGACGATATTCAATTGATTCTCCCTCAGGGTCAATAATCTCAGTGATTAGTCCTTGATCATCGCGAACGAATTCAATTCCCACTCCTGTAGAACTAGTAACTCCATCATCGGTAATGGTCAGTACATTGCCATTGCGATCTGTGACAGTTTGTAGCCCTACATTTTGGCTGTATTGGTACTCTGTTCCATCTTTAGCAGTTAATGTATATTCACTAGGATTATAAGTAAATCCAAATAAATAGAGACCAACTGAACCATCTCCATTGAGGCTCAAGGGGAAATCAGGCACTGTTAAAGTTTCATTGACTCCTGGATCTGGCACAAAGCTAGGAGCAAATCTTGCCCCTAAGAAACTACCTCCATTAGGCACAGGCTCGAAAGTAAAGCCCACTCTACGGCCATCGGGCGTAGTTAATTCAACCCTCGTTCCTTGGGTAAAGGAATTTCCACCAAAGAAATCATCTTGGGTGAGGTCAACTCCAGAAGGCGCAGATTCTACAATCCGAGGATCTCCTAATCCCAAAGTCCAACCAAATCCAAAATCACCAAGGATATTAGACTCCAAACTGCTGTAGTTCCGAGTTACTTCAATAGGTATGCCTGCCACTGGAATCGATAAGTCGGTGAATTCGAGGCTAAATTCTCCTGGTTTGTTCTGGGAATTAATTCCCACACCAAAGCCCTCTACATTCACATTTCCGTTGATATCCTGAACTAAAACCCTCAAGAAATAGTTGTCATTGGCATAGAGATTGGGATCTAAACAAGCTAAAACACCATTCTCAATATTGTCTGTACCTTCACCAACAGTTATGTAAGCTGGGTTTGGAGCCGCAGGATTGTTAAGGTCAATTAGACTAACAGGCGCAATTTCAACTCGATAAAATTCGAGATTTTCATCACTAACGGTACCAACAATATTAGTTTTCTCTCTAATTACTAAATCGAAAGGATCAAATTCACTCACATCGATTTCTACTTCTGGCGCTTCGGTATCATCAGGATCGAGCACCCGTATAGAAAGTGTCTCAGTATCGCTATTACCCCCAAGATCGGTAGCAGAGGCCACAATATCAAATACGCCTGGCTCAGTGAAGTTCACAGAAGAAGTATTAATTACCCCAATATCAGCAATATCTGGAGTTAGAGGTAGAGAATTACCATCAAAAGCAAGATCTAAATCTGATAAACCAGTATCATCTGTGGCGGCAATTTGCAGATTAATCGTATCCCCAATATTAAAGACCGTACCGCTAAACCCAAGGGATACATCTGGTGGTATATCATCGACTGGAGCCGCTACCACCTCTAAATTATAGGTTTGTGTAACAACTCCACCTCGACCATCATCAACTTGAACTACGACTTCATAGTTATCAACAGCGCCTGTATCCCAAGTAATCACTCCCGTATCTTCATTAATTTCCATACCGTCAGGAGCTGTAGGCAAGCTATAAGTTAGCTCATCCCGATTGCGATCTACCGCTGCTACATTATATTGATAGGGAATTCCCTCAAAAGCTGTAGTAATAGGCTCTGAAAGTATTTCTGGATCAAAATTAAGGTTGAGATCAGTCAGAACATTACCAAAATCAATATCGGTGGCAACTTCTCCTTCAGCTAGTTCGATATTGTAGAAGCCAGGATTGGCAATGCTGTTGGGCAGAACTTGGACGTTCAGCAGCTCAAACCCAGGAGTTCCACTGCCATCATTGAGGGCAACAATTTTAACTGCCCTGACAGGTTCTGTGAAGCTAATAGCAGCCAAGTCAAGAGCTGTTGTAGTGCCCCCATCGGCAATTCCCAAAGAAACAAAGTTTTCTTCATCTGAACTCACAAAAACTTCAGCTTGTTCATCCCGAGGGATCTCCTCTGCGATAAAAATATCGTCTCCTTCACCATCTACGACAACTTCATCAGTGAAGCCAACCGTAATCGATGAATCCTTGCGAAGAATCAAGAAATCTTTGTTCTCTTCATCACTGCCTAGGACAACGCTCGTATCCACAGGTGATTCGAGAGGAATATTATCGCCACCACCTATCGGTCCCTCGCCGGTGCTATCAAAGAAATCTAGAACAACATCGGCAAATCCATCTCCAATTTGCGTGCTGCTGCCAAGAGGGAACGTCTGCTCGAATCCATCAGGAACAACTTCACGAACTATATAGTTACCAGCTTCTAAATCTCTGAATTCATACTGCCCCGTCTCATCAATATTGGGAGTATCAGGATCGTCGTTGGCTGTTACTTGAATTGGTTCACCATGATCTGCTTCTAAAATACCATTATTATTAAGATCTAAATAAACTGTAACTCCGCCCAAACCAGGCTCAGCATCATCCCGTTCACCATCACCATCTAGATCTTCCCATTTCGTACCACGAATGATTCCCGAAGCAACCTGCGCATTACCAAAGTCAATATTTTCAACAACTTCTCCTTGAGCTAGGTCGACAGTATAAAAATCAGGATTAGTAATACTTTCAGGTAAACCTTGTACGCTAAGAAGATCGAAACCTGGGACTGAACCTCTATTATCTAGTCCTACAACTTTTACAGCTCTTACTGGCTCTGTAAATTCAATAGAACTCAAATCAAAAACTGAAGTATTGCCTCCATTGCCAATACCTATGAAGGTAAAATTTTCTAAATCAGAACTAACAAAGACTTCCGCTCTGTCTCCTGCTGCTCCTAACTCTGAGACAAAAATATCATTTCCAGGTCCATCAATAATAATTTCATCAGTAAAACCTACTGTCACAAAAGAGTCGGTCGGCAAAGCTAGAGATTGATTATTATTTCCCAAGACAACATCTACTGATACTGGGACATTGCCATTAACCCCGTCAAATCCATAAGGCCCAGTAATTGGTCCTGAACCACTATCAAAATATTCTAAAACTACATCAGCAAAACCATCTCCTGTAGTTCCTTCTCTATCAACAGGGAAAGTTTGCTCAAATCCCTCAGGAGCTATTTCTCGAACATCGTAAATTCCATCAGCAAGATTATTAAATTCATATTGTCCTACTTCGTCAATATTAGGAGTGGTTGGATCGTCTTCCGCTGTTATTTGTACTGGCTCTCCTGGATCTAGAACCCCATTTTTATTACTATCTAAATAAACAGTAACTCCAGCTAAACCTGGTTCTGAATCATCGCGATCGCCATTGCCATTTAGATCGTCCCATTTAATACCTCGAATAATACCCGAAGCAACCTGTGTATTACCAAAGTCAATATTTTCAACAACTTCACCTTCCTCTAGCTCGACAGTATAAAAGTCAGGATTCGCAATACTTCCAGGAAGCACTTCCACACTTACCAAGTCATAACCTGGCGCTGAACCACGATTATCCAGTCCTTCAATGCGCACAGCCACCACAGGCTCTGTAAAGTTGATGTCGGCTAAATCAACTCCTTGAGAACCTCCTTGACCAATGGTTTCAAGAACAACAAATTCATTCCCATCTGCACTAACAGAAATCTCAGCGAATTCACCCGCCGAATCAAATAAACTTTCAATGAAAATGTCATCTCCTGGCCCATCAATAACTACCTCATCAGTGAAGCCAACGGTAATAAAAGTGCCTGTAGGCAAAGACAGAAAGTCACCACTTAAATCAGTCCGAGGTCTGAAAGGAGGTCCCAGAACAACATCCGTGCTAACAGGAATATTGAAGCGTGTAGTCCCAGGAGGTGAGCCGTAGGGCCCAGGAATCGGTCCGACTCCACTATCAAAGAATTCTAAAACAACATCAGCAAAACCGTCGCCAGTAGGAGCTGTCAAGCTACTGGGGAATGTCTGCTCAAATCCTACTGGAACAACTTCCCGTACAATATAAGTGTCAGCAGGAAGATTATTAAATTCATACTGTCCCGTTTCATCAATATCGGTAGTAGTTGGATCGTCTTCTGCTGTTACTTGAGTTGGTTCTTCTAGATCTAGAACACCATTATTATTACTATCTAAATAAACTGTAACTCCTGCCAAACCAGGTTCTGAATCATCGCGATCGCCATTGCCATTTAGATCATTCCATTTAATACCTCGAATAATACCCGTACCACCAACACCAGGCACTTCAACCGCAAACTCTTGAACATCCGTACCACCACGACCATCATCCACCTGCACGGTAAATGGATATGAAGGTTGAATAGTTCCTTCAGGAGTAAAGATAATTGCCCCATTTTCATTAATACTTGCCCCATCTGGTGCATCAAGCAAAATGTAATTGAGATTATCTTCATCTGGATCGACTGCCTGAACTTGATAACGATAACTATCCTCAGTTTCCGGCTCAAACACAGTTTCAGGAGTACTAGTAATCGTTGGAGCACCATTAACCCCAACCCGAGTTATATCCTTAGTAAACCTACCCTGATTACCCGCATCATCAACCGCTATCACAGTAAAAGGTCTAGTTCCCGCAGACTGAAGTGGCACATCAGTAAAAGTGAAATCACCATTCTCATCAGCAGTGGTAATTTCTCCCGTTTGTACCAAAGTTACCTGCAAATTAGGATCAGTTTGACCCACCAGATTTACCAACCGCTCCGTGGTAATCATATCGCCAACTTCGCCAGTATCACTTTCTGGAGCCAAATCAAAAGTGATCTCTGGAGGTGTGCGATCCAAAGTGAAACTAACGATAAATTCTGGTGTATCTTCCCCTGAAACATTAGTCGCCTTTAGACCTAACGTGTAATCCCCATCAGGTAAGTTGCCATCACTTAAAGCCTCAAACTCTTCAAAGATTTTAAAAGTACCGTCGCCAATTAAGGCCGTACTAATATCAATATATTCCCCACCATTAAGTCGTCCCATCAACGAGACAATTTCTTCTGGGGGAATCACCTCGCCATCTTCTGAGCTAATAATTTCTCCCGCCACCGTGGGATCAATAGTAATTCCATCACCATCAATTCCCGTATCATTCATCAAAGCCGCAGTCACTTCTGCTTCATTAACATCCGTAACTGTGATAGTGATATCCTGAACATCCTTTAAACCACCATAATCAGTAACCTTGCCCCGAATATGATAATTATTATCCCCATCGGCATCTCCAGGATTTTCAAAATCGGGAGCCTCTTTAAAACTAACTTCTCCCGTACGAGAATCAATCTCGAACTGCTCTTTATCAGTTCCCCCAGTCAAACTAAAAGTTAATCCAGAACCTTCTCCATCAAAATCGTCGATCGCATTAACATCTATTGCAGCTGTCTCATTTTCGGGGACTTCATTAAAATTTTCACTGGTAATCGTTGGGCCTTGATTGAAAATAAAATCATCGATATCTAGCAAATGTGGATCGACATTCCGTAGTAAAGCTAAAGTCTCGCCATCAAAATGTGAACCTGGATCATCGACACTAATCAATGTCCCCTTATGACCCAAGGGAGAAATCTCCAACTGATGGAAATTCAACTGATTAATCTGAATCTTATCCTGTCCATCGTGATAGTCGAGAACAATATCAAATCCATTCCCCGGACCCAGAACTACAGTATCAGAGCCACCCTTTAGCAATAGGTAATCATTACCTATACCACCATTAACAAAATCATCACCGGGTCCAGCATTGAGGATGTCAGTGCCCTTTCCTCCACTGAGATCGTCATCACCATCTTCGCCCCATAAAACATCGTCGCCCAGACGACCAAATAGCCAATCACTATTAGGCCCCCCCAACAAATTGTCATTTCCCTGACCACCGTCTAACTTATCGCCCCCGTCCAAGCCATACAAGGCATCATTGCCAATAGCTCCCAGTAATAAATCCTGACCATTTTGCCCGACTAAGGCATCATTGCCACCTAGGCCAAAAAGTTGATCGTTAAACTCCGTTCCCACCAGAATATTACTGTTTTTATTTCCAGCTAGAACTGTGCCATCAACTAGGGGATGAAAATCATTTGTGGACATAAGCTAAACAAAAAAGAATTACAGAATGACAAACTGTCTTATCTCAAGACAAAAAAACAGCCCAAAAAAAGAGGCGTGGCTGATCACCATAAATGGTAGAAATGCATTAGATAAAATTTTTGATAACAATTATCATTTTCAAGCAATCTATAGTAAAATTGACTAAGAAGCTTTCTACAGACTACAAGCAAGACTAAATGCATCTATAAATGATAATTCCCCAATAATATTGGCAAATATCATAGTAATTAAGAATAATTGAGCCGACAAATGACGACACTTCATTTATAGCAATCAGAAAAATGAATTGGGGTTTCGTAAATTAATATTAAGACTTTCATGATACAAGATTAAGGGGGTTTTATTAATTGCAATTAGGGGAGGATGATTTTTAGAGCCATTTTTTCTAATTTCCATAATCCAATAAGTTCAGACCGGGGTCAAAGTACAGTTTTTCTGTACCTTCAGATGAGACAATAGATACAGCAATAGATAAAGATATACATCTAAAATTTTCCTCAAACTCACCTTAATCAAGAAAGAGAGGTAGCAATGTGGATGAGAAGCTGATTCAACCCACTTCAGAAGAATTAGATTCCGAGCAAAAGATTCCCACCGCAGGAGGAGGCTTGCCAGTAATAAAATACTGGGCAAAACAGACCCTATCGCCAGAAGGCCCGAAAATCTGGCAGACCTTATTACATAAAAGTGCTTGTTTATCTTGTGCCTGGGGAACCGGTGGGCAGCTAGGAGGCTTCACCAACGAAGAGGGAGAAAAGCTCCAACGCTGTATGAAAAGTGTTGAGGCCATCGCTGCCGAGATTCAACCACCAATTAAGAAGAATTTCTTTGAGCAACAAAGCATTGAACAACTTCAGCAGCTCACCTCTTTAGAAGCCGATAAATTGGGTAGGTGGAGTTTCCCCGTAATTTTTTCCAAAGGAAATAGTCACTATCAGAAAATAAGTTGGGATGAAATTTATCGGCTGGCAGAAGCAGCATTTAAAATAACCCCTGAAAGAGTAGCATCCTATAGTTCGGGTCGTTCTTCTAATGAAGCAGCCTTTTTGCTACAACTAATGATTCGTGCCTTGGGTTCCAATAATCTGGCAGACTGTTCTGATCTTTGTCATGCACCTTCGACTTGGGGACTCAAACGGATGTTTGGCACTGGGACCTCAACAGTTAGTTTGAAAAGCTTAAAAGAAACTGACTGTGTGGTGTTAGCAGGTTCTAATGCTGCCTATAATCATCCTCGTTTAATGAACGAATTGATTGAGCTGCGCGATCGCGGTGGCAAAGTGATTGTAATTAATCCAGTCAAGGAAAAAGGATTGGTTAAATTTGGCTCTCCTGCTTTTCTCAAATCTTTTCTGAGTGGCTCAGAGATTGCTTCTATCTATCTTCAGCCGATTCCCGGTAGTGATGTGGCCCTGTTTGTCGGTATCCAAAAGTCATTACTCGAACAGGAAAAAATCAACCAAGAATTTTTGCAAGAACATACCGAAGACTGGTCAGAAGTTTTGGCCCATGCTCGTTCTATATCCTGGGAGACAATTACCGAAACCTGTGGTGTTTCTCAAGCAGAAATCGAAGTTGCCGCCCAAATCATTAGTTCGTCTCCCCAAGTTGTCTTTGCCTGGGCGATGGGGATTACCCAGCAGCAAAACGGAGTGGACAATGTCAATAGTATTGCCAATACTGCTTTGATGACAGGAAATCTAGGCAAGTTGGGAGCTGGATTGATGCCGATAAGAGGGCATTCCAACGTTCAGGGTTTTGGTTCGATGGGCGTGACAGTTGACCTTAAAAAAGAAATTCAACAGTCTTTGGAACAGCTTTTAGATCGTCCTCTAAGCCGAGTACCAGGATATGATACCCATGCTTTAATTGAAGCAGCCGATGCGGGAAAGGTAGATACTCTAATCTGTTTGGGGGGAAACTTGTATGGAGCAAATCCTAATTCCCCAAAAGTCAAGCGAGCCCTGGGCAAAATCAAAACCATTATCTATCTATCTACCAAGCCCAATTTAGGTCATTTTCATGGTTTAGCACAGCAGACAATTGTGATTCCTGTTCTGAATCGTTTTGAAAACCCCCATAAAACTACAGTCGAGTCGGGGAACAATTTTGTCCGTCTTAATGATGAAGGCACAACCCATCTTGCAGATTCTGACCTGATTGCAGAGGTAGATTTTCTCACCGAACTTGCCCATCGTGTTCATGGAGAAGATCCTGTTGACTGGCGACAATTGCAAGATACCAAATATGTTCGACAGCTAATCGCTCAAACAATTCCTGGCTACGAGAAAATAGCAGAGATTGATGAAACCAAAGCAGAGTTTACTATTAGTGGGCGAATTCTGAATCAACCTCATTTCCCTACGCCCTCTGGCAAAGCATCGATGTTTG
The DNA here is from genome assembly GCF_000332055.1 of Xenococcus sp. PCC 7305. Classification (GTDB taxonomy): domain Bacteria; phylum Cyanobacteriota; class Cyanobacteriia; order Cyanobacteriales; family Xenococcaceae; genus Xenococcus. Next base: position 43,147 of record NZ_ALVZ01000213.1, on the reverse strand, counting down.
TTACGCCCCTGCCTCAGCTATCTTTGCCCCAAGCCCAAGACTTTGGTGTGACTAAATATACTCACGGTTTAGTGCTGTCATTGATGACAGGACGCGGTTATGCTCAGCATAATACTGTAGTTTATCGGACTGAGGATAAATACCGAGGACTATCCCATCGCAACTGCATTTTGATGAATCAAGTTGATGCGGAAAATGCTGGGTTGAGAGAACATCAACGGGTAACAGTCAAAGGGAACGTTAGTCAGCTGGAAAATATTGAGGTTATTTATGGCGAAATCCGTTCAGGGGCTGCGTTGATGTTTTACCCTGAAGTTAACGTAATTTTTGATGCTCCAGTAGATACTCGCTGTGGAACTCCAGCATTTAAACGAGTACCTGTATTAGTTTATACGAGTTAATGGATACTGATTTGATTAATTCTATATTTTCGTCGATAGATTGATTTGCAGAGAAAATCGTCGTAATGTCCAAATAATTTAATCCTTAACTCTGACCAACTAAGGTAAAATTCACTTTATCAAGAGGAATTACTGAATTGAATGATTAAAAAAATTTCACTCACTCTTCTTAGTGCGTTGTTGTTGGTTTTCGGAGTTAAACCAGTCGTTGCAGAAACCGTATTAGAATCTGTAGCTAAGACTGGAAGATTGGTTGTGGGAACTTCTTTTGATAGAGTGCCCTATGCTTATTACAATCAACAAGAAGAATTAGATGGTTACTCCATAGACATCGTCAAACTGATCCAAAAGCAACTAGAGCAGGAATTAGGGAAAACTATTGAAATAGATTTTGTCGAGGCAAATAGCATTACTGAAGTTTTGCCCAAACTCACCAGCGGCGAGATCGATGTTGCTTGTAATACAGTTTTTACATGGGAAAGAGACCGCCATGCAGATTTTACTATCAGATATAGTTTGTCTGGCATCAGACTTTTAGTCCCAGCAGGAAATACCTCAGATTCGGTTGCCAATAAAAAAATTGGGGTTCCCCCTGCTACCTTTGTTCAGGATGCAATGAAGTTAGCTTATCCTCAAGCTACATTAGTGACCATGTCAACTCTTGCCGAAGGGGTTGCAGCTTTTAAAGCAGGACAGGTTGATGCCCTAGCTGGAGATAGTTTGATTCTCGATGGAGTGCGCCAGGAAATCGCTCCTGATGACTATGAAATATTTCCTAAATTAACAGAAAAGCCCTATGCCCGTTACGGCGTGGCTTGCATGGTTCGGGAAAATAACTCTGGTTTTCTCAATATTGCTAATTATGCGATCGCGAAAATGATGGAAGGTTATCTTGTCGGAGACCAACAATCATTAGAGATGCTCAATAAATGGTTTGGACCTGAAGGGGTGATTGAAATTATCGACCCCGAATTGGTTAAAGAGTTTTATCAAAATACAATTACTAATCACGAACAAATTCCTTTTGACAATTAAATAATTAGTAATTTTGAAATTAGAGTGGCAATTATAAATAAGGATAAATAAGGAGCAGATATTGAAATTAACAAAAATCACTTGGATTAGTTTTATAGTTGCCCTAGCAACTTTGAATTCTCCCGCAAAAACTAAGGCTTATCCAGTTGACTCAACCTCCTCGGAAAATACCCAAATGCTGGAAAGTCGTTTGGCAAAAATTGCAGCCACCCTCAAAGAACGAGAGACGAAAGTGCCTACATCTTCTGCCTTGAAAAAAAACTTAGACATTGCCAGTTGGATAAAAGGTCGGCGGGGAGGTTTTGCTGATGGTGGTGGAGGTAGTTTCCTAAATAGAAGAAGTTGGGGTGATGGCGGTGGCTTTTTAAATCGTCGTTACTAGAAATAATGAGTCATACCCAAATAAGTGAAAAATGATATTTTCTCAAGCCGAAGTTGCAGCAAAAATTCCTGAAATCTCACAATTTGGCCCAATTAGTCTGATCGTAATTCAGCCTACTTCTTTTTGTAATCTCAATTGTGATTACTGTTATTTACCAGACCGTCATCTCAGAAACTTATTATCCCTTGATTTAATCGAACCTATCTTCGAAAAAATCTTTACCAGCAGCTTTTTTCGGGGTGATCTTAGCATTTGCTGGCATGCTGGAGAACCATTAACTGTCCCTATTTCTTTCTATAAGTCTGCGTTTGCCAAAATTCAAAAAATCAACGCTCAATATAATATACAAAACTTCGTTGTCGAGCATTCTTTCCAGACTAATGCGACCTTAATTACCCAAGCTTGGTGTGATTTCTTTAAAGAGTATCCAGTTCATGTTGGTGTTAGTTTAGACGGCCCAGCTTTTCTCCATGATGCCCATCGTGTAAATCGTCAAGGTGACTCTTCCCATGAAATGACCATGAGAGGTCTACGATATCTGCAACAAAATGAAATATCCCATAGTGTGATCTGCGTAATTACTAAGGATTCCCTTCACTATGCGGACGAGCTATTTGAATTTTTTGTCAAAAATAAAATTACAGATGTTGGCTTCAATATGGAAGAAACAGAAGGAGTCAACCAATCTTCTTCCCTAGACGGTACAGAAACTGAAGCAACTTATCGTCACTTTATCAAAAGATTTTGGGAATTAACCAGCCAAAGTAAGGGTGAGTTTCAATTAAGAGAATTTGAAACCTTGGGTAGTTTGATATATAACGAAGAGCGTTTGCAGACTACAGAAATGAATCATCCTTTTGCCATTGTTAATGTTGATTATCAGGGAAATTTCTCGACGTTCGATCCCGAATTATTATCAGTTAAAACCCAAGATTATGGAGACTTTATTTTGGGAAATTTACGGCAGGACAGTTTGGAATCTGTTTGCCTCAGCGAGAAGTTTCAACAAATTTATCAGGATTTGGCTGCTGGAGTTACATTATGCCGTAACACCTGTCCTTATTTTGGGGTTTGTGGTGGTGGTGCAGGAAGTAATAAATATTGGGAAAACGGAACATTTAACTCGGCACAAACCAATAGTTGTCGCTATCGTATTCAGATTTTAACGGATATCGTTGTGGAATCTTTGGAAAATTCCCTAGGTTTATGAATTATGGCACTATAGAGAATAGTTAGATCATGTAGGTTTTGGTGAAAGGCAACAGGGAACAGGGAACAAAAAAACGTCCTAACAAAAATGCCTAGTGCTATAACTCTTCCAAGAAATACAAAAATGTTTTGTCCTGCCCTGACAAAGAATAAAAATAGGGAATGTAACTTTTACATTCCCTATCAAAAAGGTGGAATATTATCCACCTGAATTATTCAATTACTGGCAGGAAAATTACTTAACAGCAACTTTTGCTCCAGCTTCTTCCAATTTTTTCTTGGTGTCTTCGGCGTCTTCCTTGGGAACTCCTTCTTTGATTGCTTTGGGAGTTTCTTCTACCATTGCTTTTGCTTCTTTTAGACCCAAACCAGTAATTGCACGAACCACTTTAAGGATCGCAATTTTCTTGTCTTTGGGTACATCTTCAAGAACAACGTCAAATTCAGTTTTCTCTTCAGCAGCTTCACCACCAGCAGCAGCACCAGGAGCAGCCATAACTACGCCAGCAGAAGCAGCAGCACTAACGCCAAAAGTATCTTCAATTTGCTTAACTAATTCAGCAGCCTCTAGAAGACTTAGAGACTTTAGCTTTTCGAGAATTTCATCTACAGCAGACATATTTGGTTACTCCTTAAATCACAATGAACAATTAACAATAAATATCGAACGAACAAAAACGGACAAATCTATGCCGCTTGATCGTCTTTTTCGGATACAGCTTTGATTCCTCTGGCCAAAGATGCTGGAACTTCCTTTACTCCGATCGCAATCTTGGTCGCTAAACCGTTGATTGCACCAGCAATTTGAGCATAGAGCTGATCTTTGGATGGTAAATCGCCTAAGGCTTCAACCTGTTGCTTGGTCAAAGCACGACCTTCCATCACCCCACCGCGTAATTCGGTTTTTTTGGTGGCTTTTTGGAATTCCTTATAGGCTTTGACAGCAGCACCCACTTCTTCTCCTACCAGAAGAAAAGCAGAGGTGTCACTTAGAAATTCCTGCATGGGTTTCCAGTTTTCATCGCCGTCAACCGCAATCCGCATCAAGGTGTTTTTGGCAACTTGACAAGTACCTCCAACAGGACGCAGACGGTTACGAAGATCGGTGATTTCGGATACTGATAACCCTTTATAATCAATAACAAAGGCCAATTGAACATCCTTCAAGTCTTCCTTGAGTTGCTCAATAATTACTCCTTTGTTCGCACGGGTTCTCCCCATTCGGTTGTCACCTCCTGTGTTTGACGGGTTGTATTAACCGCCATAAAATAAGACCTCCAGCTAGTTGCCAGAGGTCATGCCTTGATAAACTCTTTTCCTGCTTTTTGTGTCGCTGGGAAAAAAGATTTAAAACTCAATGGACACGAACCTCGGCAGGAAATTAAGCATTTAGCACCTGCTGTCTTCGGTATCAGTCACTTAAACCAAAAATATTTAATTGTTAGCCTTATTAGGCTTCGTCCTCTGATTGTAAATCTCTGAGGGCACTTATGTCTACCTCAATCGAAGGCCCCATGGAAGAAGATACATACATACTTCTCCAGTAACGACCTTTGGCTCCAGTTGGACGGTTACGATCTACTGTTTCCTGTAAGGCTTTGAGGTTAGTCAACAAGTCTTCAGGTTTAAAGGATGCCTTGCCAAATTTGACATGAACAATCCCTGTGCGATCGGCCCGAAACTCTAATTTCCCACCTTTGAAGTCGGCGATTCCTGCCGCCAAATTATCGGTGACAGTGCCCCCTTTAGGTGATGGCATTAAGCCTTTGGGCCCCAACATCCGACCTAAGCGAGCTACTTTAGGCATCATATCAGGGGTTGCAATCAAAACATCAAAGTCCATCATGCCCTTTTGGATATCTTCGATCAATTCTTCAGAGCCAGCAACATCAGCTCCTGCATCTTCAGCCTCTTTAACTTTCTCTCCACGAGCAATAACTGCTACCCTCACGGTTTGACCAGTTCCCTTGGGAAGGCTCACAGTAGTTCTGAGTTGTTGGTCAGTATATTTGGGGTCGATTCCCAATTTGATATGAACTTCTGCCGTTTCATCGAATTTGGCAGTGGCAGTCTCCTTGAGCAGAGTGACTGCTGCTAGGGGTTCGTAAGCTTTTTCTTCTACCTTCGCCAACAACTCTTTCATGCGGCGAGATATCTTATTCTTTTTCTTTGGCATTTATGTATCTCCTTGGGTAATTACGAAGCGATCGCCTCTCCCCTTTTCAGTTATCAGTTATCAGTTATCAGTTGTTGCAGTAATAATCAAAAAGCTAAGCAATTAATACTCATTACTTATTACTTATTACTTAAATTTAGCCTGAGATGGCAACACCCATATTTTTCGCTGTCCCAGCAACAATTTTCATTGCGGCTTCAATGTCGTTAGCATTGAGGTCAGGCATTTTGGTCTCAGCGATTTCTTTGAGTTGAGCGATCGTAATACTTGCGACAGTTTGTTTATTGGGTTCACTCGCACCTTTTTCAATTCCTGCTGCCTTTTTGATCAAAACTGATGCTGGAGGCGTCTTCAGAATAAAAGTAAAACTTCTATCTTCAAAAACAGAAATCTCAACAGGAATTACGAGTCCTGCCTTATCAGCAGTTTTGGCGTTGTATTCTTTACAAAACGCCATGATATTTACCCCGTGTTGACCTAGTGCAGGCCCGACAGGAGGTGCAGGGTTAGCCTTACCGGCAGGTAAAGCTAGTTTAATAAGGGCGACAACTTTTCTTGGCATAATTTAGTTTTGTTTCTCGACTTGGTTAAATTCCAATTCTACTGGAGTATCTCGTCCAAAAATAGATAATAAAGCTTTGAGCTTACTTCTTTCTGGGCTAACTTCAATTACTTCTCCGCTAAAGTCTTTAAAGGGGCCAGACAAAACTATAATCTTGTCTCCGATGGCCATATCGACTTCGACAACCGGCTCTTGTTCTTCTACTTGTTTAAAGATCCGCTCGACTTCGCTAGGAGAAAGGGGCAAAGGCTTAACATGACCTCTTCCTCTGCCATAATTGCGCTTTTGTTCAGCTCCCACGAAATTAATCACATGGGGAGTGTTTTTAACAGCTTGCCAAGCATCATCATCCATGATCATTTGCACTAGCACATAACCAGGGAAAACTTTCTCTTGACCATGTAAGCGCGAACCATCCTTACGGATTTTGACTGTTTGAGATTGAGGTATTTGAACCTTCAGAACGCGATCTGCCACTTCTAAAGTATGAATACGCTGTTCTAAATTGGCTTTTACCCTTTTCTCGCAGCCCGAAGCAACCTGTACGGCATACCATCGGGGACGACCTACAGTTACTTTCTTGGGCTGATTATCTTCTGGTATATCGGTAGTATTGTCCATTTAAAATACCTTGCCTGATCCCCAAGCGAAGAAATTATCCACTAAGTAAATGACAGTTGCAACTAAGATTACCATCAAGATCACAGCAGTCGATTCGCTCAGCAACTGCTGGCGGGAAGGCCAGGCCACTTTGCCTAACTCCTCTTTTGTTTCTCCCACAAAGCTGGTCAAATTAGAGCCCTTGTCGGAGCTTTTTTGCTCTGATGATTCTGGTTGTTTGCTCACTGCATTTTTTTGTTTGGCATTTTTTTGTGTCAAGGTTTTCTACCTCCAATCTGGACGCAAAATTGCGATCTCTTATTTCTTAAATAATATTGCTTGTTTTATTTTTTACACTGAAAGACTTTTACAATAGCTTGCTTTTTATTATAAGAGGTCTCAGAAACAGTCTTGACATGTATTTTGGTACTTAGAATATGATCTAAATATCACTTTGACCGCATGGGCCTCCAGAATGAAGACAACAAACCCCGCAAGACAACATTTGATGCTGAGATAGTAATTATTTAGGTGACGCGCCCTGAAGGACTTGAACCCTCGACATCCGGTTTTGGAGACCGACGTTCTACCAACTGAACTAAGGACGCATTAGCAGACTTTTTAAGCTCTGTTAAACCTTATCATACCGCATCTTTGTAATCTTTTTTCGCAACCAAGCAAAATGCTTAATTGCTCATTTTAGAGGGGCCTGTCAAAACGTTGCTTGATGCGGGTTGCCTTACCTACGCGATCGCGTAAATAGTACAATTTCGCACGACGCACCCGGCCACGACGCTCAACTTTAATGTAAGAAACCAAGGGGGAATTAAGGAGAAATACTCTCTCCACGCCTACACCTTGGAAGGTTTTTCTCACGGTAATAGTTTCGTTGATTCCTCCATTGCGCATAGCAATGACAGTACCTTTATAGGGTTGAACCCTTTCTTTGGCCCCTTCTTTGATTTTGACCCCAACTTCTACGCTGTCCCCAACGTAAATTTCGGGTAAATCTGACTTGAGGTATTCAGCCTCTATAGAACGAATAATCGCTTCAGCATTCATAGCTTTGTTAAAAACTCACGATTTATCATCATAACTTTTTTTGTAGCGGTTGCAAATATAATTCTTGGAGCTTTGTCTCCCTTTAGCTGAGAGCTTTTGATAAAATGGGCGGGTTCAAATAACCTTATAGGAACCAAGAACTATTTATACTCCTCCTTTAGCTCGACTAATAGAACAATTACAATTGTTGCCTGGAGTCGGGCCCAAAACTGCCCAGAGGCTGGCTCTCTATCTCATTAAGCGTTCGGATAAAGAAGTAGAAGATTTGGCTCAGGCAATACTTAACGCCAAAAAACAAGTTGGATTATGCAGAGTATGTTTTCACCTTTCAGCTGAGCCGGTATGTTCGATTTGTAGTAATCCCCATCGCGATCGCAACATAATATGTATCGTCTCAGATTCTCGTGACGTCATTGCCCTCGAAAAAACTCGGGAATATCGCGGTTTATACCATGTACTAGGGGGAACAATCTCTCCCATGGCGGGAATTGGCCCGGAACAACTCCATATTGAAAGTTTGGTTCGACGAGTCACTAAAGAAAAAGTTGCGGAGATTATTATCGCTATTTCCCCCAGTGTTGAAGGAGAAACCACTACACTATATATTGGTCAATTGCTCAAACCCTTTACTAAGGTCACTCGGATTGCTTTTGGTTTACCCATGGGAGGAGATTTGGAATATGCCGATGAGGTTACTTTGGCCCGAGCACTAGAAGGCAGAAGAGAATTAGAGTAGACCAAACAAGCCATGACCTACAAAGAACGGCAAGTTAATAGTGTTTCAACTCATGGACAATCCACTCTTGCGTGATGCCATCCGAGCTTTACCTGCGGCTGCCCAATTTTGTAAAAATTGAATTTGTTCTTGGGCAGTTTTGGCTAAGGGTACAGTTTGACTGGCGGCCTCTAAAATGTCGTCTGTGGTAAAATCCCGGTTTTGACTGAAGCCAATATGCATTGCTTCAATGAGGGTTTGTTCAATTTCTGCTCCTGAAAATTCGGGGGTTTCGTAAGCTAATCTTTTGAAGTCGTAATTCTTGAGGTTGTGGGGGCGTAATTTGCCTAAATGCACTTGGAAAATGGCTTCTCTTTCTTCTTGAGATGGTAAACCAACAAAAAATATTTCATCAAATCTGCCTTTGCGCAACATTTCTGGTGGGAGAGTCTGAATGTTATTGGCTGTAGCAACGACAAACACTGGTGATTGTTTTTCTGCTAACCAAGTAATGAAAGTTCCAAAAACTCGACTAGTTGTTCCAGAGTCGCCCTGAGCACTTCCCCCAGCAAAGGCTTTATCAATTTCATCAATCCATAAAATACAAGGTGCTAAGGCTTCTGCTAAGTTGATCATTTGTCTAGTGCGGGATTCGGATTCTCCGACTAGCCCGGCAAATAAGCGCCCGACATCTAGTCGCAACAGAGGTAAATGCCAGTTATGAGCGATCGCTTTGGCGGTGAGAGATTTCCCTGTGCCTTGAATTCCTGCTAACAGTAGACCACGGGGATTGGGCAAACCATAGGCTCTTGCCTGTTCACTAAAGGAGCCACCTCTTCTAACTAACCAATCTTTGAGATTATCTAATCCGCCAATATCGGAAATTTGCTCGGTTGCAGGGTAAAAATCGAGAATTTGAGTTTGTCGAATCGATTGCCGTTTCTCTTCGAGGATTAATTCCACATCTTCTGGTTTCAAGGTTCCGTGGGCTGCGATCGCCTTGGTCAAAACTCTTCTAATTCTCTCTAAAGATAAACCTTGAGCTCCACGAACCAATTCATTGAGCAATTTTGTATTCTGAATCCCAGCTGTTGCCGAGATTAATCGCGTAATTTCTTTTTTTATCTGAGCTGCCGTCGGTAAGGGAAAATCTAAGACCGTCAAGACTTCACTTAGTTCGGCAGGAATGTCTATTTGTGAAGAAATAATAATAATATTTTTGGATTGGGACTTGAGATCACGAGCTAAATTACGCAATTTACGAGAAACCGAAATATCCTCGAAAAAACGAGTGAAATCACGAAGAATAAAGACTCCTTCTGTTTTTGGAGGTAACTTTTCAATGAATTCTAAAGCCTGCAGGGGATTACGTTTGCCGAACCCTTGATTATTTGGGTTATCACCATAACCTTCGACAAAATCCCAAATATAAACATTGCGATTTCCCAAGGGACGAACAATTTCTGCGATCGCGTTTTCCAATCTTTCTTCTTCAGTTGTCGCTATATAAATCAACGGATAGCAGGCACGCAAGAGCAAAGCTAATTCTTCACTAAAGTTCATTCGTAATATTTTCTCTACTAGTACTCAAAGATTGATTTTATCTGATGTTCTATTGCCAAAATAGGATTCTTAATCGCTATACTGGACGGGTCTAATCCCCAATTTGAGTTAACTTTCCTAGTTTATGAAAGTTCCCACCGAACAACATATTTTAACTGTTTCGATTTTGCGAGTGGTTGGTTATGGACTACTAATGATGGCGGTAGTCGATTTTGTTAACCTCTTGATTCCTTTGGAATTGATGAACCCCGATTGGGAGTTTCAACTAGTGGGATCAATCATTGAGAGAATTCCCGTAACCTTTTTGGGGATTGTGTTTGTTTTTTATGAGGATACCAATTATCGCACTCCCATAGAAAAATTTCTCTTAAAAATAGTTTCTTGGTCATGTTTAGCTCTCGCCATTTTACTAATATTCACGATCCCTCTCAACATTAATAATGCTTTTCGGATCTATCGCACTTTTAATGCCAAAGTAAATTATCAACTCGTCCCTAGATTAGAAGTCATTAAAGATTTTCAAAATCAGATAGAATCTGCCAATTCCCCAGAAAGCATTACTAATATACTTCAAAAACAATCCTCGACAAGAATAGAATTGACTGATTCTCTAGATATTAATGATTTAAAAAATAATATTACGGCAAATCTTAACCAAGAATCCGATGCTTTGAGAAATAAAGCCCAAGATAGTCGTAGCAGAAAACGATATCAGATCTTTAGAAATGTTGTTAAATATAATTTGGGGGCATTAATTTCGATTTTTCTCTTGCTATTTATTTGGAAAAATACTTTCTGGGCCAGAACCGATTATTCTTGGGAGGAATAAATAATATCAAGCATTTTTGACTTCCTCATAGTTGATCTTCCCCTAGATTTAGCAGAGAATGATTCTGGAAAATGCTGAGAGGTTTTACAATTACGAATGATAGTTAAGCGGTTGGTTTTAGGTTTTTTGACGCTACTAGCGATCGCTAGAGTCTTTTTATCCCTAACAGTAAGTTTTTCAGAGCCTCAAATTCAAGGAAGGCTAGAGCTATACCAAACTAATTTGGTGCTTTATGCCTCTCAGCTCAAATTAGAGCCAGAGAATGAAGATTTAAATAAGGTAATTTCTTCGGCCTTGGGTGAAGAGCCCAACGTTGCGGCATTAGAAAAATATCAGGAAAATCGTCAAACGGCTGCGATCGCCAAGGAAAATCTGCAAACACAATTAGATCAACTAACGCAAATCATCGCGGTTGATAACCAATCAGATGTTTCTTTGGTAGAAACCCCCACCACTACAACTAATGTTTCGCCTCAAGCCCAACAATTACAAAAGCAAATTGCCGGAATCAAGACATTTATTGATGAGATCGATTTAAAACAAGGAATTCTGCTAGCAAAGGAAGGTAAAATAACCGAAGCTCTAGCTACTTGGGAGCAATTAATTACCAGTATTGATGAGCCTGATGATGAATATTCTCAAACAGCCATTGTCCTCACTAATCTTTGGCAAGAATCTTCTCAAGTCATACCCCATAGTCAAGATACTATTGAATACAACTTGGATAGTTGGTTTCGTGATCAATCCTTAGAGAAACTCTACCAAGTATCTAATGAAGAGGATAAATTGGCTCTGTTGCAAGAACAGGAACAGCTAGCTGCAACCAATGCTTTGTTTAAATTGGCTCTAATTAGTGGGATTCCTGTTTTGGGAGGATTCAGCGGTATTGTTTTATTGATTTTTCTGCTGGTTCAGTTATTTGTGAAGCAAGAAAATTCTATCTTGGCAACTAATAGTAATAAAACCTGGAATACGCCTTGGAATTGGGAAATTACTTGGCAAGTGTTAATCGTGGGATTCTTCTTTGTTGGTCAATTTGTGCTGCCTTTGTTCTTGGGAATTGTCGGTATTAATGTTGCTGGTGCCGGTTTAAGAACCAAGGCTTTATATGTTTTGTGTACTTATATTCTCATGGCGATCGGGGGCATTGGAGTTTTATATTATTCGATAAAATCCTATTTTCCTTTACCGAATGATTGGTTCAAAGTTAAGTTATTCGACAATTGGATTTTTTGGGGATTTGGCGGTTATTTATTGGCAGTTCCCGCGGTACTTTTTGTCTCTTTAATCAACCAACAAATCTGGCAAGGTCAAGGAGGCAGTAATCCTTTATTGTCTTTGGCCTTACAAGCTCAGGATCGGGTTGCTTTGCTGATATTTTTTGTGACGGCGTCGATCGCCGCCCCTGTGTTTGAGGAGATTATGTTCCGAGGGTTTCTCTTGCCCTCTTTGACTCGTTATCTCTCAGTCTCTACAGCAATTGTGATTAGTGGTTTTATCTTCGCGATCGCGCATCTCAGTTTATCGGAAGTCTTGCCTCTGACAACTTTGGGCATTATTTTGGGGGCAGTTTATACGCGATCGCGCAACATCTTGGCTCCGATGTTACTCCACAGTCTTTGGAATAGTGGTACTCTTTTGAGTCTGTTTATCTTAGGAAGCCCGATCTAAAAGGGATGAGGGATAAGGGATGAAGGATGAGGAGGTAGGGAAATAGGGCGCGCGCACTGCAAAGACCTAATGCCCCAAGTCCCCAAGTCCCAATCATTATTCAGCACCAGTCGAAGCAAGTTCTTGAGATTGTGCTAATTTCTCTTTATCCTGACGGCGTTTCTTCGCATAAAGCTGAATACTCGCAGCCATCGCAACTACTAAAGCAAAGATTACCCAAGTTGTGATATCCAAAGGGAGACTATTCTTGAACACCGCAAGTAAAACAATGATCACAAGTAAAACCGTTGGGGCTTCATTAAGAGCTCTAAATTGTTGACCTGTCCAGTTACATTCATCTTTTGCCAACTGATTCATAATTCTTTGGCAGAAAAAATGATAGCCAATCAAAATTGCCACCATGGTTAATTTGATGTGCAGCCAACCAGCTTTCATAATTCCTGGTTCAGTAGAAATCAAACCAATAGCACAGGCAACGGTGACAATCATCCCCGGAGTGGTAATAATCCCGTAGAGCCTTTTCTCCATCAATTCATATTGTTTTTTTAAAATGCTTTGAGCCGGTTCTGGCTCCAATTTCGCTTCTGCATGATATACAAAAAGACGCACCAGATAAAACAATCCTGCAAACCAAACAACCACTCCAATCAAGTGAAATGCTTTAAACCAATAATAAGCCATGAATAAATCAGTATGTCAATTTTCCAAAATATCTCTTGTTCTCTTCAGAAAAGTTTATAGTTTTATGGCACTGTAAAACCCAAGATGCAACAAAATTTAGGATTGTTCAACCTTGTGCAACTTACAATTCACTGTAAAATCACGAGTTATTTTAGACTTGACAAATCTCGAAAATATGTAATACAACTGGCGGGTGTCTAGTAAGGTTATAGCTCCTCAATCATGCCATTACGTTTTCTGGGAAAGACTTTTTCCCTTGCTTTTGTATTCCTGCTCCTCCCACAATTTGTTCCCGCAATTTCCTCTTCTCTTCTCTGCTCTTATTATCTCAAAGCTGCGGAACTTCATTCCTTTGGCAAAACCGGGGACGATTCACCCTCGGGACAAAAAGGACAAGATGGACGTGATAGCGATTCTCTAACAGTTTTTGCTGACGGTTCACCAATGACTTTAGATTTGTCTGGAGAAAATGGTCTTCCTGGAGAAGATGGTCTTCAAGGTGGGGAATCTCTTTGTGAAGAACAACCAGCAGATGCTACCAAAAATCTTCAAGCTTCCAACGGTGGCAACGGTGGTGATGGTGGTGATGGGGGAACAGGCGGAAATGGCGGTTCTCTGACAATTTACACGACAGACAAAAGCTATCTTCAACAAATATATGCGATCGCTGTTGGCGGAGAAGGTGGTGCTGGTGGAGAAGGTGGTATTGGTGGCGAAGGTTGCCAATGTTCTGTACCCTACTGGAACAAACAGACTTGCACTGGCAAACCTGGCAGCTCCAAATATAATTGCACCACTGAAGAGTTCCAATGCATTGATGGAATTTCTGGCAGAACTGGTAGAACTGGCAGAACTGGCAGAGAGGGCAGGCTAGGAACGCTAACTGTGATCAATCATGATAAATCCCTATCGCCAGATCAACCGCAAAAAACGATTAGTCTTAACGAGCTTAAAGATCGAGGTTTTACCCTTTCCCAAAACCATTGGGAAACTCGTAACGGGGCTACTGACTTGCTGGCTCCTGGATCAATCATTGCCGATCAATATCAAGAACTAGTCAAACGGCAAGAGCATACGGTCTTGTTAGTTTGGGATGCAGCTCAACCAGTGAGCGACTTTGCTAATCAAAGAGTTACTCTTGCCTTAGCAGGGGAAGATGATGTCTCAATCACTTTTTCTGAAGACTTATGGATCGAGACTAATGAGTTGAAACGCGATCAAATTACCGAAGTATTTGTCTTTAATGCCATTCTAGAAAAAGACGCTAGACAACTCAAAAGTGAAGGATTTTCTGGGGTAAGAGATAATTTGACCTTGGAATTAGTCGATAGGGCTAATAGATCAGATATTATCAACACTAGTTTTTCCCTAAAATATCGTGTGAGTAAGTCCACTGATGATGCTCGGTTCCGTCGAGTTACTGACTATAGAACCAAATACGAAGGGGAAATTCCTGCCAGCGCTATTGTTCAGGATCGCGATCGCTTTTCTCTGAACTTGGGCCAATTACCAATTCCCGCTCAAGATCTCGAAGCTGGGACCGCCGTTGAATTACAGTTAACCGCAAACCGCTCTTTTGGCGGAAACTCTACTGTCCAAAAAATTACAGTTCGAGATATTTTGCAGAGATAATTATTTTGATTGGTATAGGTTTTTCGTTTTCTGGAAATTACTCATACTGGGTGAAATACGACAATAAAACATTTGAAATACAGAGAAACTTATATTCTCTGACTTTTTTCCGTTATGTGCGATCTCACAGTGCTAGGTTTTGCCTGATTACCTTTAGTCCAAAAGTAAACTTATGATAACATCGTAAAATTTTCAACCAAAAAAGATAATTTTAAGACACAATAAAGGTAGGTAGATAAGCAGCCATTGTGTTTAATCTTCAATCTCTAAATCCAATGAACTCCCCACCTCATTAACCCAGTGATTGTTGTTAAGCATAAGGCCAATAAATGGCAGCTTAACTGAGATAATTGGATTTTTTATCACTTCTACCATTAACACTTTATATTGTAAAAAAGCGCGGATTCAGTTTAGTATTGCCAAGGGTGAATAGATAATTGGAAATCAGAAAAAACATGATTCAGATACTTTGTAATCTGGTCTTGCTTTGATTTGAACTATGACTTAGGCTGTCCTAGCGCAATCCGCCAGGAGGCTATAATGGCTATTTTTTCTCTGACGAATAATAATTTTGGTGACTCTGGTGCCGAAATATCTGGTAATAATGTAGTCTGGTCTGGTTATGACGGTAACGATAATGAAATTTATCTGTATAACTACCATAATGGTTCGGTTGTTCAACTAACAGATAATGATACCTATGACTCCAGCCCTCAAATATCAGGAAATAATGTGGTTTGGTCTGGTTATGACGGGAATGATAATGAAATTTATCTTTTTGATGGTAGTAATATCGTTCAACTAACAGATAATGATACCAATGACTCCAATCCACTAATATCAGGCAACAATGTGGCTTGGATTAACTATCTTGACTATGGCAGATATGGCCCCAGTGAATCAGAGATTTATCTTTATGATGGTAATAACACTATTCAACTAACTGATACTGATAGTTATCAGTCGAGTCTTCAAATCTCAGGTAACAATGTGGTTTGGTCTGGCTTTGATGGAAAAGACTCGGAAATTTATCTCTATGACGGGAACAACGTCACAAAACTAACTACCAATGCCACTAGTGACTATAGCCCGCAAGTCTCAGGGGATAATGTGGTTTGGACTAGTTATGATGGTAATGATAATGAAATTTATCTTTATGATGGCAGTCAGACTATTCAACTAACAGATAATACTACCAGTGACTCTGGTCCTCTAATTTCTGGTGATAATGTAGTTTGGACGAGTTATGATGGTAATGATAATGAAATTTATCTTTATGATGGTAGCCAAACTATTCAACTAACAGATAATACTACCTACGATTCGCTTTCTGAGATCTCAGGGAATAATGTAGTTTGGGCTAGTGGTTATGGTGATGATCGAGAAATTTATCTCTATGATGGCAATCAGACTATTCAGTTAACCAATAATGATACTGGTGACTATAATCCTCAGATTTCAGGTGACAATGTAGTTTGGTCTGGTTATGACGGCAACGATTCGGAAATTTATCTTAATTTCGAACCTTTTTTGATTCCTGGTGAAATCCAAGGTCGTAAATGGCATGATCTTAACGGCAACGGCCAGCAAGATCCTGGGGAGCCTGGGCTAGAAGGCTGGACTATCTATCTTGACCAAAACCAAAATTCTCAGCTTGATGGGGATGAAATCTCTACTACCACTGATGTGAATGGTTTTTATTCTTTTACTAATCTCAGATTTGGTACTTACACAGTCGCTGAAATTGTCGATTCAAAATGGCAACAGACTAATCCTTTGGTCATTGAATACCAATGGACTGACAGCAGCCAACTCAATGGGCCTAGTTTCGATTGGGTAGATATTTCTGCTGTGGGGACTGAAGTGCATTTGGGCGACGACGATGGTGTCGATGTCACTTTGCCCTTCGATTTTGCTTTTTATGGGGAATCACAAAATAATGTAAAAATTTCATCCAATGGATATCTCACATTCGGTGATGACGGAGCCAATTACTATAACAATTCGATTCCTAACTCTTATGGTCTGAATAACTTTATCGCAACCTTTTGGGATGATTTAAATCCTGGTGCTGGTGGTTCAATCTACTATTACAATGATGTTGCCGAAAATCGCTTCATTGTTCAATATCAAGACGTTCCTCGTTATGAAGAGGTCGGTTCTTTGACTTTTCAAACTATTCTGAATGCTGATGGCAGCATCGTATTTCAATATGACGAGCTTAATGCAATTCTTGACAATGCCACTATTGGATTAGAAAATGCTGCGGGAACTAGTGGCGTGGAAATCGCCTATAACGAGAACTATGTAAATAATGGCTTAGCTATTAACTTTGTTCCTGTCCAGAACCCTTTCAGTTACGAAGCCCATGAGGTAGTAGTTGGGACTGGCGAAATTGCAGGAGATGTTGATTTTGGTAATCGTTTAAGGGGAATTCGAGTCGAAGCGGAAGATTACACCGATTATTTCGATACAACTTCTGGTAACTCTGGTGGAGTCTATCGTGATGACGATGTAGACATTGAAGTAACTACTGATATTGGTGGTGGCTATAATGTGGGTTGGATCAATCAAGGCGATTGGTTGAGTTATGACCTTAATGTCCCTGAAAATAGTTCCTATCAACTTGTCGCCCGTGTGGCATCTGACCTTGATCGAGATCATAGTTTGGATATCACTCTGGACGGGCAAACTCATACCGTAAACTTTAATAATACTGGTGGCTGGCAGTCTTGGAATGACGTCATCATTGGCAATTTTGACGTGCAGGCTGGTAGTCAGGAACTACGTCTCGATATGGGTAGTTCAGGTTTTAATCTCAACTATATTGACTTACTGCCTTCAACAGCAATTCGAGTTGAAGCCGAGGACTACACCAACTATTCTGATCTTACTACTGGCAATAGTGGCGGCGTTTACCGTGATGATGATGTCGATATTGAAGTTACCACTGATGTTGGCGGTGGCTTTAATGTGGGTTGGATCGATGAAGGAGAATGGTTAGTTTATGATGTCGATATTCCCCAAGGCGGTCTTTATGCGCTGGTGGCTCGTGTGGCATCAGACGTAGATGTGAATCATAGCCTAGATATTTCTCTCGATGGAGAAACTACTAGCTTAGGTTTCAGTGGCACTGGTGGCTGGCAATCTTGGGAAGATGTGACAAATGGAGGTCTTAATCTAGCAGCAGGTAGTTACGAAATGAGATTGGATATGGGCTCTAGTCTTTTTAATATCAACTACATTGACGTTGTACCCTATGTTGGTGATCTTTAGAAGATCACTTGGTATCTGATTTTAAGATATTTTTGGTTTCCTTTTATACTTGTCCTGCCCAAAAACAGTAAAATGGTCACAAATACTAAAACTCGAAATCGTAGCAACTTATGAGCAAAGGAACTTTATTTGATAAGGTTTGGGATTTACATACTGTCGGGACATTACCTTCTGGTCAAACCCAGTTATTTATCGGCTTACATCTCATTCATGAGGTTACAAGCCCTCAAGCCTTTGCCATGCTGCGAGAAAGAGGATTAAAAGTATTGTATCCCGATCGCACTGTGGCAACGGTAGATCACATTGTGCCCACAGAAGATCAAGCTCGCCCTTTTGCTGATGTTTTAGCAGAAGAGATGATGCAAGCTTTGGAAGCAAATACCAAAGATTACGGAATTCGTTTTTACAATGTCGGTTCGGGCCATCAGGGAATTGTCCATGTGATTGCACCAGAACAGGGTTTGACTCAACCAGGAATGACTGTCGCTTGCGGAGATTCTCATACTTCCACTCATGGAGCCTTCGGCGCGATCGCCTTTGGTATTGGGACCTCGCAAGTCAGAGATGTCTTAGCTTCTCAAACCTTGGCCTTGTCCAAGCTAAAAGTGCGCAAGATAGAGGTAAATGGTCAACTAGCTCCAGGAGTTTATGCCAAAGATGTGGTGCTCCATATTATTCGGACCTTAGGCGTCAAAGGTGGTGTGGGTTTTGCCTATGAATTCTCTGGGTCTACCTTTGAGCAGATGAGCATGGAAGAGCGCATGACTGTCTGTAATATGGCGATCGAAGGTGGGGCACGTTGTGGTTATGTTAATCCTGATCAAGTTACCTTTGATTATTTGAAGGGCCGCGATTTTGCGCCTCAAGATGCAGATTGGGACAAGGCTGTGGCCTGGTGGACCAGCATTCGCAGTGATGATGATGCGGAATACGATGATGTGGTGACTTTTGAGGCAGCAGATATCGAGCCGACAATTACTTGGGGGATTACTCCAGGTCAGGGTATTGGTATTAGCGAGGATATTCCCGTTGCCGAAAATTTAGCTAACAGCGATCGCGCTTTGGCAGAAGAAGCTTATAAATATATGCAGCTTACCCCAGGACATCCCATCAAAGGAACCAAGGTTGATGTTTGCTTTATTGGCAGTTGCACCAACGGTAGATTGAGTGATTTGCAAGAAGCTGCCAAATTTGCCCAAGGTCATCATGTCAGCGCTGGCATTAAAGCTTTTGTGGTTCCTGGCTCGGAGCAAGTCAAGGTCGCAGCGGAAGCTGAAGGTTTGGATAAAATCTTTACTGAAGCTGGGTTTGAATGGCGCGAACCTGGATGTTCGATGTGTTTGGCAATGAATCCTGATAAGTTACAGGGAGATCAAATTAGTGCGTCTTCTTCCAATCGTAATTTTAAAGGTCGTCAAGGTTCTTCGACTGGCAGAACTTTATTAATGAGCCCTGCAATGGTGGTTGCCGCAGCTGTTAAAGGTGAAGTTGCCGACGTCAGAGAGCTTATTTAATGCTTTCTAGCTCTTTGTCACCTCGTGAGAGTGATTAATTAAATAGATAATTATTAAATTCACGATATAATGAGGGACTGTGCATTCAAATTATTGATACAAATAAAATTTATGGCCAAGAAGAGTATGGTCGAGCGGGAAAAAAAGCGCGCTCGTCTTGTAGAAAAATATGCAGCTAAAAGAGCAGAATTAAAAGAGCAGTTTCGTACCGCAACTAGTGCTGCTGAAAAATTAGACCTTCATCGTCAGATCCAAAGATTGCCTCGTAATAGTGCGCCTAGTCGGAAGCGTAATCGTTGTCTGGTCACCGGAAGACCTAGAGCCTATTACCGTGATTTTGGTCTATCTCGCAATGTTTTGCGCGAATGGGCTCATGAAGGATTATTACCTGGAGTAGTTAAGTCCAGTTGGTAGTTAAATAAAGTATTTGCAATTAGAGATGCTGAATTCTAAAACAACTTGTTTTGGTCTTCGGCTATTTTTTTGCGATTTATTCTTTTAATTAAAACACAAAAATTAATTTAGTACGCCCAGGATACATCAGGCTGACATCATTGTTATAGAATGATAATCTAACCGTCTTGAACTTTAATTAGGTTTCATACGTTATGAATAAACTAGTATTTCCGCTTCTCGCGATCGCGTTTTTTGCGAATCCCTTACTGGCAAATGCCGCAGAAAGAGAAGAGCCCTATGGTGGCAAATGTCTTTATATTAATGAGGAAAACGAAGAGCAATCATTCCAAAACTGTAAAGTTAATGTTCACCAAGGAAATATCATCATAAACTTTGACAAGGAACAATATCAGGGTGAGAATCAAAACATCGTAGCCAAAAGCGTTGCCGAAATCGCCTCGGGAGCCTATGCGACAAAACTACTTTCTGATTCTGGGAGTCTTGTGAGTGGTATCTTGCTAGGCCCGATTAATCTTGTTGGCAAAATATTTAAGCCAGACCGCGATTATCAGCAATATATTCTGCAATATGCTGGTAATGGGGGAGCGAAAACAGCTACAATTTTGAATATTAATCGTTCAGATGCCCCGGAATTTCAGCAAGAACTATCATTACTTACAGGCAAATTAATTACCTTTCGAGAAGGTCAAACTAGAACTACAGTTGATATCGGCCCTGATATTGACGATGTCAAGCATATTAAATAAATAGACATTAAAGTTAATAAATAACGAAAGAAGCTCCAGTATAAGCTATCAAGGTATGTTGAGAAATATTTAAGAAAAAATCAATATGGTTGAACCTATAGTTGAACTCAGAGGAGTTTCTAAGTCTTTCGGCCCCAAAAAAGTTTTGGATAATGTAGACCTCAAAATTTATCCGGGGGATGCTCTTGGTGTTATTGGCCCTTCCGGTTGCGGTAAATCGACGGTTTTGCGAGTGATTGCTGGGTTGTTGAAGCCTGATTCTGGAGATGTATATATAAATGGCAAAAAAAGAGAAAGTACCGTTGAAGAAGGTGCGGACTCTTTGGGGGTGGGCATGGTCTTTCAGCAATCTGCTTTATTTGACTCTCTAACCGTGGATGAAAATGTCGGGTTTGCTCTCTATCGCTACTCCAAACTCCCGCCTAAAAAAATTCGAGAACTGGTTAATCAGAAATTGGAAATAGTAGGACTTCCTGGTACTGGGGATCTCTATCCTGCGGAACTATCAGGAGGGATGAGGAAAAAAGCGAGTTTAGCTCGTGCCATTCTTACCGATCCTAGTAATTCTGATAATGATCTTTGTATGATTCTCTATGACGAACCGACCGCTGGCCTTGACCCGATCGCCTCAACTAGAATTGAAAACCTCATTCACGATTTGCTCTTCGACCAGGGGGTATGCCAGGCCTATGCGATAGTTACCCACCAAGCTAGCACCATCCAGCTCACGACAGAACGAATTATCTTTTCTTACCAAGGTAAGATTCAATGGGATGGCAAGAGAGATGAAGCCTATTGTTCTACCCATCCTCTCCTAAAACAATTCTTCAGCGGTAGTATCGAGGGGCCGATCCCTTAAACTTAATTGCGGAAGCTAAGCCATAAGTAATGAGTAATAAGTAATAAGTAATAAGTAATAAGTAAAAAATGACAAATTCTAGCGACAACCGAATGTCACCGTCGATGCGGCAAAGTATCATCGGGTTGATGCTTCTGGCTTCTCTAGGCTTATTGGGTCTACTAATCCTCTGGTTGAAGAATTTTAGTTTTGGGAATAGTAGTTACCAGGCGACAATTGTATTTCCCAATTCAGGAGGAATGACAACTGGCACGAGGGTCGCTTATCGCGGAGTTAAAATTGGTCAGGTTACTACCGTTGAGCCCACCCCAGAAGGAGTAGATATCGGAGTCGACCTCGATGTTAATCGTCTTATTCCGAGTAATGCCAGAATTGAAGCTACTCAAGCAGGACTAGTGGGCGAAACTTCAATTGATATTACACCACTCCAATCCTTACCCCCCAAGGAAAAAATTGCCACACCTTTAGATCCCAATTGTGATCACTCAATCATTATTTGCGATGGTTCGGTTTTGCAGGGACAAGGTAAATTGGACGTGAATACTTTGATTCGTTCCCTAGTAAGAATTTCTAATATATTGGGCGACCCTTCCACAACTACGGTATTTAGATCAGTTATTCAGAACGCAACTAATTCTCTAGGTGATATTTCCGAGTTATTAGAATCTGCCAATGAAAATGGTGGTTTTGATAATCTGAATGCAACTTTGTTATCGTTAAATCAGGCAGCTGATGAGGTCACAATCTTACTCCAAGAAGTTAGAGAAACAGAAAGTGTTGACAATATAAATTCTACTTTGGCATCTATTGGCGGCGCAGCCGAAGACATTAGAGTTTTTCTGGTGACAAATGATGCTAATTTAGCCACCACTCTAGCAAGTATTACTCAAACTAGTGACGAATTAAGATTAACTTTAGGTAGTATGACTCCGCTGATTCAGAAAGTTGAACAAGGCGCAATCATAGATAATTTTGAGCTATTATCTGCCAATGCGGTGGAGTTGACAGCTAACCTACGAGATCTTGCGGCAAATCTCGATGATCCACAAAACATCTTGCTCTTAGAACAAACCCTTAATTCTGCTCGCTCGGCTTTTGAGAATATTCAGAAAATCACTTCTGATGTTGATGAGCTGACCGGAAATCCCCAATTTCGCCAAGATATGGAGAGACTAATTCGAGGGTTAAGTAATTTGACTTCTTCAACCCAAATGCTCCAACAACAAGTGGAGTATGACAACACTTTGAAAAGCATCGCCTCGGAAATGGCAAAGATTAAATAAGTATCCTTTTAAACTTATGAATTTATGAGTTTCCTGACCGTTTCTACGAAAATTTCAACTCTGTTTGCGATCGCCATGGCCTTGGTTTTGAGCGGCTGTAATTCCTCTCGAAATACTGCTCCAGCCTCCAAAATAGAAGATCCTGTGATTGTTCAACCTGAAGCTCCCAGCCCCTGGGAAGAACTTCAACTATTACGCAACCTAGAAACCGATCCCACTTCCATTGTTTCACTGGCAATTAGTCCTGATAACAAAACTGTTGCGGCTAGTAGCTTTAGTGGGGAAGTTAAGATCTGGAATCTTAATTCTGGTGAATTACTCCTGAACGCCAATATTAATACAGAAATCAGATCAATTCGCTTTAGCCCCGATGGTCAAACTATTGCTTCAGGAGATGCCAATCGCGATGTCAAGCTCTGGGATTTTAAGCAGCGCCAGCTACTGCGAACATTTGACGGTCACCAATCCGTGGTTGAATCCTTAGATTTTAGTCCTGATGGCCAGACCCTCGTTAGTGGCAGCTGGGATCAGACTGTTAGGCTATGGAACATCGCAACAGGTGAGTTACTCCAGACCTTGACGGGCAACGAAGACGTTGTAACTTCTGTCGCCTTTAGTCCCGATGGCAAATTTGTTGTTAATGGTGCTTTCGACGGCAGCATCAAATTGTGGGATTTAAGTTTATCAGGCCCTCCCCGAGCTTTTGCTGGTCACTTTGACCCCGTTCAAGAAGTTCTATTTTCCCCCGATGGCAAGCTAGTTGCCAGTTGCAGTACCGACAGCAATATCAAATTATGGGAATTATCTAGTGGGCGGGTTATCCATGCTTTGATTGGTCACGGGGATATTGTCACAGATATTGCCTTTAGTGGGGATGGCAAAATCCTAGCTAGTACAAGTCAAGATCAAACTGTCAAAATATGGAATGTAGCCGAGGGAGAATTGATCAATAGTCTGTCAGGAAATATTGTTGAGGTCATAGCGATCGCATCGAATAATCAGTTTTTGGTTACCGGCGATCAAGATGGTCAAGTCCAAGTATGGCAAGCGGGTAAAGAGTTTTAGATAAGCTAAATATCTGAATTTAAAGCAGGTTAAAGTTCAAAGAGAGTTTTAATTCGTTGACGAATCCAGATGAGCGGATTTGGTTCAGCTGCTATTTCATTAGTGAGCAACCCTAAACTACGTAATGATTCCTGACGCTGAGATAATTCCTCGCAAATTCTATCGGCTAATCCCTGATGTTTTACTAAGAGATTTTGCAAGTTATATCGATCCACAACAAACAAGATAGTCTCCTCCAAGCTACGAATGCTAGCTGTGCGAGGAATCCCCATCAGCAAAGACATTTCCCCAAAAAATTCTCCTGCTGAACGGGTGACAATATATTTGCCAGTTTGTTCTGAGAAAACTTCGACTGAACCAGAGAGAATGATATAAAAGGCATCTCCTGGATCATTTTCTCGACAGATCATCTCTCCAGGGGGAAATACTTGTCGATATCCCTCCTCGATCAACTGCCGAAGTTGCACCGTACTACATTTTTCAAAATAGCTAACCTGTCGCAATAAATCACGTAAAGTCCAATTATTAAAAGGCTTCGAAATCGGTTTTTTTCTTGTGGGTAATGAGCTACTTTGGATGGGAACTTTGTCCTTTGTAATTTCAGTTGAGATATTTTGTTGCCAGAGCCCAGCTAAAGCTTCGGGATTTTGGATATGCAAATCTCTTTGAGGAAAGGGGATTTGAATCGAGCGATAACGTAATTCCGCTTCAATCAAAAAATTCAAAGAACTAATGATGAGAAACTGCTCCCGAGGATTGTTAATCCAGACTAGAAGTTTAAACTCTAAAGCATTATCGCCAAACCCAGTAAATAATACTTTGGGGGAAGGATAGGATAGGACCTGGGGTTCTTTTCTCGCAGCCGCTAAAAGAGCTTCTGTGACCAAAACAGTATCGCTACCATAGGCAATGGTGATAGGTATATTGATACCTGATCGCGAATCTTGATAGCTCCAGTTAACAATCTCATTTTCAATGAAACGAAAATTCGGGACAATGATAAAAACGCCAGTAAGATTACGGATCACAGTTGAGCGAATAGAAATTTTTTCCACTGTGCCCAAGATGTCCCCAACTTCAACTAAGTCTCCTACTTTAATCGGCTGTTCAAATAATAATGTGATGCCACTGATAAAATTACTAACGAGATTTTTGAAGGCAAAACCGACACCGATTCCGATCGCTCCAGCAATCACAGTGAGAGAACTCAGATCAAACCCGACTTTTTGCAGGACAATTAAAAATCCGAAGATCGCCAGAATATAGCCAGTGACAGATGAGATAGCTTCCCGGCTACCGCGATCGAATCCAAAGCGTACCAAAAGCCAACGCTTAACCCATTCTTTAATGACCCGGACAATGAGCCAGGCAATCAGAGTGAAAAAAATGATTTCAATCAGCAAAAAGATTGTAATTTTTTGACCGCCCAAAAGAAATATATCAGCTGTAAATATTTCAGATAAGGCTTTGAATAAACTTTGTGCCTGTTTTACAATCCAGTCCATTAGGTGTTTAGTATT
Source organism: Xenococcus sp. PCC 7305 (assembly GCF_000332055.1). Lineage (GTDB taxonomy): Bacteria > Cyanobacteriota > Cyanobacteriia > Cyanobacteriales > Xenococcaceae > Xenococcus. The sequence goes on along the minus strand of NZ_ALVZ01000213.1, from coordinate 17,949 downwards.
GATCAGATAATCACTTTAAAATTAATAGTACCTAATAACTATTGATGATTTAAGCGAAGCAGACCTCCGTTTGAAAATTAAATTATGAGCGATCGCCAAAAATCCCAGAAAAACAATCCTCCCAAGGTAAGCAAACAAGCGCAAGATTTAGAGCAACTGCAAACTAGAATTCAGGAATTAGAAGCCAAAAATCGAGAATTACAACAAGAATTTGACAAACGCAAACAAGCGGAGGTCGCGCTACGCCAAAGTGAGGAGAAATTTCGCAACTTAGTGGTCAATATTCCTGGGGCTGTTTATCGTTGTGCCTGTGATGAACATTGGACTATGGAGTTGCTCAGTGATGTAATCTTGGAAATCACAGGATATCCGGCCTCAGACTTTATCAATAATCAAGTGCGATCGCTGACTAGTATTATTCATCCTGAAGATCAAGAATTAGTTGCACAAATGGTCGATGATGCGATCGCAACCAAACAATCCTATCTGATTGAGTACAGAATGATTCATCTCGATGGTAGTATTCGTTGGGTCTATGAAAAGGGCCAGGGGATTTTTGATGCTGAAGGTCAACTCCTCTGGCTCAATGGAGCGATTTTTGATATCAGTGAACGAAAAAAAGCGGAAGAAGCACTCAAACAAGAACAAAACTTAATGCGCTCTTTAATTGACAATATCCCTGACTTTATATTTTATAAGGACGCCAAGGGTATTTATCAAGCTTGTAATAGCGCGATGGAAAAGTTGGTGGGACGTCACAAAGCAGACATTATCGGTGTTAGCGACTATGAGCTATTTCCCCAGGAACTAGCAGATTTCTTTAGAAAGCAAGACCATTTAATGATGAACCTAGGTAAGTTGCGACGCAATGAAGAATGGGTTGAATATGCCAATGGAGAACGCCGACTCCTCGATACACTCAAAACTCCTCTATTTAATGCCGAAGGCGACATAATGGGTATCATTGGGATTAGCCATGACATTACAGAGCAAAAAAGACAAGCAGAGACTCTTCAGAAAAAAGCTCAAAAAGATAATTTACTCCGTAGTATTTCCCAAAAATTTCTCAACCAAGATATTGATTCTGCGATCAATTTTGCACTACAAGCATTGGGCGAGTTTAGCAATAGCGATCGCATTTATGTAATTCGCTTCTCCAAATGTCAGAAATTATTATGGATGACCCACGAATGGAACCATGATGGCATTAGATCCATAACCGAAGAGTTTCAGGAATTGCCGATCGAGAATTTTCCCTGGTTCTCTCAGCAACTTTTGGGAGGTAAATATGTTCATCTTGATTCCCTTGATGATCTGCCAACAGAAGCGACAGTTGAAAAGTTGCAATTGGAATCTGATGGCACCCAGTCTATGCTAATCGTTCCGATGATCAATGTAGATAAAGCAATTGGCTATCTCGGGCTCGATGTCCTGCGCTCAACTAAAGTCTGGACAGAAGACGATATTAATCTGGTTAAATTAATTGGTGAGTTCATTGCAATCGCCCAAGCTCAACAACAAGCAGAGTTGGCCAGACAAGAATCCCAAGCTCGATTAGCTGGCATCTTAGATAATGCCAACGAAGCAATTATCTCAGTAGACGAAAAACAGCGAATTACCCTTTTCAATCATGGTGCCGAACAAACCTTTGGTTATACTGCCTCAGAAATTATCGATCAGCCCTTTGAGTTGCTTTTGCCCACTCGCTTTGCGGTGAACCATCATCAGCATATGATCGATTTTGCTCAAACTGCCGAAAAAGCTAGGAAAATGGGGGGAAGAAGTCCCGTGTTTGGTCGTCGGAAAGATGGCAGTGAATTTATGGCAGAAGTTTCCATTTCTCAACTCAATTTGGGGAGCAAGAAAATATTTACGGCAGTGGTTCGCGATATCACCGCACGCAAAGCCGCAGAAGCTGCATTATGTCGGGGAAATGCATTACTAAAAGCACAACAAGAAGCTGCTCTAGATGGCATTCTTGTCGTCGATGAGAATCGCAAAATAGCATCTTATAATCAGCGCTTTTGTGAATTATGGCAAATTCCGGAGCAGCTAATTGAGACAAGCAGCGATCTAGAATTACTGGATTTACTATTATCACAACTCAAAGAAGCGCAAGATTTTTCCGCCAAAGTAGAATATTTATCTCAAAATTCCCGGGAAATTAGCCGCGATGAAATTCTGCTGAAAGATGGACGCATTTTTGATCTTTATTCAGCTCCAGTAGAATCTGGTGAAGGAATTTACTATGGAAAAATTTGGTTTTTCCGGGATATCAGCGATCGCAAAAAAGCAGAGTCGGAACTATATAGGGCAAAAGATGCTGCCGAAACTGCCAACCGCGCCAAAAGCGAATTCCTCGCTAGTATGAGCCATGAACTACGCACACCGCTCAATGCAATTCTCGGTTTTACCCAAGTGATGAACCGAGATTACTCGCTAAGTAGGGAACAAAAACAGAATTTAGGCATTATTAGTCGCAGTGGCGAACATTTGTTGGAACTGATCAATGACATTCTAGAAATGTCAAAAATCGAAGCAGGGAGAACTACTATCAATGAGAATAGTTTTGATATTTATTGCTTACTAGATAGTTTGGAAGAAATGTTGCGGTTGAAAGCTGATGCCAAAGGTTTACAGCTCATAGTTGAGCGAACCCCAGATGTTCCCCAATATGTGAAAACTGACGAGGGCAAATTGCGTCAGGTTTTAATTAATCTAGTGGGTAATGCAATCAAATTCACCTCCGAAGGTGGTGTGATTTTGCGAGGGAAAACAATCGATAATCAACATTTACTCTTTGAAATTGAAGATACAGGCCCGGGAATTGCCGCTGATGAGATTGATAAATTATTTGAAGCTTTTGGTCAAACTGAGACAGGTCGCAAATCCCAGCAAGGAACGGGCTTAGGTTTACCAATTAGCCAAAAATTCGTGGAGCTTATGGGCGGAAATATCAGAGTTAGCAGTATTCTGGGCCAGGGAACAATGTTTGCCTTTGATTTTGAAGTAAGCGCAGCTGATGAGAGTGAGGTTAAAACAACGAATACAATTCGCAAGGTGATCGGTTTAGCTCCTGACCAGCCGGAATATCGTATCCTAGCAGTTGATGATCGCTTGGAAAGCAGGCTCTTGTTAGTTAAACTATTAACTCATCTTGGTTTTGCGGTCAGAGAAGCTGCTAATGGACAAGAAGCGATCGCGCAATGGGAAAGTTGGTCGCCACACCTCATCTGGATGGATATGCGGATGCCAGTTATGGATGGTTATGAAGCTACTAACCATATTAAATCAACTCTTAAGGGCCAGGCAACGGTAGTCATTGCCCTAACAGCTAGTGCCTTTGAAGAGGAGCGGACTGTTGTCTTGTCAGCTGGTTGTGACGACTTTATGCGCAAACCTTTTCGCGAAGAAGTGCTTTATGAAAAAATGGCAGAACATTTGGGTGTTCGCTATATCTATGACTCGGAAGGATTAGAAGTAAGTCAAGAGTCAAGAGTCAAAAGTCAAAAGTCAAGAGTCAAGAGCCAAGAGTCAAAAGTTGGAGCAGATAAGCCTTTAACAGTTTACCTTTCTCAAATGAGCGCTCAATGGAGAGAAGAGTTGCATCAAGCTGCTGTTGAATGTAGTGATGACTTGATTTTGGAGCTGAGTGAACAAATTCCCGAGGAGAATGCAACTCTCGCGATCGCGCTTCAAGAATTAGCAAATAACTTTCTTTTCGAGCAAATTCTAGAGCTCATAGCTAAAGATTAATACCTAATTGTTTCATGCGCCCGACTTAAAAATCTGGCTAACCGTTAAAGGTAATTCTGGGAAAGTGGAAGAAACAATCCTATCATTACCCCGAAACTGTTTTAGTTCATATTCTCCCTCCACTAAATTGCAAACCGTAAAAGTTGGCTGCTTAGGAGAGCCAATATAACGCCGACCACCGATACCCAAATAATCAACAACCCAATATTCTGAGATCCCAAAGGCTTCATAGTCTCCCAATTTGACAAGGTAATCATCGCGCCAATTGGTCGAGACAACTTCTACGGCAAGTTTAATCGATTGATTTAAGGTAATGATCGATTCTCGCTGCCAACGAGGTTCATTTACGAGTGATCTCTCATCTAAAACAATAATATCTGGCTCATAACCTGTATTCTCCGAGATTTTAATAATACATTCTTTGGGAATGAAATAGGGTTGATTTGCTTGTCGAAAGGCTGTACCCAAATCATAGGCCAAATCACCAGCTAACCTAGAATGCTGCCCTCTCGGTTTTGGCATTTCTATGACTACCCCTCGCCTCAATTCGTAACGATTTTCTGAATTCTCTGGATACCAATCTATGAATTCATCAAAGGAAATAGATGTTCTGTCAATTATTGCAATCATAAACATTACATCTCCTAATATAGTATTTCTGCTGCTTGTCTTAGATGTTCTTGGAGCTTCGCTTTTTCTTCTGGTGTCATGCTTAATTTAGATAATTTCTTTTTTGCTTTGACATCAATAATACTTTAAGCATTTTTACTTACTGCAAAATTGGGATGCTCCCGCCTTTATTTTTTAGCTTAATCGTCATTATTCAAAAATATTTTGTACCCAATAAAGGCAATAATACCTACTATAACTAGATGGGCAATCCAGGCTCCTAACCAAAATCCAGCTCTAATAAGGGCAATGCCAATAACTAAAAAGCCAGCAAATTTAACAAATTTTACTAATTTTTTGCTGAACCTTTGAAAAGAGCTTTCAGGGGGTTTGTGCTTTGTCAATTCAGACAAAGGTAGGGAAGAAGAATTTAATTCTCTGCGCCTTAATTCTTGCTCTTTTAACTTGTTCTCTCTATCTTCTGGAGTTATCATCTTCAATTATCAATTTTTCACGAGTATATTAGTAATTTAAGTAAAAGGTAAATACTAATCCTAAAATTCCCGAAAAATCCTTAAACACAACGTCCTAAATTAATATTTTAAACAAGAATAAGATGCGTTTTATTGCTGCTCAACTAAACATTGATCGCTATCTTGACTAATAGTCTATGATTTACTAGGTATGGTCAAAACGTCATTCATCATACATTGCCTTACCTCTACTGATAACTGATCACTGTTAACTGATAACTGAAAACCCTGTGACAAAAAAAACAACTTGGAGCGATCGCTTCGAATCTGCCTTACATCCCGCGATCGCGATTTTTAACGCTAGTATTGGTTTTGATATCGAACTAATTGAATATGACCTCACAGGTTCGATCGCCCATGCCCAAATGCTCGGCAAAACAGGTATTATTGCCACCGAAGAAGTAGATAAGTTAGTAGCAGGACTCGAACAAATCCGCACAGAATATCATCGAGGAGAATTTACCCCAGGAGTAGAAGCCGAAGATATTCATTTTGCCGTGGAGAGAAGGCTCACCGATATTGTTGGCGATGTGGGTAAAAAACTCCATACCGCGCGATCGCGAAACGACCAGGTAGGAACCGACGTTCGCCTTTATCTCCGAGAAGAAATTACTAATATTAGAGGTAAACTGCGAGAATTTCAGCTTGTTTTACTAGAATTAGCCGAAAATAATGTCGAAACCCTCATTCCTGGTTACACCCACCTCCAAAGAGCTCAGCCTTTGAGCTTGGCTCATCACTTACTTGCTTATGTGCAAATGACCCAACGCGACTGGGAAAGACTAGGCGATGTCTACAAACGCACTAATATTTCTCCTTTAGGTTGCGGCGCCTTAGCTGGAACAACTTTTCCCATTGACCGCCAATATAGTGCCCAGTTACTCAATTTTGAGGCAGTTTATGACAATAGTCTTGATGGAGTTAGCGATCGCGATTTTGCGATCGAATTTCTTTGTGCCGCTAGTCTCATCATGGTGCATTTGAGTCGTTTGAGTGAAGAAATGATTCTCTGGTCATCCGAAGAATTTAGTTTTATTAAGCTAAAAGACAGCTGTGCTACAGGTTCGAGCATTATGCCCCAAAAGAAAAACCCCGATGTTCCCGAATTAGTGCGAGGCAAAACAGGCAGAGTATTTGGTCATCTTCAAGCCTTACTGGTAATGATGAAAGGCTTACCCCTTGCCTACAATAAAGATTTGCAGGAAGATAAAGAGGGACTATTTGATGGGGTTAAAACAGTCAAAGCTTGTTTAGAAGCGATGACAATTCTTCTGGCGGAAGGGATTGAATTCAAGACGAGCAGATTAAATAGCGCTGTAGAGGAGGACTTTTCCAATGCTACTGATGTTGCGGATTATTTAGCAGCTAAGGGTGTTCCCTTTCGAGAAGCTTATAATTTAGTGGGGAAGGTTGTTAAAAAGAGTCTTACTGCTGGTAAACTCCTTAAAGATCTTAGTTTGGCAGAATGGCAACAACTTCATCCTGCTTTTGAGGAAGATATTTATCAAGAGATCGCACCGCAAACAGTAGTTTCTGCTCGCAATAGCTATGGGGGAACCGGTTTTGAACAGGTTAGATCTGCGATCGCCAGAGCCAAATCCCAACTAAGCAGTTAACAGTTCTCGATTTTCCAACTCGCGCGTTCCCTTGCGCCTGTCGGCGAAGCGGGGTTGGGACCCTTCGGGTAGAGCTCCGCAAGCGTCAATTTTCAATTTTTAATTTTCAATTAATTATGCGTGGTACTTGGCGATTTATCTCAACTGTTATCGGTATTATTTTCCGTCATCCGATCACCGGAACTACCATTATTCCTGTCTTGCCAGACGGTCGTATAGTTTTAGTCCAACGTAGTGACAACAAAAAATGGGGCTTACCTGGAGGCATAATTGACTGGGGAGAAGACATTCCCCACGCAGCCAAGAGAGAACTCAAAGAGGAAACAGGGTTAGATATGGTTAAAATCCTGCGTTTGGTGGGGGTTTACTCTGCCCCCGACCGAGATCCTCGTCTTCACTCAATTTCTGTAGTTATAGAAGCTCAAGTCACAGGAGTTCCGGTGGCAGAAGACAAGCTAGAAGTTTTACAGGTCAAAGCTTTTGCTCCAGAAGAGCTGCCCCGAGGAAATCTCTGCCACGACCACGATCTCCATCTCAACGACTATTTTAATGGCACAACAACAGTCAGTTAACAGTTAACAGTTATCAGTCAACAGTAGATTAAACTTCCTCATCCTTTATCCCTCATCCTTTATCCTTTATCCCTCATCCCTCATCCCTTACTTTTCGTCTTTAATACTAATCAAGGTATCCTTGGTGATTTTTGAATTAGTACGCTTATGTTTTATATTTTGAGACTCATCTTCTGCTGAATTTTGTCCCTCGGAAGACGAGTCTTCTGATTCGATTTTGATTAATATTTTGGGGCCAGAACTTGCGAGCCGGATGATCATGCCATCTATTGCCAAGGCCTGGTCAACCCTTGCCCCATTTATATATGTCCCATTGGCTCCTAGATTTACGACTTCCCATTCCGGCCCGGCTTTTCTGATTTCTACGTGATGACGGGAAACAACGGCACTATAAAGGACAACCTCATTACTGGTTGAGCGTCCAATTCTAATTTTGGGTTCTTCTTCAAATGTCCAGCTTTGAACTGGCACTGGTTGCAGAGGATGTAAGAGGGTTAATGTAATCACAGACTCGCCATCTTATATAAGTGTTCTAATTTTTGAGAGAAATCAGTTAATATTAAACTCAACCGCTTATTTTATCTAAAAGTTGTTTCTTTAAGAGAATCCCATAAATTTGCTTCTTTCTTTGATCTACGCAAAAGATATACATAAACAATATAGCCGATAATATAGCTAACTGGGACTATCCTTTTCTAGTTTATTAAAGTTTATTAAGTCTGTTTTTCAACGCCAGAGTTTATTTTCCAATTCCCGAACTTTTCTCTCAATTCTGTCAATGCGACCCCTTAATTCATCCATTTCTGATTGTTGAGGAACCCCTAAGTCCTCAAGTATCTTCTTCATTTGTCTTTCCATCTGCTGCTGCAAATTAACAGGTTCTGAGTTGAATTGACTCATGAAGTCATCAACAAAAGCTTTGGCTCCTTCTGGGTCTAGCTTGCCATCTTTAACCCATTGCTCGCTAACTTCTTTCATTTTCTCGGCAACTAAAGAGGTTGTGCCAATCCCAAGCATTAATAATTGTTTCAACCAGTCGTTATTATCCATTTACTTCTCTTAATTTTTGATACTAAATTATACAATGGGCGAAAATAAGTTGAAAGTTTTGCAAACATTCCTCATGATTATAGAATGGCTCGGTTTTTTGGTGAAACCTCAATTAAGAGAAAAATTTTTGGCAGAAGACCAGAAGATTTGGACTCCTATCCTAGCTGAGTCTGCTGGTTTTTTGGGGAAAGAAATTTGGCTTGACCCTGCAAGGGATGATCGCGTTTTTATTATCGTTCGTTGGCGATCGCGTGAGCAGTGGAAAGCAATATCCCCGGAACTTTTGGCGGAAATAGACCAAAAATTTGCTTTGGCGATGGGAACAGATAACTATCAAATGCTCGAATCGACAGAATATCAATCATCAAAATCTATTATATCAAGTTAATAGTTCAGAAATGTCTAAATGTCCCCGTTGTAATCAATCGGTAAAACTAGAGGCTTTGGTCTGTCCTTATTGCAAAAATCCCCTTAAGGCATTCGGACATGCAGGTATCCCTTTATATCAAGCGACCGACGAGAGTTTTTTATGCGATCGCTGTTTCTATCTTGAAGATGACAGTTGTAATTATCCCCAAAGACCCTATGCCAAATCCTGCACAATGTTTCATGACAAAGAGAAACCCTTAGTCGAAGAACCAATAAGTTCTCCTGCTAGAGGCTTCATCTCAGAAATTAAGTTTTGGCTAGGTCAGCATCAAGGACTATCGATAATCTTGATTTTGATTCTTATCAGTGTCCTACTTACTATCATTTGATCTAATAACTTACTCAAAGTTGCGCCAACTCTTGAGCTAAGGTTTGCACTGTAAAACGAATTTGTTCTTCAGTGTGATTACAAGTTACAAAGAATCTTAATCGTGCTTCATTATGAGGAACAGAGGGATGAATCATAAAGGGAACATTGATGCCTTTTTTAAAGAGATTTTGGGACAATTGAATTGATTTTAAAGAATCTCCGACAATAATTGGAATCACTGGAGAATCCTTGCTCATCCCTGTATTTAAATTATGTTCTTTTGCTAAAGCTAAAAACAACTTGGCTCGATCTTGAAGGCGAGTTACTCTTTCTGGCTCAGCTTGTAAAACCTCAATAGCTGCCAGAGTTGCTCCTGCATTAGGCGGTGACATACCCACACTAAACACAAAGCCGGGTGCTGTGTATTTGAGATATTCAACGATCGCCGCTGAACCTGCAATATAACCACCACAGCTAGCGAATGATTTACTCAGAGTTCCCATCCAAATATCGACATCGGTCGGATTTTCGCCAAAATATTCGGCAATGCCCCTGCCTGTTGTGCCGATTGTCCCCAAAGAATGGGCTTCATCGACCATTAAAAAAGTTTTATATTTCTTCTTGAGTTTAATAAAAGAGGGTAAATCTGCGATATCTCCATCGGTGCTGTAAACACCTTCGATGACAATCAGCACCTTTTGATAACGATGTCGACGCTCTAGGAGGATAGAATCTAAAGTTGCAAAATCATTATGGGGAAAAGCAACTAAACTAGCCCCAGAGAGAAAGCATCCCTGGAGAATACTGTTATGAGAGAGGGCATCATAAAGAACTAAATCATTCTTCCCGAACAAGTGCCCAATGGTCGTTACATTGGTTGCATGACCACCTACCATCACAATGCTGTCTTCTGTGCCTAGAAAAGCAGCTAGCTTGGTCTCTAATTCCCGATGGATGGGTTTTTCTCCTGAGATTAAGCGACTTGCGCAAGCAGAAGTCCCATAGCGAGCGATCGCATCTTGGGCCGATTTATCTACTAAAGGATCGCCACACATCCCTATATAGTTATAGGTTGCAAAATTAATTAGTTGGCGCTGATTGACAATTGTCGTGTCACTCGCAACTTTATCTTGGGGAATAAAGAAAGGATTGCCGTTACCCAGACTTTTGACCTGCTGCAATCTTAATTGCAATTTCTGGTATTCTGGGGTCTGGTCAAAACAATAATATTCCTTGGGAACGTCATTATTCTGTCCTGTCTCAGGGTTAAAGCTTTCCAGGGATGGTATATTTAATTCGGTCGTAGCGAAAGGAGAAATGACTTCTAATCCATCACTCTGAGAAGTATCTCGAAGATCTTCTGGATTCGTCGCGAGATACTCTGCTAGGGACGAGATATTTTGATAATCCCAAAGTAGAGTAGGAGACAAACGACACCCTAAATAATTTTCCAATTCTCCAGATACATTAATTGCCTCTACCGAATCTAAACCATAGTCACTGAACTCTTGATCAATGTCTATTTCATGGGGTTCGATTTTCAAAGATTCTGCAACCTTATCAATTAACCACCCCTCGATTACTTCTTGGCTAGGATAGGTATTAGAACTATACAGTCCATTATTCCTTACCAAAGAAGTATTTGTACTTGTTTTACCATTTAAGGTTTCATTTAATAGTGTCATTTAGTTCTCCTACACCACAATTTTGAGCCATCTTCTTGGTCTAGCTGACACTTTTCCAGACCACTTTATAGATATGATGGTTATTTTGCCATAAACCGTTGATTACAATCTACACAAAGATTTTGCGATAGACATAAAATAACGCTTAAAATACTAGTCTGCGAGCTGGGACTGCCTCTGAAATAGACTAAAAGCCAGGTTCTGGGGCTTGTTCTAAAACTCAAGCTAATAATTAATCACATAGCATAACCTTTAACTGAAAAAATATCATATATGGCAATTTTACTTTTGTGGTGAGAGCCAGATTAGAATTTTGTCCGATGCGAATGAGACTAGTGCCGCTTCGCGGAAGTAATAAGTAATGAGTAATAAGTCTTGATACATCGGCTTTTTGCTCTTCGTTGATAGATAGCTTATTTACTCCCGCATTCACTAGTCAAATAAAATTAATAATCGAAAATTAAATGATCGTATACTGCGGGAGCTCGCAAGGCTAGTCACTTTGCGATCGCGATTACAATCCTTTAGATATCATAAATGTCATAGCTCCTTTTCTTGCCAATCTAATTCGGTTGTTATGGGATCGCGATCGCCGATAATCTCTTACGGAAAATCCCCTGATAGATTACTTTGTGCCCAACTACTAAAATTGATTGCTAAGATGTCTCAGTGATAGATTGCACTCCCAGCAAAACTGATAACTGATGTTCCAACCACCAGACGACTTCGACACCAACCCTTTCGTCAATAGGGGAAAAAAACAGAAGAAATTTAATGACTTCTCCCCCGAAGAACTAGGAGATATCAATCCCGAAGATCTAGCTCGGCGCAAAAATGAGTTGAGTCGCATTTTGCTGTGGCTGGGGGGTTTTGGTTTGGGTTTAGGAATCATTGTTGCTATTATAGTTGCGATCGCATTGACTAAATTGGGTTTAACCAAAAGACCCGATGAGTTAAAGCCTAAACCTAAGAGACCGCAACCAGAACAAGTCGATCAAACTTGGATCGAAAACTGGGATGCAGTACAAAAGCGATAAGTTATCATAATTTAAGGGAATAGGAACGAGGAGAATTTCTTATGACTTTGAGTTTCCAATAACAAGTCCCGACAAACTAACTTCATTAACAGGCTAATGAGAATTTTATTAGTAGACGATGATGAACTATTAATGGAGGCTTTAGCCACAAACTTGATCGCCAATCATTATGCAGTTGATGTGGCGACCAATGGAGAAATGGGCTGGGAATTCGTCTGCTTATTTAACTATAGTTTGGTCTTGCTAGATTTAAATCTTCCTGATATTGATGGCATTTCCCTCTGCAAAAAATTGCGCACCCGGAATTATAAAATGCCAATTCTTTTATTGACAGCGAGAGATGATCAAGAAGATAAAGTCAGGGGTTTAGACGCTGGGGCCGATGACTATGTAGTTAAACCTTTTGATTTTCAGGAATTGACAGCCAGAATTCGCGCTCTGCTGCGTCGCGATAGTCAGAATATTTTGCCCATACTTAGCTGGAATAATTTGAGCCTTGACCCCAGAACTTGTGAGGTGAAGTATCAAGAACAACTTTTAGCTCTTACCCCCAAGGAATATGCTTTATTGGAGCTATTTTTGCGTTATCCTAAGCAAGTGTTTAGTCCTGGGGCAATTATTGAGAGTTTATGGGCCGGAGAAGATCCGCCTGGAGAAGAATCTGTCAGAACCCATATTAAGGGGTTGCGCCAAAAGTTCCATGCCGTCGGAATGGCCAAAGATACAGTGCAGACTGTTTATGGCCTGGGTTATCGTCTGAAAGCGGCAGAAAAAGAAAAACCTCTACCCCGCAAAAAAAAGTCTCAAAATCTTGCTTTATCTGGAGTGAACTCGTCCCCTAATGGGGATCGCTCTGGGAGCGTAGCTCATCGGCAAGCTACGACATCAGAAAGAATTGCTCAAGCATGGACAGAAAAATTCCAAGCTGTAACCCGCGAAAGAGTAGCTATTTTGGATAGTTGTGTGGCGACAGTTTTTGACAATCAAGGTAATGATGAATTCCATAGGAAAGCAAGAATGACAGCTCATAATCTGGCTGGCTCATTGGGAGGTTTTGGCTTTCCTGAAGGCTCGAAAATCGCTAAAAAAATTGAACAAATCCTGATTAACCAATCTTTTTCCAGTGAGGATAAAGAGCAATTTATCAAGTTAGTCCAAGAACTGCAACTGGAATTACAGCACCAACCTTTTCAGACTAATGGAAAGTCAAAAGTAGCTAGTGATATCTTATTGTTAACGATCAGCGATAATGTTGGGTTCACTGAGCAGTTGGCAAAACTAGCTCCTGAATGGGGAGTCAAAACTGCGATCGCAAGCACCGCTGCTGCCGCCAGAAAGTTACTACAACAAGAGCTTCCTGACGCGATCCTGCTCAGGATTGCTTTCCCCGAAGCAGAGGGCCTGGCTTTGCTCCAGGAACTACACTATCTCAAACCATCCCTGCCGATCGCAATTCTCCTCGAAGGTGGTACCTTAGAAAACCGGCTTGCCATTGTTCATGAGGGTGCGAATTTAGTCCTACCTGAGCCAGTTTCTTGTCAAAACGCATTAGCTTCAATAGTAGAGCTCGTGGCAAATTCCGGTTGGGGAGCCAAGATTATGATTGTTGACGACGACCCTCAGGCCCTACAGCTTTTGAAAATCGCTCTACAACCTTGGGGGTTTCAACTTACCCTGCTCGATGATCCAAAAAAGTGTTGGGATTTATTGGAGACTACCAATCCAGACTTATTAGTCTTGGATCTTGAGATGCCTGATTTCAATGGTATTGAGCTTTGTCAGGTATTACGCAGCGATCGCCGTTGGGGAAAATTACCGATTCTCTTCCTTTCGGCACATCAAGATAAACAAAGCCAAAACCAAGCCTTCGCGATCGGCGCGGACGACTACATCTGCAAACCAGTTAGAGGAGCCGAACTAGCCCATCGCATCCTCAACCGCCTTAAAAGGTCTAAAGTGACCACTTAAGAACTGTTAAATGGTTAATGTTAAATGGTCAATGATTGGATTAAGCCATCGTTTGGGGGCAATAACCCAGTTTAGACACTAACTGGTGGCGGAAAATTTCAATTTCTTCCTGCTCAGGCTGACCATTAGCCACAATTACTATTTTGTAGCGATTCATTACCTCTGTGGGCGACTCCCCTGCCTCTAATTGAAGCAGGGCCATCATTAGTCTTGGTGATGGCTGATGAACTATGCCCATCTCATTCAAAAAGGACTGAAAATCTTCAGCTAATTGATAATTAATATCATGCTTCAGTTTGATTTTAATCAGCCAGCGATCTATGAGATTTACAACAATCACCGAATCTACAGGGACTCTCTTTTGACTACGCAGATATTCAATAACTCTTAGAGTTAAACTGGCATTAGCAAAAGAGTAGAGATATTCTGTGTAAAGCTTCATTTGTCTTAATTATTTCCAACCAATCAACTATTTGTGTTCGTGACTTAGAGAAAAGCAATCTATACTTTAAGAAAACCATCCACAGCTAAATGAGCTATAAAATTCGGGTCTCCTGGTTTCAGTCAAGACCACTTTAAAGAATAAATCTGAAGAAGTTGTGAAGATGTAAAAAATTAATAGACAATGATTATGGGGATCAATCTTTGATTGCCTACAACTGAATTTACTATGGAGCAGGCAAAAAAATCAATTCAGACAATTGGCTGGGAAAAAATCTTGGCCCGCAATCTTTTAATTGTTGCTCCAGAAATCTCAGTCAGGAAAGCGATCGCCCTGATGAGTCCACCAAAGAATAAGGAGCATGGGATAGCGCAAAAAAGCAATCAAGGATTTGATGCTACAAAAGAGCATAGTTGCATTTTAATAGTTGAGAACAAAAAACTAGTTGGTATATTTACCAAAAGCGATTTACTAAGACTAGTGACTTCTCAAGGAGATTTCTTGACCCTCACTCTAGGGGAAGTCATGAGTCGGCCAGTGATTACCTTGCAAGAGTCGCAATTGGACAATTTAGCCCGAGTTTTATCCTATATGCAGCAACATTCTTGGAGCCATTTACCCGTTCTCGATCAGCAACAACAGATTCGGGGCATTATTACGCAAGAAAGTCTTTATCGAGTTCTGGTAAAGCAGAAAGCATTGGAGATTGCCAATCAGCAACAGAAACAGGAAGAACTAGAATCTTTTTTTGAAATTACGCCTAGTATGCTCTGTGTCGCAGGATTTGACGGGTACTTTAAACGCTTGAATAACAATTTTCAGCAAGTTCTCGGCTTCACCAAAGATGAATTATTGGCTCAACCTTTCATAAACTTTGTCCATCCCGATGATCGGGCTGCGACCCTAGCAGAACTTGACAATATTGAAAAAGGTAAAATAACAGTTTCTTTTGAGAATAGGTACCTTACTAATCACGGCTCGTATCGCTGGTTTCTCTGGAGCGCGACCGCCCATCGTCAAGAACAAAAAATTTACGCAGCGGCAAGAGATATTACCAAACGCAAACATATCGAATTGGAATTGCAAGAAAGCCAAGAAAGATGGCAATTAGCACTTCAGGGTTCCAATGATGGTATTTGGGATTGGAATGTTGTCAATAATGAGGTTTTCTTTTCCAAGCGATGGAAGGAAATGTTGGGTTACCAAGAAGATGAAATCCAGAATCATCTTGAAGAATGGTCAAAACGAGTTCATCCTGATGATATTGACTGGGTCAACGAACAAATTCAAAACCATTTTGCCAAAAAAACTCCCTCTTACATTTCTGAGCATCGAGTTTTATGCAAGGACGGCAGTTATAAATGGATTCTCGATCGCGGACAAGCTCTCTGGGATAAGGCGGGTAATCCTATTAGAATGACAGTTTCTTATGCCGATATTACAGATCGCAAACAAGCAGAATTAGAACTTAAACAGGAACGAGATTTTACAAAAGCTATCTTGGATACTGTTGGCGCATTGGTCACCGTGTTGAATCGAGAGGGGCAAATTGTTAGCTTCAATAATACCTGTGAAGAGGTTACAGGCTATGACTTCTCAGAAGTACAAGGTAAGAAAATTTGGGACTTTTTAATTATTGCCCAAGAAAAAAAATCTATTCGGGCAGTATTTGCGCAATTATTTGCAGGTCAATTGCCCAATCAATATGAAAATTATTGGTTAGCCAAAGATGGGAGTCGTCACCTGATTTCTTGGTCAAATACTGCTTTGTTTGATGATCAAGGAAAAGTGGAATTTGTGATTGCCACAGGAATTGATGTGACCCAACAGCGCCAAGTTCAAACCCAGTTAGAACATCAGTATCGACAAACTCAATTATTGGCAGAAGTTACGCGTAAGATTCGGGTTTCGATCAAACTAGATACAATCCTGCAAAATACCGTTACCGAAATCCAAAATCTTTTAGTATGCGATCGCGCTATGGTAGCGGAACTGACGGATGATAAACTTGTGAAACCAGTTAGTGAAGCTGTTCTGGAACCTTTTCCTGCCATGTTGGGTTACGAATTGGCCGAACCCTTCTTAATGAATCAATATTTGGCTGGATATCACCAAGGAAAAACCCTCGTGATTCCCGATGCCACAAGTTCGGCGATTCCCTATGATGTTCGAGAACTTTTTCAGCAATTCTCGATTAAAGCAATCTTAGTGGTTCCGATTCTTACTAAAGAGCAATTAAAAGGTTTGCTGATTGTTCATCAATGCAATAATACTCGTTATTGGAAAAAGAGTGAAATTAAACTTTTACAGCAACTAGCAGATCAAATTGGGGTCGCCCTATCTCAAGCAGAATTATTAAATAACCTGGAAGAATCAGTTAAGAAGCGAACATTAGAGCTGACCCTGACGAATCAGAGATTACAAGCAGAAATCGAAGAACGAGAACTAACCGAAATTTCTTTGCGGGAAAATCAGGAGAGGTTAGCAGGTATTCTTGACAACGCAGATGAAGCGATAATTGCGATTGATGAACGACAGCAAATTCAACTCTTTAATAAAGGTGCAGAAAGGATTTTTGGCTATAGAGCCAGTGAGGTTATGGGAGAAGAGTTGGATATTTTGCTACCAGAAATTTTTCGGGAAATTCATCGTCAACATGTCGAGGAGTTCCACAAGTCACCACAGCGATCGCGCACCATGTCAAATCGCAGTAGTCATGTTTATGGCCGCCGTAAACATGGGGAAGAATTTCCTGCAGAAGCTTCAATTTCGAAATTGCAAACCCAAGATGGTTTGATCTTTACTGTCATGCTGCAAGATATTACCGAACGCCAACAAGCGGCAGCCAAACTTCAGCGCAGTGAAAATCAACTCAAACTAATCACCGATTCTTTGCCCATTTTGATTGCCTATGTAGACCATCAACAACGTTATCGCTATATTAACCAAACCTATCAAACTTGGTTTCGCAAATCTCGCCAAGAATTTTTAGGATTGAGGATCGAAAAAATAGTGGGGAAAATCAATTATCGGAAAATATTACCCTATATAGAAAGAGCCTTATCGGGAGAAGAAGTAACTTTTGAAATTGAGCCGCTCTACGTTCCCGAAAACTCTCAAAATTCTCGCTGGATGAATGCAACTTATATTCCTGACATTAATGCCGAAGGTAAAGTCAAGGGATTTTTTGCCATGATTGAAGATATTACCGAACGCAAGGCGATCGAACAGATGAAGAGTGAATTTGTGTCGGTTGCTAGTCATGAAATGCGAACCCCTCTAACTTCGATTCATGGTGTCCTCAAACTTATGGCGACTGGTCATTTGGGAAAATTTTCGGATCGGGGTCAAGAAATGATTCAAATTGCTGTTAGAAATACCGATCGCTTAGTGCGGCTTATTAATGATGTTCTGGACATAGAACGTATGGAATCTGGGAAAGAAATCATCGAAACAGCAAAAATTACGAGTGCCGAGCTGATTAGCCAAGCAGTAGACACCGCTCAAGAAATGGCCCAACAACATCAGATTACGATTGAGACTAAACCTAATTCTATTGATTTACTAGTTGATAGCGATCGCATCTTGCAAACTCTGACCAATTTATTGAGTAACGCCATTAAATTCTCTCCCCCAGGGAGCAAAGTTTGGCTAACAGCAAAAAAACAAGGTAATGAAGTTATTTTTGCCGTCAAAGATCAAGGTCGAGGAATTCCTCAAGATAAGCTAGAAAACATTTTTGAACGTTTTCAACAAGTCGATGCTTCCGACTCCCGCAAAAAAGGTGGAACTGGCTTGGGTCTGGCCATTTGCCGTCACATTGTAGAGCAACATGGCGGTAGAATTTGGGCGACAAGCACCCTTGGCAAAGGAAGTAGTTTTTTCTTCACTTTGCCGCAAGTTAAGGGATGAGGGATGAGGGATGAGGGATGAGGGATGAGG
>NZ_ALVZ01000212.1 GCF_000332055.1 Xenococcus sp. PCC 7305 | reverse complement strand
ACAGCATCAAGACGTTTGTTACCATCAGCGATGAATCCTTTAAGAGCAGAGATTTCTTCTGCACCGATACAAGCAGTTTTTGAATCAGCTGCGACTACAGCTCTAGAAAAAGCGTCAAGCATTGAGCTCTCCTTTAATAATTTGACAAATTTAAATCTTAATTAGGTGACGGTCGAGAAGCTTAACGAGTGACCTCGCATCGTTAGGAAGACCCAGATGTCAGCTCCTTCAATTCGAAGAACCCGCCCAACAGAATGGCTCGGGGACGAATGAGTTTTGACCTGTCGTTATAAAACATAAATGAGTTTGGTGTCTTTGGTCTCTTTTATTTACAACAAAGCAATATTCTGTAACATTTGATGCTTAATATTCTGTAACATAGAACCCCAATTCTTCTATTTCAAGTCCAAGAGCCCTTTTTCTTTGAGTTTAGGATTAAAACGCAAATCCATTGCCACTCCGCGATCGCTTAATTGCTGTTTGACAATGGTTTCGATACGTCTTGCAGCTTTTTTGAGAGTTTTACTCTGCTCTAGTTCGCCTCCGGCCAAATACTGAGCTTTTTCTGCTTCGCTCATCATTGGTTTAACATCAATTGCTTGAATCCAAGACCTCTCATCAGCTACGTTACCGATTGGCACTTTGCCATTTTCAGCAATCCAAGCTCGGCGAGTTTCTTCCAAAATAGTGCGGTTGGGGCGAGTAATTGTTTGCAGTTTCAACCAATAGCATTTTTGAGGTTGACGAACTAAATGCTGTTGGAGACTCAGATAAATATCCCGAGAATAACCGACAAATTGAAGTTCTTTTCCTTGATCAAAAATGGCATAAACCCCAATTTTTCTTTGCACATCTTCTGGGATACAACCATTATCATCAAGATAGGGCAGGTATTCTAGACTAGCTAGACTCATATTTTTGATTAAGTAATGATTAATGAGTAATGGGTAATGGGTAATGGGTTATTATCCAGTCAAGAGTTTCTAATCCCCAAATCGCCATTTCTACGAAATTTTTCGATAAATAGCACAGAGACGATTGGGTTTAACAATTTTGGCTTTAAACACAAAATTAGGCGGAACATTGATAATGGCGTAGTCGGGACTATTATGATAGGTCTCAAATTCGCTGGGCATCCCTTTGGGAGTATTTTGACTGTAAGGCACTGGTTGAAACACTAAACCAGTAAAGTCGACTGCTACAACGGACAATTGTTCACTAATCCTTTGCTTAAACGATTCACTACCGAGAAGACTAAATAGCAAGGACTGGGATTCTGGGCTAAGAACAACCTTAGTGTCAAAGCTCTCTAATATTTTAATAGCCATTTGATTTACAGACTAAAAGATCTGTAATTGATACGTAGAGCGATCGTAGCAGAAATCGAATTACTTAAAGATAAAAATTTTTTATTGATCCTGAGGGCCAGGCTAACAAAAAATATCAGAAATGACAATAGTGATTGTAGACATTAAATCTTAATAAAAGAGACCACCTATTTTGGATAAAGAATAGGTAGTCAGTAATTGGCAAATAATTTGGGGAGTCAGGGCATTATTAAAGATTGAAGATGCCCGCCCCAACTCCAACTATGAGAGGCCCGCCTTAGACTAAGCCAACCTCATGAGCAGTACGCACAAACATAGATGCTGCACGATTATGAATAGCTTTTTCTTTTCTCATCAACCGATAACGTGCTTGTTCCCGAATATTTGCTTCTGCCGCAGACTGTTCCTGGCCGCTTGTCGGTCGGTTACTATAAGCAACACCGCGATAAGTTAAATTCACAGGTGGCTGCAAGACAAGGGGCTTTTTGAGGTTATGAAATCGCCAATCCAGTCCACGAAACTTACCTGTAATTTTGCTTTCTGTGACTGCGACTTGTGGGGGATCATAGTCGTAACTTACACCGCGATAAACAAGTTTCATCTTTTCGCCTCCAATAATTATGGCATTTTAAGGTTGAGGCGCGTTCCTTCGGGAGTTTCCCTACTTCCGTCCCTCGAAAAGGTTATTGAAGGATGAACGATTGATTTACTTTCTGTATCCATTGTTACATTTTTAGATTTTAATGTCAAGGAGCAGTAACTTTTCTATGCCCTTATTTGCGACTTTCAAAATTTTCCTGCCATATGCCGTGAAAACTGTGGGGAATCGTACTGGGCAAAGCAAGACGACATAGCGGGTTTGCCTCTAAGCGATCACCCTGGTAAATTCTGACTTCACTATGATCGCTATTGCCATCGTAAACAACGCTTAGTAACCAGCCTGTTTCTAAATTTCCAGGTTGAGAGACGTAGATCGCTTCACTGGGGTAGATATGCATTCCCATGTCAGCAATGGTTACATTGCCAGTTTCTCTATCAAAACAGGCGATCGCGTTAAAAAATTCTTGTTCTGACATCACCCCCGAACCATGAGTCAGAAAATAGCTATAACGCCAGAGTTTGGATACTTGATGGGAAGCCACAATAGGGAATTCACAATGAAGATCTAATAATTGAGCATTTTTAGTAACTCGACCTGTTTGAGGATTTATTTTCACGTACCATAATCGACCCTTAGCCAAGGTTTTGGTCTGAGAGCTAGCAACTTCTTTGAGGTATTGATTTGTCGCAAAGTCGTCGTAGCGAACAAATTCGATCGCAATTTCGCCATCTTGATCTTCATAGCCATTGCTAAAATGCCATTGATACCAGGGCTCAGTTATTTCCTGACTCACTACAGATAGATTCTCGCGATCGCATATTAGTACTTGAGTACCCAATTGAGGTTGCCATTGCATCGCGTCACTAAAACATTTGATTCCCAAAATTACAGGAACGAGATTGATTCTGACGGGAGAAATCAAAAAGACCAAATATTTTTGGGTCAACACAAAATCGTGAATCAAAGGACATCCTGATAAATCGATAGAGTTTTGCCGAATAATTCTGCCTGTAGGAGCGCATCTATATAAATAAAGCTTGGTGGGTTTTCCTGGTGTGACACCGAAATTATAAATCTCGCCAGTATCAGGATCTACTTTCGGATGGGCAGAAAAAGAAGTTTCTAAAGTGTCACCTAAATTGTCAATTCCTTTGGTTTCTAAGCTATCCAAATCCAAAGCATAGGGTTTTCCCCCTTCCCAAAGAGCTAGAAGGCGATCGCTCAAAGGGAGAACAGAAGTATTAGCCGAATTCTTGGTTCCTTTGAGCCAATTATTCCAAAATCCACCTGGGGCGCTCATGCCATAGTTAGCATACAAATAACGTTCTGCTTTTGTTTCTGCTTGATATCCTGTAGTTTGGGCGTAACGATAGGTTGCGGTTGCTTGTCCTTCGGCAAAATTAACAGCCAAAATCGCCCCATCACCATCAAACCAATGCCCAACCTTTTGGCTTCCTCTACTTAATCTTGCTGGCCCATTACGATACAATGTCCCAGTTAACTGAGGGGGAATCTCACCTGAAATTAAGGGCAAAGGAGTTAGCGGAAATTCCCTTGCCGGTTTTGCTAGGACTTTTGACCAAGCAGGATTATTACTAGTTATCATGAATTTAATAATTATGGGAGAATAGATTCTGGGTCATTCACTTGCTAATTTTACTGAGAATTGTGTTGAGCCGAGATCTGAATAGTTAAAGGAAAAAATATGGAAACAGCAAGCAACTCTTCTGGCTTTCAGGTTACCCAACTTACCGCAATCAATGTGGCTAAAACCGTAACAATTTTATGCCTGATTGCCTTGGCCTTAATTTATGGAATAAATGATTATCGACAAGTCATCTATCTTTGTCTACATATTGGCTATTGTCTGTGGTGGCTGCTGGAACAATGGTTATTTCCCCAACGCCGTCAACAGCTCTTCACAGAGAAAATAGGCATGCCAGTTTTTATATTGGTTATTTTATTTGTTGGGATATTCTATTGCTTGCCCGGCTATCTTGCATTTACCAATTCAAACCCGATTTCTTACTGGAGTGTCGCCATTGCTTTGCCCCTATACATATTTGGCAGTCTTATAAACACGGGAGCAGATGTGCAGAAAATGACTGCTAAAAGTAAGGAAAATAGTTTGGTCAAAGATGGAATCTGGCGTTCAGTACGCCATGTAAACTATCTAGGAGACTTAATGCGTTATACAAGCTTCAGCGTTATTGCTGGTAATTTGTGGGCTTTTGCACTACCGGGAATCATTATATTGCTTTACTTACAGAGAATAAATGAGAAGGAGCAGACTATGGCAGCCAAATATCCTGAATTTGTGGCTTATCAGCAAAAAAGTAGTCGTTTGATACCTTGGATTTGGTAATTTACTTTATAGAGCAAAAAATTTTGGTTTCCTGCCAAATTATTGCCATTTGATCCCTCAGACTATGATCACTATTAAGGCTTATTAACTTGGTGTCAGGATGCTGCTTGGCATAGTCAACACTAGCTTGAAGAGGAATAATTTCATCATGTTCTCCGTGAAGAATTAAAGTCGGAATATTTCTTTGAAGTAGCGATTCTTCGTATTGAATAATATCTTCGTAAAAACAGTAGCTGAGTGGGACTAGCTCAGCTTCTCGATAGTGACAAACCGCTAAAAAACCAGACTCTTGCCATTGTTGTATTTGCTCTGCTCCCAATTTCTGACGCCAGTAAGCAACAAAATTGAATGCGGGAGCAAGTAACACTAAACGCTGTACCTGAGGATATTTTTCGGCAAGCCACACAGAAGTTAAACCCCCAAAACTTGAGCCAATTAAGGTGATAGGAGTAGAGTCATCGGCAAAGCCGGCAACTGTTTGATTTATTTGTCTTGTTAAAGTAAGACTGGTGAAATCATTTTGGTTGAGATCTAAGACTTGAAGGTTGATGCCTTGCTCTCGAAAGCGGTGCAGTAAATATTGAGCTTTATGAGATTGAGGACTCGAAGCAAATCCATGAAGATAGATATATTGCATCTATTTACTTAGATCTTGTTTAGTTGTTATAGCATTTCTCAGATTCATAAGATACAGTTCCCTGTTCCCTGTTCCCTAACACAAAGCCTTCTGTATCTCAGGGATTAAAGAAGAGCTATGCTGATTTAAAAAATCATTGTTCGCAGTCACAAACGACATCTTCTAAAAGAGATTTAGCAATTTCCCAAATAGGCAATATTTTTTCGACAAGTTGATTGGCATCGTTGTAAGTACCTTCCAAACCAGTTAGATCTACTTCTATACGCTTCTTGGGGTATTCACTTAATAATTCCATCATTGAAAGTTTTCGATCATTTTCATAGGAATTGACAACTGCTTCCTTGACTGCGTCGAGATCTTCTGTGCTAGAGGAAGAGTCAATAGCTTGATTGAGTTTCAGTAGCAGAAATTCCCCCGTCGTACTTTCAAGAACATCTTCAACTAAGCTACGACTAATATAAATTTCCTTGTTTAATAAATTACTTAAGAACTCGGGCACTTGTTCTGTATCATTAAAAAACTGCTGAAGATCAGGGGGAATTTCTCCAGTTTTGGCAAATTTCTTTAACTCCTTAGTTTTAATCGAAAATTCCGTTTCTTTATATTTGACATCAATTATCTTGGTCGCATTAGCATTACTGCTGAACAACAAACTGGCAACACTTCCGAGTAAGAGTGCCTGGGAAAAAGTAACTACACGATAAAAACCAATCTTCTGATTTTTGAGAGAGAAAAACATAGTACAACTCTTAAAACTTAAACTTAATTGAGAAAATAAAATATACGGTTCCGCAACATTATTCCTGGGGATAATTGGCGTCTATCTGAACTAAGCCAGACTCTGTGGAAGTGGTCGTTACTTCACAATCACAGACCATATCTTCTAAGAAATCCTTGGCGATCGCGATCGGTACTTCCAGAGCCTCTTCTGCGCGATTGAGAAAACCAAATACGCTTTTAGCTGTTTTCGCAATTAACCTCCCATCAACATACATTTTTTGAGTGGGATATTTTTGAAAAAATTCCAACAAAGTAATTTTTTCATCATCACTTGCAGAAAGAATTAAAGTCCCTCGTAAGGCAGGAATAATAGCCCTATTTGGTTTATATCTAGGATGAATTATTTGTCCAGCCTGAAACAGAGCATATTCTCCGGGCAGGCTATTGAGGACTTTATAGACAAATCGACTACTCAAACCTACTTCTTTAGTCAAAGCCTTACGAACATCTTCCGGATTTTGTTTAGCAATACCCACTAAAAAACTAATCGCAGCAGACATTTCTCCTGTTTCGACAAAGGTTTCTAAATCTTTGACCAAAATTGGCTGGTCCAAAAAACTGTAAGTGAGGACAATTTCTTCTGCAGCTACAACTTCATTGGGCTTAAGGGAAAATCCTGTACCAATTGCTAGGACTAAGAAGCCCGCTTGCAGCAATCTGGGTAATTTACGATGCAAGAAAGGTAAAGTCAGACTCATAATTATTAACTTGAAATGTGCAATAAAATATTATGGAAAAATCTGAAGATGATTATTCACTTACTCTTAAGATGTTCGAATTTCTGGCCGTGATGTCTGCCATAACTTCATCCTGAGTTCTCGGGGCCTTTTGGACTATAGAATTATAGTTCCGACAATCAGCATTGTTATTCGCTACTAAAATCGTTTCGCCATCTTCCGATAGTTGAGTGACTTGTTCTTCACATTCACAAACTAAATCCTGGACATAAGCTTTAGCAACTTCTAATGCAGGCAATACATCCTCAACAATAGCTACAACTTTATCGTAGGTTCCTTCTAAACTCGTAACATTTACTCGAATTTCTTTTTTGGGATATCTTTCTATTAATTCAATTAAAGAAACCCGATTATCGTCTTCATAGGCAGACACTAAGGTAGAACGAACATCATTAAGATCTCCGCTACTGGGGGAGTCATTAATTACTTCTTCTAATCTTCCAAGAATAAACTCCCCGATGGAACTTTCAAGAAAGCGCTCAATAAATTGGGGGCTGATTTTTAGCTCTTTACTGAGAATCACACTGATGTCACTAGGAACCTTATCTGTAGTATCGAATAGTTCTTGAATGGATAGAGGGACAACACCACTGCGAGCAAACCGACTCAGGTCATCAATTGTCACCAAAGCTGACCTTTCCTTGTATTGAAGCGTGATCAATTCCGTCGCATTAGCCCTACTACTTAGAGTTAATGTTGCCCCGACACCTAGAATTAATATTTGACCCAAGGAAATTAATTGCGAAAATTTTCGACGTAGCATGGACGTAAATTGCTCCTAAAAAAGACTATCCATCAAACAGCTGCTTGATTCTCTGAGACGGCAAACCCCATGACTGGTAAGTTACACAATGCTCTACTGTGATTAACAGAAAACAGACAGCAACGGAACGACCAGAGGTATCTCAGTTATCTGAAAAACTTTATGTTTCTTCTCGTAACATAGATATTATCGTTAGCCCCTGAGAGAAAATTAGTTTCGTTAGAATCTGTTACATTACGAATTTAATCTTTTTCAGATTACGTTACAAAATTTCACCAATAATTCTATATTGACTATCTAAACATCGCCATCAAGACCCAATTTAGCTCTTAGTTCTGATTCTTTTGCCTTAAAACCGACTAACACAGCCTGTCCATCCTTCACAAATAGAGGGCGTTTGAGCAGCATCGCATCTTTGCTAAATTCTTCTATCCAACGAGTATCATCCCAAGTTTTTTTCTCTTCCCCAAAAGCACGATAAGACTTTCCTGAGGTATTGCGCATTGGTTTAGAGCCCAAACTAGCAACCCAATCTGCGATTATTTTCTGATTGGGAGGATTGTCTTTAGTATTGATAAACTCATATTCAACAGAGTTATCTTTTAACCATTGAAACGCTTTTTTACAAGTCCCACAATTGGGTATCCCGTAGACTTTGATGCTCATAATTGTATATATGATAATTTTTGCTATTTTCCTATTTTCCCAAAGTAAGCTCCTCTTTTTTGCCTAAAATACCTTGAGGTCGCCAGATCATTAAAATCATCAAAATTAGACCAATCATCATAATCCGAAACGCACCTAATTGGGCATTATCGAACCAACCTAATTGGGGTAAATAAAACCGAGTCAAAGCATCATAAGCCCAAAAAATAATCACCCCCAAAAGGGTCCCGGGGTTACTCCCTGCGCCTCCTAAGACGACCATCGTCCAAACATTAAAAGTTACAAGAGGTTGAAAATTGCTGGGATAGACATTCGTTAGTTGCCAAGCGTAAAAAGCTCCGGCAATCCCTGCGATCGCACCGCCCAACATAAAAGACTGTAATTTATACCAAAACACGTTTTTGCCCAAGGCGCGGGGAATTTCTTCATCTTCGCGAATTGCCTTGAGGACTCTGCCCCAAGGAGATTTTACTAGTAGCTCCAAACCCCAGTAAATGAGGGCTAAAGTCAATAACACCAGCAACATCAACCCCGCTTTGTAGTTATAGTCCGATAGGGCGATACAGCCATTGATATAGACTGTCAAAATTAGTGCAAAACCGATCGCACCGTAAATAAGTAAACTAATCCGATTTGTTGGTTGATAACTTTTACCTTGAATTTTAGTTCCTTCACGCCATTGCGATCGCAGTCCGAAATATAATTGCCAGACAGCAAAGATTGCCAAAGCAGTTAACAATCCCACCAGAAATATAGTGCCAATAAGACCAGGTTCAAATCTTGCTAGAGGCAAAGGAAAACGCTGCACGCCAAAAGCACCTTTGGTTAGCCATTCTTCATTTAAGGCAATCAAGCGAATTAACTCCGAAACCCCAATAGTGACAATTGCGAGATAATCTTCCCGCAACCTCAAAGTAGAGATCCCGATCAGGAGACCCAATAAAGAGGCGATCGCTGCCCCAATTATTACCGCCAGGAATAGAGGCACACCCTGAGAACTCAACAAGACAGTTGTGTAAGCGCCTACGGTCATAAATGCCACATGGCCAAAATTAATTAGGCCAGTAAAACCCCATTGCAAATTCAAGCCCAGGGCAAAAATGCCAAAGAAACCAGCCGAAATTGTCAAGAAAACTAAATAACCAACCATGTTTAAGGGATGAGGGATGAGGGATGAGGGATGAGGAAAATTACTGCTAAATCTTAAATGGTCAATGATTGCCTTTTGGCTTCGTATAATAACAGAGAATTCGCGATCGCAACATTTAGAGATTCTACTTCATTAGCAACAGGAATCGTGACTTGTTCATCGGCTAAAGCAATTAATTCTGGGGATAAGCCCGCCCCTTCGTTGCCCAATAAAATCAAACTGGGACGCTGGAAATCTAATTCCCAATAGGTTTTAGTTGCCGTGGGAACTGTGGCGATCACTTGAATTTGGTGTTGTTGATGTTCTCGGACTATGTGAGCTAAATCATTAGTGACGGCAATCGGTAAACGAAACCATTCACCCACAGAAGCTCGAATCACTTTGGGGTTATCAAAATCCACACTATCTTGGCTCAACCACAACCCATCAACCCCTGTGGCCACTGCTGTCCGAATTATAGTGCCGAGGTTGCCTGGATCTTGTAATCTTTCGACGGCCAAAGCTAATTTTGTGTTCGAAACCTGAGGTGTTTTCGCTGGTTGACGAACTGCTGTGGCTACCACTCCATCAGGACTTACCGTTGTTGCGATCGCAGATAGCAAATCGGGACTAACTAACTCTAATTTTGGGGCTTTAACAGAAATTTTCTGCCACAATTGCCGATGACTTTCTTGCCATTTCTCAGTATAAAGAACAATATGTAGGGGATAATCTAATCTTTCTGCCGTCGCGATTGCGTTGGTTCCTTCGAGTACAAGCAAATTTTGTTTACGTCTTTCCTTACTTCGTCGGAGTTTACGAATCTCCTTGATTAGAGGATTTTTAAGACTAGTAAGAATTGTTTTAGTCATCTACGGAAAGATTGGGAAGATAGAAATAACCTAGATTCTTTCTGGATTTCTCATAATTTATCATTTAACTCTTATTCTTAAGAAAACTTTCCTTGTCCAACCAATTATATGGTTCCTAACTCATTTTTCTTAATTTAGTTGACGAATTGCCGATCATAAAGCAATACTTTGGTTGCTGAATGAGCAATGGGAGATTTGGGACTTGGTACTTGAGATTTGGCACTTAAAACCGAATTTCGGACTAAAGACATTAAAACCTGAGTCTAGCCCGGCTCACAGCTTATATCCAATACTTTATATCTAATCGCCAAGAGATTTTTAAGATTATTGTGAATCGAAAACCATAATCTGGGTAACTTACTAGGAATAATGTCTCTATAGCAAAACTTGATTTAATCAGTGATTGTTGTAAAGATCACTACAAATAATTTCATTTTTATATACAAAAGTTAATAATAATCCGGAGGACAAAACCATTAACTCTATCTCTAAATTGGCACAACCAACAATGGTCCAAGATTCAGTACAACCTGTTTTAGAAATTTGGGGTGGTCACTCCCTGCAAGGCGATGTCACTATTAGTGGAGCAAAAAATTCTGCTTTAGTCTTAATGGCAGGTTCTCTATTATGTCCCGAGGATTGTCGGTTGCGCAATGTCCCCGAGCTTGCAGATATCAAGAAAATGAGTCAGATTCTCACAGCTTTGGGGGTGAAACTGATCAAAAACGGCAATACCCTTGATATTGATGCCAGAGATATTAATCCAACCCAAGCTCCCTATGATCTAGTTTCCCAACTCCGAGCGAGTTTCTTTGCCATTGGCGCATTGCTGGCAAGATTTGGCAATGTTCGCATCCCTTTACCAGGAGGTTGTGCGATTGGAGCAAGACCTGTAGATCTTCATGTTAGAGGCTTACAAGCTATGGGCGCGCAGGTTCTTATCGAATCAGGCATTGTCCATGCCCATGTTACAGGGCGCGATCGCAGATTGCAGGGGGCCAATATTTACCTCGATTATCCCAGTGTAGGAGCAACCGAGACTCTTTTAATGGCTGCTACCTTAGCAAATGGAGAAACGATTATTGAAAATGCAGCACAAGAGCCAGAAATTGTTGATTTGGCTAATTTCTGCATTGCCATGGGAGCAAAAATTACTGGGGCTGGTACTAACAAAATTATTATTTCCGGTGTCGAGCGCTTGCATTCTGTTGATTACCAAGTTATCCCCGATCGCATTGAAGCTGGAACATTTTTGGTTGCAGGAGCGATTACCCAATCAGAAATTACTGTTTCTTCGGTTATCCCCGAGCATTTAGTCCCGGTAATTGCCAAATTAAAGGCAATTGGTTGTCAAGTAGTTCAAGAAGACAGCGATTGTTTGCGCTTAATTCCTGGTGAGTTAAAAGCTACTGATATTGAAACTCTCCCCTATCCTGGGTTCCCCACCGATATGCAAGCTCAGTTTATGGCACTTTTAAGTGTCAGTGATGGCTATAGCGTAATCAGTGAAACAGTATTTGAAAATCGCCTGCGTCATGTTGCCGAATTGCAGCGGATGGGAGCTGATATTAGAATCAAAGGGCATCATGCCATGATTAATGGGGTTGCCTTTCTTTCTGGAGCACCAGTTATGGCAACAGATTTAAGAGCTTCTGCGGCATTGGTCTTGGCAGGATTAGCGGCTCAAGGAAAAACAATTGTTAGCGGTTTGCACCATCTCGATCGCGGATATGAGAACATTGAAAGCAAATTAGTCAAACTTGGGGCGAAAATACAACGAGTTTAAAATGAGGGCAGAGGTCAGAGGGCAGAGGGCAGATGCTCAATGATTAATGTTCAATGTTCAATGAAAAATTATGAATAAAAAAAATTTACAACGTATTCTTGTTGTAGTCTTTGGCTTGGCATTTGTTGGCTCTACCGGGGCAGTGATTATTGGGAGTTTATTGCGCAGAGATCCTGCTGTTGCCAATAATCCTGTGGCGGAAACGGCTGATCCTTTGGCGCAATTGCAAGCGCAAGCCGAAGGCTATGAAAAGGTTTTGGCTAGAGAACCTAATAATCTAAATGCTCTATCGGCATTGGTCCAAATACGCTTACAAACAGGAGATTTGCAAGGAGCGATCGCGCCGCTAGATAAATTAGTGGCAATCTATCCTGAAGACCCCAATTTAGTTGCGCTGCGGACACAAATCCAAGAAGAATTGGCAAACAAAAGTACTGAGGCAGCAACCCCAACTCCCGAACCAGAAAATTAATACTTAGTTAGTTTCTCTTGTTCGAGAGACTACTTCCCCTTAAAATAAATCCTTGCTACTTGTCGATTAGGGGAAACAGTTCTTTGATTTCAAATAAAAATATTCCTACTGCTGAAAGACTAATTTTTGCCCTTGATGTTGACAATCAACAAAAGGCCAAAGAATTAGTAAACCAGCTAGATGATACTGTCAACTTTTACAAATTAGGCTTGGAATTTTTCATGTCTGGTAGCTATTATCCAATGTTGGAATGGTTACTAGCAAAGGATAAAAAGATCTTTGTTGATCTAAAATTTTTCGATGTTCCCCAAACAGTAGCCTCAGCAGTCAGGCAACTAAGAAATAAAGGTGCCACCTTCGCTACAGTCCATGGTAATGACAGCATCCTCCAAGCTGCGGTGGCTGAAAAGGGAGAAACCTTAAAGATTTTAGCCGTTACAGTGCTCACCAGTCTCGATCGCGGAGATCTTGATGATTTGGGATTTCAATGTGATGTCAAACAATTAGTCTTATCTAGAGCTCAAAGAGCATTTCAACTTGGCTGCGATGGGGTCATTTCTTCAGGCTTAGAAGCGAAGGATTTACGGGGCAATCTAGCAGAAAATTTTTTGATTGTTACCCCAGGAATTCGACCAGTAGACAATAAGGTTACTGACGATCAAAAACGCACTGTTGATGTGGAAGAGGCTTTTACTAATGGAGCTGATTATATTGTGATTGGCAGACCAATCCGAGAAGCAGCAGACCCTTACCTCGCAGCCAAAAATATTCAAGAACGTATGGGCAAAGTTTTTGACTGACAGCAAAATCATCAACAAAACTATGGGCTTAAGAAAGACTTAGTTTCTGTGTCAATAATGGCAAATCATTGTTCAATGAAAATTACACGTAAAATTGTCCATTTGAGATTAAGTCAAGGAGCTCTACAATAACTATGCGTATTGCCAATAATATTACGGAATTAATCGGAAATACTCCTTTAGTACGTTTAAACTCCATTGCAGCTGCTGAAGGTTGTGTAGCCGAGATTGCTGTGAAACTAGAAAGTATGAATCCCACTTCTTCGGTTAAAGACCGCATTGGAGTTAATATGATCCTTGCTGCGGAAAAAGCAGGGTTAATTTCTCCTAACACAACTACCCTGATCGAACCAACTTCAGGGAATACGGGAATTGCTTTGGCAATGGCAGCAGCAGCTAAAGGTTATAAGCTGATCTTAACGATGCCTGAAAGTATGAGTCTCGAAAGAAGAGCGATGTTAAAGGCTTTTGGGGCAGAATTGAAACTAACTCCGGCGGATCAAGGCATGAAGGGAGCAATCCAACAGGCGGAAGATCTCGAAGAGTCGATTCCTAATGCGTACATGTTGCAACAGTTTGAAAATCCTTCTAACCCCGAAATTCATCGTTTAACGACCGCAGAAGAGATTTGGCAAGATACGGATGGCAAAGTAGATATGATAATTTCTGGTGTGGGTACAGGAGGTACGATTACAGGGATTGCCGAGGTTCTTAAAAAGCGCAAACCAGGATTTAAGGCGATCGCAGTCGAACCCATTGGCAGTCCTGTGCTATCAGGAGGAAATCCTGGGGGACATAAAATTCAGGGAATTGGCGCGGGGTTTATTCCCAAAGTGTTAGCTGTGGATTTGATAGACGAAATTGTGACAGTTAGCAATGATGAGGCTTTTGATTATGGTCGTCGTCTAGCCAGAGAAGAAGGTCTATTATCGGGAATTTCTTCGGGAGCTGCGATCGCTGCGGCGGTTAAAGTAGCGGCAAGAGCAGAAAATAAAGGCAAGTTAATTGTAGTGATTCAACCTAGCTTTGGCGAACGTTATCTGAGTACTCCTTTATTCCAAGATTTAGACTGATTGACACATGGATAATTAATTGCTTACTGAATCTTTAATTATCCATAGGAGTCTACCTCGATATAATAATAGCTTTCTGATTTCTCGGGCTTTCTCTAACACCTAACCCCTAAAACCCAAAACCTAACACCTAATTGTGTAGCTGGGATTTTTATGTGATGAAACTCTGATATTTTGATTGTTCTTTTGCTGGTCAATGGTATATATGAATACCTTATGCACAGCAGAAGAAGAGTAGTGTGAATAATTGACCATATGCAAGTACACCCGTGATAGATGTGATTATTAGCACCTCCCGAAATCCGCGTCATGCCAGGTCAAAGCCCGCATTTCCTGTCGTCTATTCTACTTTGTCACCCCAAGCATTAGTAGAACAAGTGCTGAGCAATTATTCAATTGAACCGATCACTAATTGTCTGCTGTGGAATCGCGGTTTGAGTGATGTTTATCTAGTAGAAACAGAACAGGAATATTACGTTCTTAGAGTGTCTCATCATCACTGGCGCTCTCGGCTAGATATTGAATTCGAGTTGGAATTGCTGGATTTTTTATATCAAAATTCGCTCCCTGTAGCTTATCCGTTGAGAACTAGAGCAGATGACCTTTTTGTAACAGTGGAAGCCTTGGAAGGCGATCGCTATGCGGCCTTATTTCCCTACGCCAAAGGAACAGTTCCCCTGGGAGACCTCACGATCGCCCAAAGTGAAATCTTTGGCCGCTCTTTGGCTAAGTTACATCAAATAGGAACCAAATTTCGACCATCACACCATAGTCTAATTTTAGAGAAACTAACTAATAAGACTTTGTCTCTGGAATATCTTTTAGATCATTCTCTAACCACGATCGCACCGTTTTTAGAAGAAAGACCAGAAGATTTAAAATATTTACGTGATAATATCACTCAGATTAAAGCAGAATTAAAAATATTGCCTCGACAATCACCTTTATGGACTGCTTGTTGGGGAGACCCCCATAGCGGCAATATTCACTTCACAGAAGATAATCAGATTACTTTATTTGACTTCGACCAATGCGGTTATGGCTGGCGTGCCTTTGATATCGCCAAGTTCCTACAGGTATCTCTCAGAGCAGGCATGAATCGAAAAATTAGGGATGCCTTTTTTGAGGGTTATCAAACAGTACAAAAGTTAACTTCTGAAGAGGAGGATTGTTTGCAAGCTCTAACTCAAACAGCACATATTTGGGCTTGGGCAATTAATATTAATGCTTCTGTGATTCATTGCTGGTCAAGGTTAGATTACCGGTACTTTAGCAAACGCCTAGAAACCTTGAAAAGGTTGAACTCTCCTGATTGGCAACTCTTTTAGTTATTCACCATTAAACATTAAACATTGAATATTAAACATTGAATATTGATGGCTAAAAAATAAATTTGCTTTTCGCTGAGGTTTGTTGTTATACTGCGTAAGCTGCCGCGGGATAGAGCAGTCTGGTAGCTCGTCGGGCTCATAACCCGAAGGTCGGTGGTTCAAATCCGCCTCCCGCCATTATCTCAATTAGAACCATAAGTTAAGCTAGTATTTATTGCTGTTCCTAGGAAACAGTAGCTTTTCCCCTGATTAATTATTTTTTTAGATTAATTAAATTTTCTTTGACTTTAACCACATCCCTTGGCAGTTACACTATATGCAGAGCCAGGATTCGAAAATATGTGGTATAAAACTCTATGGATAGTGTAAACAATTTTCTTAATCTCAGGTTAAAGCGATTTTTACTATGAACGTGCCGGCTGCTGAAAAAACGGAAAAAACTAGATGTCTGCTCCTAGATCATCTTAAGGCGAAGCAAGCTCCCATGAGTCTTCAGGAATTAGAAGCAAATCTCACGGAAGAGCTGATTTTGTCTCATCGCACAGTAAAAGAAGCAGCTTGGAAACTAGTCGAAGAAGGCAAAGCTCAGTTTACCTCTAGTTGGGACTTAGAACTCAAATGTTAGTTCCGACTTCGCTATAGTGATCTCAAATGCTCGTAGCTCATTGATTTATGTCGAGAAGAGAAGAGAGACAGTACCAGCCTTTTGATGGTCAAGGAAATAAACCAGGCGATCGCAGAAAATCTTTTCAAATAGATCGCGATCGCATTCTCTATTCTTCGGCTTTTCGTCGCTTAGCCCAAGTAACCCAAGTGGTGACCGCCCAAGAAGGTCATGTTTTTCACAATCGCTTAACTCATTCTCTAAAAGTAGGTCAGGTTGCGAGAAGACTTGCTGAAAGATTAATTGAATCTCAACCGGAAATCGCCAATAAAATTGGAGGAATTGATCCTGATGTAGTCGAAGCAGCAGCATTAGCTCACGATTTAGGACATCCTCCCTTTGGTCACACTGCAGAAGGAGAACTAGATAAATGCGCCGTCAAACATGGGTTACAAGATGGCTTTGAAGGAAACGCCCAATCTTTTCGAGTCCTAACCAAACTGGCAATCCATCGCATAGATTACTATGGCTTGAACCTGACCAGAGCAACTCTCAATGCCGTCTTAAAATATCCTTGGTTACGGAGCAGCAATCAAAGTTCGCCAAAATGGCGTAAATACTCAGTTTACAATCTCGACCAAAAAGCCTTTAATTTCGTTAGAAACCCTAAAGATGAAACCCAAACTATTGAGGCGAGCATCATGGACTATGCTGACGATATTACCTATAGTGTCCATGATTTGGAGGATTTTTATTTAGCTGGGTTAATTCCCTTAGAGTTATTAGCCACGGACAGAGATGAACTCAATCACTTTATCACCGAATGGTTACGGGAATTCCCTCAAAATACAACAGCTCAAATAGTTAAGAGCGAGCCCAATAGATTTCAAAATTTTCTTGATGCCACCTATAATATGGGCGGGCAATATCGACAGGGGACTTTTGAACAAAAAGCACAAATTAAACGAATTAGTTCTCAGTTAATTCAGAGCTATATCAAGTCAGTTAAATTAAGTGCAGAATATCAAGGCCGCGGTCATTTACAACAGGATTCGCAAAAAGAACAAGAATTAAAATTTTTGCAAAGGATTGTTTGGTATTACGTAATTTCGAATCCCCGTTTGGCTACTCAACGATTTGGACAAAAAAGAATTGTCCGCACTCTATTCACCATGTATCTTGAGGCCATAGAAGAAGGGGATCTCAGTTTTATTCCTGTCAGATTCGTCAGAGAATATATTGCACTAGGCGATCGCGAACAGCAAGGGGCAGATATTCACCAAGAAAAAGTTCGCATGGCAGTAGATATTGTCGCTAGTCTTAGTGAAGCAGAAGCCGTGCTTAAATATCGTCGTTTGACGGGAATCAGTCAAGGTTCGTTTCTCGATTATTGGGAATGAAAAGATTTATTAAATACAAAAGCATTATTTGCAAATAAAAGACTACCGTTGAGGGCGAGAAAAAAATTTAGAAATTTAACAATAAAATCATGGGTATTTCTTTAGCTAAAGGTCAACGGGTATCTCTCGAAAAAGTTTCGCCGGGATTAAAAAATATTTTTATTGGCTTAGGATGGGATCTCAAAACAACAGATACAGGCTCTGACTTTGATCTCGATGGCTCAGCATTTTTACTCGGAAGCAATGACAAATTAGTATCAGAGGCTCATTTCGTTTTTTACAACAATCTCCAGAGTCCCGATCCAGATAAAGCAGTGAGAGTTAAAGGGGATAATCGCACAGGATCAGGGGAAGGGGATGATGAAGTTATCGAAGTGGATTTGACGAAAGTTCCGAATGAGGTTGTCAAGATTGCGATCGCGGTAACCATTCATCAAGCAGCAGAACGTAAACAGAATTTTGGGCAGGTGGCAAACGCCTTTGTGCGCATTGTTAATGTAGAAAATCAAGAAGAAATAATTCGCTACGATTTAACAGAAGATTATTCTATTGAAACAGCCTTAGTAATGGCCGAACTCTATCGTAAAGATGGAGAATGGCGCATGAATGCGTTAGGCTCTGGTTACAAAAGCGGGTTGCAAGCCTTATTTGATCTTTACAAATAATTTAACCTAAAACCTAAAACCTAACCCCTAAAACCTTCAGAGCTTAGCGAGGTTAAAGCAAAAAATAGTGATTGATGAGCTGAAGTATTTCAGATTAAGTGTCGCGATTTTACATATCTATAGGTTATAGTTTCAGGGAAGAGGTTGCGATTACCTTTTTCTCTAGCCCAACCGAAGATATTTGCTGATGTTCGCTGAATTTAATTCAGATTTAGTTCCAGATGACGCTATTGCTAACTCCGTTGACTCTGTTGACTGGGGGAATTTGGGCGCGGAGATGATTTTCACTCAAAATCGCGCTGGCATCTATCTATCATTCTGGTGGCTCAGAGCAGAAGAGTTTGGGCTAGACAAAACAGCAATTATCGGCTCTTCCTGCGAAGAAATTTTTACCCCTTCAGATCGCCAGCAATATTTAAGTAAAATTAATCGAGTTGTAGATCGTCGCCTACCAGAGCAGTTTTACTGTTGGGTTCAATATCAAGAACAGTCTTTTCCCTTAGAATTGATTGTTAGTCCCATATTACCTAGTCAGGGAGATCCGACAACTGTCTTGGTGATGGGACATTTGCTAAAAGAATCGGAAATCTTTCCCTTAAATAATTCTAGTCCTCCTGTTCCCATTTACAGCTATCAAAAACTCCTAACTCAGATTGCAGGACGAATTCATCGAAGTCTCAATTTAGAAACAATTTGGCAGCAAACAGTAAATAGCTTAGGGGAAGTGTTTTCTGTCAGTCGGTGTCTGATTTTATCGCAAAATTATGTTCAAACCGAACTTAAAGTCGTCGCAGAATACCGCCAGCAGGGAGTTAATTCGGCACTGGGTTCGACAATAAAAATCGACCAGGCACTATATCTCAAACAAGCTCTTAATTCTTCAAGCCCGATCGCGGCAGATAACTTAGAGACTAACCAGCAAAATTGTAAGTCAGTTCTGGTGACTTCTGCCCCCTATAATAACGAGAGTAATGCCTTAATCTTGTTACAACAATGGGATCACTACCGTGACTGGAAACCAGCAGAAATTGAATTACTTCGAGAATTGGCAGAACAGGTGGGCACAGCGATCGCTCATGCCAAGTTATATCAGGAGCTGGAATTAGCTAGTTTTCAAGCAGAGGAAGCTAATCGTCTTAAGAGTGATTTTTTAGCCAATACATCCCACGAATTGCGTACCCCGCTCAACGGCATTATCGGTTTTATCAAGCTGCTTTTGGAAGGCATGGCGGATAATCCGGAAGAACAGCGAGAATTTCTGCAAGAAGCTTACAAATCTTCCCTTCATCTTCTAAATTTAATTAACGATATCCTAGATATCGCTAAAATTGAGGCGGGAAAAATAGATTTAGAATTAACTGATATCGAACTCGCTGATCTCTTTCAAGACGTTGATAATTTGATTCGTACCCAAGCAGAGCAAAATAAGCTTAGTTTTCAGATTAAAACCCCTGCCACCTTAACTCCTGTTATTATCTATGGCAATTATCAGCGCTTACTTCAGGTGATGCTTAATCTAGTGGGCAATGCAATCAAATTCACCCATGAAGGGGGAGTTTATGTCAGCGCAGAAATTAGTAACAAGAAGGTTACCTGGGA
The DNA here is from genome assembly GCF_000332055.1 of Xenococcus sp. PCC 7305. Taxonomy (GTDB): domain Bacteria; phylum Cyanobacteriota; class Cyanobacteriia; order Cyanobacteriales; family Xenococcaceae; genus Xenococcus. Next base: position 39,805 of record NZ_ALVZ01000212.1, on the reverse strand, counting down.
TGCTCAACAATTTCCTGGAATGGTCAAAATAAGTGTCGCTGATACGGGTATTGGAGTTTCCCTCGAAAAGCAGAATAAATTATTTGAAAATTTCTTTCAGGTGGATGGCTCTCGCACTAAGTCCTATGGGGGCACTGGTTTAGGTTTAGCAATTTCTCAAAAATTAGTCGAAGCGATGGGCGGCACTATTTCTTTCTATAGCATGGGGGAAGGTTTGGGTTCGACGGTCACCTTCACGGCTCCTCTGGTAAGCTTACCAGTCATAAAAACCTCTCAGTCATAAGGAAATTTTTCTGATAAACTCCCACTGACAAAGAAGTTAAAAAGTACTAAGTCGGTATTCTAGGATGCAGTTCTCGTTTTTTATTACATGTATCCTGATCGTTATGATGCGGGGCTCCTTACCTTCTTGAATCTTAAGGCGCAACTGCAAAACTATGGATTTGTCTGCTTGTCATCCAAGTTAAATTTACAGTCTGCTCAAATACTCACCATGTAAAAAAACTATAAAAGAATTACGGATTAGCACGCTCATCCAGCATAATCCTTTGTAATTTCCTAATGAAAATAGAAAAGTCCATAGTACTTAACCCATGTGATTATGATCAAAATTGTATTTATCTCTAATTTTTGTTACAATATTTAACAATTAAACAAATAAATTCTATCAACAACAACTATATACTAGTCGGATTTGAACTGTATTCGGAAAATAGCCAAGTGTTTTCAACTAGATCGTCCAAAGTTCATTTACTACTTATACTGGTCAATTTAAAGTCTAATTTTAACGCCTATTTGCGTGAAAATCCTTAAATTCTCAGATAAAATCAGCTCATGTAATTTAGGCTCATTGATCTTTAATAATCTCCATCATCCAAGCACAAGGAAAAAAATAAGGAATAAATTATGAAAGCAGCAAGTAAATCCAACGATCTTGTCAGAAGCTATTTAAAAGAAATTGGACGGGTAGATCTTCTAACTCATGAAGAAGAAATTCACTATGCAAAAAGAGTACAAAGAGAAATTGCCTTAGTGAAAATCAAAGATTCTCTACAGGAGAAATTAGGGCAAGAGCCGACCTATTCTCAATGGGCAAAAGAAGCTAAGCTTTCCGTTAAAGAGTTGAAAACAACTCTCGAAGCTGGGGAAGCCGCTAAGCGAAAAATGGTGGAAGCGAATCTTAGATTGGTCGTTTCCGTCGCCAAAAAATATCTCAAGCGTAATCTCGACCTATTGGACTTGATTCAAGAAGGGACAATCGGGATGCAAAGGGGAGTTGAAAAATTTGACCCGACTAAAGGATATCGCTTTTCGACCTATGCCTACTGGTGGATTCGCCAGGCAATCACCAGGGCGATCGCGGAGAAAGGACGGACAATTCGTTTGCCAATTCACATTACAGAAAAACTCAATAAAATCAAAAAAGCGCAAAGAAAATTAGCGCAGCAAAAAGGCAGAATGGCAACTATTGCTGAGTTAGCAGAAGAGCTTGAGCTAACGCCTAAACAGGTTAGGGATTATCTGGAAAAATCTCGACAGCCCATTTCCCTAGATGTCAAAGTTGGCGACAATAATGACACTGAATTGGGGGATATGTTGGTCGATATGGGTCAATCTCCCGAAGATTATGCAACCTCTTCCTCACTCAGAAAAGATCTCAGCCGCTTAATGTCCGAGCTAACTCCCCAACAACAAGAGGTGATTTCCCTGAGATTCGGCTTGAGAGATGGTAAACCTTTAACTCTAGCTAAAATAGGGACTTTTTTGAGCATTAGTCGGGAAAGAGTTAGACAAATTGAACGAGAAGCTCTGACCAAACTTCGTCAACGTAAAACTGTGATTAGAGAGTATTTAGCTAGTTAAGTGAGTGTTTTAGGCCAAAGGGCAGTGAAAACTCTACTAGTAATGGTTCGGTTTTACCTGATGCGAAGTAGTCATACAATTGTTACATTGGTCAGTATAAGCTAGCATCACTAACTGACACGACTCCGTTAGTACAATCTTCAGGAGGTAACAGGTGGATCGAGAAAATCGGACCCAAAATGTATTTAGCAGTGAAGGTGACATTAACCAACTTTGGCAATATGTTCAGTCTCTAAATTCTGATACTATTGCCCAACTCTCGCAGCCCGAATCGAAGGAAGTATTCCAGGTGATGGAGCAAAACATCGTTGGTTTGTTGGGCAGCCTTCCCTCAGAACAATTTGAGATTTCCATTAATACTAATCGAGAACATTTAGGCCGATTGCTGGCTTCTGCAATGATGAGTGGCTATTTCATCAGAAATGCTGAACAGAGAATGGCTTTTGATAAGTCATTACAAACACTGAATAGTGGTTTGTTGGACCAAGAATAAATGACAATGGATAATTAACAGTTATCCATTTTTGGTTTTTCATTCTTAATTGCTTCATGTCCAGTAACTTGTCTTCTGTTCCCCATAAACTGATTGGGGTCGGTGTGATCCGTAATAATCTAGGTAAAATACTTATAGATCGCCGACTGCCAAAGGGTGAGATGGCTGGGTTTTGGGAGTTTCCCGGAGGAAAAATAGAAGGGGCAGAAACTGTCGAAGAATGCATTAGAAGAGAGATTCAAGAAGAGTTAGCGATCGCAGTGAATGTGGGAGATCGCATTATGGAAATTGAACATGATTATTCAAAGTTTAAAGTGACTTTGTTTGTTCATGACTGTCAGCATTTGGCAGGAGAGCCCCAGGCGATCGAATGTCAGGAAACTCGCTGGGTAAATATCGAAGAACTCGACCAGTTTAATTTTCCTGAAGCCAATTATCAAATTATTGAGCTGCTGAAAACCAGGTAAAATCAACATTAACCATTGACTTTCTATTGCTCACAGCCCAATCTTTCTAAGGCTGAGATTGCAGGGGTGAAACTGGGATTGAGTGTGGTCACTTTTTTATAGGTGACACAGGCTTTTTGGCGCTGACCAGTTTTTTCTAATGCGGAAGCTTTATTTATTAAGACAAAGGGGTCTTTCGGTTGAATAGATTCTGCTTTATCAAAGGCTGCGATCGCCTGATTCATTTCGTTCAGAGAAGATAAAGCAATACCTCTGCCGATCCACGATTTATAATCATTGGGTTTGATTTCCAAAGCAGTTTTAAAAGATTCTAAGGCCAGATATTGTTGCCCACTTTGACTGAGGGCAAATCCGCGATCGCGCCAAGCATGATAGAAAATAGGATTTAAGTCGATCGATTTGTCATAGGATGCGATCGCTTCAGGATAATCTTTTAAACCATCTCGAAGTAGCGAGCCTCGGTTATGCTGAGTGATATAGGATTCAGGATTCAACTTCAGGGCGCGGTCAAAAGCTTCAAGGGCCCTTTGATATTGCTGGAGGGCAAATAAGACATTACCCTTATTTAACCAAGCCAAATGGGAGTCAGGATTATTCGCGATCGCCAATTCGTAAGCGATTAGAGCCTTCTCATGCTGTTGCAGTTTCGTCAACACATTGCCCTTATCAATTAAGGCTGTCACATTCCGGGGATCATCCTGAAGCAAAGTGTCATAGGCTTGTAGGGCTTCTTGATAAAGACGGAACGCCTCTTGATTTTTGCCAAGATATTGCCAAGCCAGAGCTTTATTTTGCCAAAATTCGGGGTTAAGAGGCTCTATACCCTGAGCCTGATCAAAACTTTCCACCGCTTCTTGATATTGCCCCAAACCGATTAAAACAATTCCGCGATCGCTTAGAGCTCTAGCATAATTAGGCTTGGCCTTCAAAGCGGCATTCTGCGCTGATAGAGCTTCTTGATAACGTTCTAATTTATATAAAGCTCGTCCTTTGCGATTTAAACTATCTGCATTATTAGGCTGTATCTGCAAAGACTTATTATAGGAAGTTAAGGCCGCCTCAAAACGTTCTAAACGGAAAAGAGTATCCCCTCGTCCTTTCCAGGCTTGTTCACTTTTAGGATTAAGCTGAATGGCCCTGTCATAAGCGATCAGAGCAGCTGGATAACGTTCTAAGCTATAAAGTGCAGTACCTCTTCCTTTCCAAGCAGAAGCAGATTTAGAGTGCAGCTCAATTGCCGATTGAAAACGCTTTAAAGCAGCTCCTGGTTCTGTGTCTAATAGCTGTTTGCCCCGCAAAATATAATAGTTGGGCCTTAGAAATGGAGAAAAAAACTCCAGTAAAACAATTACAGTAACTAAACCCAGGAGTGGCTTAAAAATAGGAGAAAGCTTGCTCAGTATATTAGTATTACCAGGAGGAGCCGAACTATTGCCTTTTGTATCTTTTAAAGTCTGACCAATATTAGTTGGATCCAAGTCGCTAATAGTCAACTCCTGAAGATTATTTGCCGTCGATATTTTATTAAGATCCTTAATAACCTCCAGCACAGAATTGTATCTTTTTGCGACATTGGCATCACTCATGCGAGCCAAGATTTTTTTTAGTTGAGGATGAATTTTTTTGCCTTCGACATCAGTAGTCAGATCTTGAGCCCTAGTCGATTGACTACCAGTTAAAGCGTAGATAGCAGTTTTTCCCAAACCATAAAGATCACTACTAAAAATAGGATTACCAACAATATATTCAGGGGCGAGAAAACTTGATTGATTATAAGTCCGGCTATCAGCATTGAGGTTTTGAGTTTCAATATCTCCGACCTGGATTAAAAGAATATTACTGAAATCTTTAATCACAAATCTTTGATCAATGGCAGTTTTAATAATATTTGAAGGTTGAATATTACCCTGAACAATATAGTTATCATGAACAAAATACAAAATTTCCAAGATATCCTGCAACAGAATAATTGCTTGGTTTTCATTGAGACACTGATTTGTTACCTGTTGCGATAAGCTTTCTCCTTCCAAGTATTCCAAAACCAAATAAAAATAGGACTCTTCGGCAAAGGAATTGAGAACTTGAGGGATTCGAGGGTGAAGTGCTAATTGATTTTGTAGTGAAACTATTTCCTGCCAATTAGTATGGTTGTTTGCTATTATTCCCTGCTCTGATTCCCCATAGGCAATCTCCTTGATCAGACAAAGAGGACTACTCATAATATCCTTGTCTTCTGCTAAATAGATCCTATGGTCTCCCACTCTATCTAACTCCTGAACAATTTGATAGCGCTGACCAATAATTTTTATGTTAGATTCGATAGATTCATTGGGAATTCTAACCGAATTTTCCCAATTGCTTTGACTATCTTCTATCTGGGACATTCTACTCTTCTCTAAAGACAGTTAATTTACCGATCTTAAGGTTTATTATTCTTCGGGCTAAGATATGGACTCCTATATATAGTCTAACCCTTGCGAGCTGGATATCTTATAGGTTCCGATCCTAGCAGTATTTTCTGATAATAACCTGAGTTTCCTACATAAGATTCCCCACTATAACCTAGAGATATAATAAATGTATATTGATCTGCTGTTTTCAAATTTATTATTAGGAAGCTAAAAATTATGAAACCTCGACAAAAGTTTAAAAAATTGTTGTTAGGACTAGGTCTGGCAAGCAGTGCAATCGCCTTTTCTACCGCTTCTCTAGCACAATCTTCTTTTTTCTTTCCCTCTGCTAGTTTTTTTAGTCCAGCTGCGGCGTTTTACCAAAGTGAAGATGAGCCCAGTGTTGAGCAAGTGCTGGAAACTTCGCCCCAATACGAAAGCTTTTATGCTCAACTCGAAGCTTCGGGCCTGTTAGAAAGCATGACTCAGGATTCTATAACAATCTTAGTCCCCACTAATGAAGCCTTTGCAGCTCTAGACCCAAGCATCAAAAGTAAATTGTCTCAACCGGAGAATCTTACTAAACTATTGCAATATCATCTGGTTGCGGGGATTATTGACGAACAAGATATTAAACGACAGGCAGTGGCTACTCTACTTGACAAAAGTTCTGTTCAAATTACTGGCATTCCCCTAGCCGGCAATAAAGTAGGAGTTAAAATCAACCAATCGATCGCTGGCGATCCCATTCGGGCTGACAACGGTGTGATTATTCCAATCAATGAAGTATTAATTCCCCCTGGATTTTAATCTTTGAGCAAATAGCCAATTATGATTGAGCGATTCAGTTTGCAACTTGGCACTTTTTTACTAGGCAAGCGTCACTAAAGTTAAGGAAACTTTGCTAAAGTCGAAAAATGGTAAAGTTTAATTAAAAAAGTGATGATAATTTTCTGTTCAACCCAAATTTTATGCTAAAGAACAAACTTAATTTCAAGCGTCTTTTCTCTAGTCTCGCTCTCTCTAGTTGCCTGCTAGGTGGGGTTGCGACGATATCCTTTGCTCAAGGAAATTCTGGTTTAACTATTTTCAGTGGTGTCGGTCGAGAAAATATTTTAGATTACTACCTTGATTTTGGTGGGAAGGCCAATGCTCGCGATCGCTATCGCTTGAGAGTGCCAGGGAAAAAGCTCATCGGTGGTGCCTCGAAATTTTTTATCGCCTATCCCGATTATTATGACGGCAAATTTGACGTCGATAAAATAGAAGTCCGCATTAAAAAGGGTAAAAAGCAAGAATCTTTAGCTTTACGAGAAGTAATTTGGGACAAAGAGAGTTATATCATTGAAATCGATCTTGAAGAGCCTCTCAAAGAAAGTAAAAAAGTCGAAATTGTTTTTTCGAATGTCAAGAATCCTGAAATTGGAACCTATTATTTCCACTGTCAAGTCTTACCAGCCGATGATCTCCCCATTAGGCAACATCTAGGAACCTGGATTCTCAGCATAGATCCCTAGCACTTATTGTATAATTAGGGATTGTGACTTTTTATATCTAAAAAATATATTTATCTAGGGAGGAGTAAATAAGTGACTAAGCGTACTTTAGGCGGAACTAGCCGCAAACAAAAAAGAAAATCGGGATTTCGGGCTCGGATGCGAACCAAAAACGGCAGAAAAGTAATTCAAGCTCGTCGGAAAAAAGGTCGTCATCGTTTGTCTGTTTAAATTAGAGGTATCTGGATTAATGTGGGATTGCCTCAAATTCATCGCCTGAAAAGTTGGCGGGATTTTCGTGTTGTTTACAAGCAAGGAATATCTCGTCATAGCAAGCATTTAATTTTAAGGGCCTTGTCTGCAAAGTTTAGCGGCGAGCAAGAAGCTCCAGTAAGTCCCAGCCGTATTGGGGTTTCCATAGGAAAAAAAGTTAGTAAAAAAGCTGTAGTTAGAAATCGCATTAAACGCCAAATTAATGGGGCTTTCTTAGAATTACGACCTCGCATCTTGGATAGTTGGAAAATTGTGGTTGTGGTCAAACCGACAGCAGTTGAATGCAAATATGACCATATTTTGCGAGAATTGGAAGAGTTATTAAAAAAAACGAAAATAATCAATGGGTATTAAAGAAGACGTGTTTTATGAGGGTGGCCCCCATGTGGGCGATCTGATATTCAATATCTTGCTGGCATTTACGGTAATTTGTATTCCCCTAACTGTAGGAGCCATTGTCCGAGCTCTATGGCTGCGCTACCGCATTACTAGCCGCCGTGTTTCTGTCATTGGTGGTTGGATGGGCAGAGATCAAACTGATATCATCTATAATCAGGTTGTTAAAGTTGTCAAGGTTCCTAGAGGAGTTGGCCTATGGGGAGATTTGGTAATAACACTAAAAGACAAAAGTCGTTTGGAATTAAGGGCTTTACCTCAATTTCGTGAGATTTATGAGTATATTTCTGAAAGAGCAGCTATTAAAACAGGTCAATCAGCAGAGGCGATCGCGAAATAGACTCACATTTTTGGATGTATAGTTAAATTGGTATAACAAATAAACCCATCTCGATTCATCGGTGATGGGATAAACTAGACTGTGGAAAATTACCGCGCAAAGGGTGGACGGATTAAATAATGGATTTTGGTATCGGCTTTATTTCTAACAACATTATGTTGCCAATCCTGGACTTCTTTTACGGGATTGTGCCTAGTTATGGTCTAGCGATCATTGCCCTCACCTTGGTAATTCGCTTTGCTGTATATCCTCTTAGTGCAGGACAAATTCGCAACATGCGAAAAATGAAAATCGTTCAGCCCTTGATGAAATCAAGACAAGAGGAGATCAAGCAACGTTATCAAAATGATCCTGCAAAACAGCAGGAAGAAATGGGAAAATTAATGAAAGAGTTTGGCAACCCCTTGGCCGGTTGTTTGCCCTTACTACTCCAAATGCCCATTCTGTTTGCTTTATTTGCTACTTTGCGTGGTTCGCCGTTCACCGACACTCCCTACACTGTTGATGTCCAAATTCTCCCCAAAGCACAGGTCGAGAGAATTATTCCCCAACCTTTCGTAACGAAAGCACAAAATATCTATATTAACGATGGTGTTCATTATAAACTTGCAGCCTTATTGCCTGGGGGTAGTACATTGGCAGTGGGAGAACCAACTAGAATAGAATTTCAGACTTTAGAAGGCAAGAGTTTATCTAGTTTACTGAATGAGTACTCAGTTAGTGACATTACGCCCCAATGGAATATTACGAAAGGTTCTGAAAGAGTTGAAATCACCTCTGATGGCAGAATCATACCTTTAGCTCCTGGGGATGCCACCATCGAAGTAAAATTACCAGGAATTGCAGCTAACACAGGATTTTTATTCATCAAAGCTTTAGGTCAAGTCGGAGTTATGGATGAGGATGGCAACATCAACTTCGATATTTTGGGTATGGTTTTGTTCTTTGGGATTAGCATTTATTTCAACCAGCAACTCACAACTGCTGGCCAGGGCTCAGTTGCCTCAGAAAACGAACAACAGCAGCAAGCGATGACCAAGATCACTCCTTTGTTATTTAGTGGGATGTTCCTCTTTTTCCCTCTACCTGCTGGGGTATTAATGTATATTGTGGTGGCGAATATCTTCCAAATGGGTCAAACCTGGTTTTTAACTCGTGAACCCTTGCCAGATAATTTGCAAAAAATCTTAGACGAACAGGAAAAGGAACAAAAAGGCCGAGAGGAAATACCCTTTGAGCGCAAGCGCTCTAAGAAGAAGCAGCAAAAAACTTCTGGTTAAATAAATTATGGAAAATCAAGTAGAAAGAGGTAAATCTTGGCTGGAGAAAGTATTGGCCTTAATGGGGATGCCAGCAACTGCGATCTCAGAGGGTTTTGAGACCATTCCCGAAGATCTCGATTCTTGTTGGCTAAACATCGAAGCGGCAAATTTATCCCCCGAACAATCTCAATTGTTAATTGGCGAAAAGGGTCACAATATCGATGCTCTTCAGTATCTAGCGAATACTCTGTTGAACATCAATCGAGAACAAAATGCTCAAGGTTCTTATACTATTGAGTTGGATGGTTATCGTGTTAAACGGTATCAGGAGTTGACTGCATTATTAGATCAAGCCACAACCCAAGTAAGAGAAACTGGTCAGGAAGTTGAGATTAGCGATTTGTCCTCCGCAGAGAGAAGACAAATTCACTCCTTTTTGCAAAATTCCGAAGATTTGGCCACAGAAAGTCGAGGCCAAGAACCCCATCGAAAATTAATTGTCAAATTACGATAGTTTTTTATTACGAGGGTCACTTTCACCCTCGTTTTTTAGTCATGGAAGCGATTTATATCCCTAAGTTACTTAAAGCCCCAGACCAGACCACTGAGATTTCCATTAATAACTCTATTTCTGGCTTGGATACTTTGACTCCGGTGAAAGGAACATTAATTGTGCGACATGGAGGCAATTTTCTGGATGTGTCAGTAGAGGCAGAAACTATTGTTACCTTAATCTGCGATCGCTGTGTGCAAAATTACAATCATCGCTTAAAAATTGCAACCTCAGAATTGATTTGGCTCGAAGCTGGCAATCCAGACTTGGAAAATTTGCCCTTAGAAAGGGAAGTTCTCTTGGAAGAGTTGTCCGAAAACTTATCTCCCACTGGATATTTTGAACCCCAGACCTGGATTTATGAACAATTGTCTTTAGCTATGCCGATCCGTCAAGTTTGTGGGGAATCTTGTGTTGGTGCAACTCAAGTTGCTGCTGGCGAGGAAACAACCCAAGTTGATAATCGTTGGGCTTCGTTGGCATCTTTAAAAGAACAATTGAAAAATCATAATAATTAGCCAACTTTAGTATTTGCACAATTGAATACTTTTTTACTTAATAAATTCTGATTTCAGCTCACGATTCATCAAGGCATCTAATGCTTCTTTGGGAGTTGTCTCATCATTCAGCAACAGACAAACTTGCTGACAAATCGGGACTTGAATATTTTGCGTCTTGGCAAGTTTCAATAAAACATGAGCTGTGTTTACGCCTTCGGCCGTGCCTTGCAACTCATCTAAAACCGTAGCCAAACTTTTACCTTGAGCTAGTTCGTAGCCGACACGATAATTACGACTGAGACTACTACTACAAGTCGCAAGCAAATCGCCTAAACCTGCAAGACCCCAAAAAGTTTCCCTTTTGCCTCCCAAATGAGTGCCTACAGCGATAATTTCCTTGAGCGAACGGGTGATCAGGGCAGATTTGGCGTTGGTGCCTAATTGCAGGCCATCAGAGACTCCAACCGCGATCGCGATAACATTTTTCAACGTACCGCCTAACTCAGTCCCTATGGGATCATCGTTGACATAGACCCGGAACAAATCTGAGGAGAACATCTTTTGTACTTTTTCCGCAGCAGCCTGAACGGTACTTGCGATCGCAGTGGTAGCAGGTAAACCCTGCACAATTTCTGGGGATAAATTGGGGCCCGAAAGAACCGCCACGGGGTTTTGCGGAAAGGCGGTTTGCCATAACCGAGACGGTGTTTGCATAGTTATCGCATCGAGACCTTTGGTTGCACTGACTAAGATTGTAGTTTCAGGAATTGAGATTTTTTGAAGTTGGGCGATCGTGCTGTTAACCCCTTTCATTGAAGTTGCACAGAGAATCACTTCCGCATCTTGGGTGACTGATTTTAACGATTGAAAACTACGACGAGACCATAATTGTGCTCGGCTTCCTGCTTTTTGAGCAAGATTAACCAAGGCACTACCCCAGGCACCAGCACCAATAATAGTTAAGCTTGCTGGTTGTTCTGTTTGAAGATTAAGATTCATTTTTAGATTGAAACGATAAGAAACTTTAGATAATCATCGGGGTTATGTATATAATAATGCGGTTGGTTAATAACGAAGAAGATAGTTCATGGTAACCCAAGATAGTTCAGCCGATTTAGCGCAAAAATTCCCTTCCTTGTCATTAACTATTAGTAAATTACTAGATAAACGAGAAAAGAACTATGGGACTTTCCAAGTGGCTAAAGAAGCAGGTTTCTATTCTTTATATATTCCTAGTTTACCAAGCTTTAAACTTTATCAAAATGACAAAAGTCATATCTATAAAGGCTATTGGCGGGAATATGGCCTTCCAGATCTCAAAGATCGAAGCTGCAAACCCGATCTTGTAATCAGAAAAAAACAAAAACAAGTTCCTCTGCGCAAGACGAATAAACTCATCAAACAGCGCATTTATGAAATTGTTTATAAATATGACACCTCACCAGAAATCCGTTCAGTTAATCAGCTTCTGGCCAGTTTTATTCAATCAAAAATAGAGTCAAGTATGTCTTCTGCTTCTATGGAAGAAATGATGCCTTTAGTTTTAAAAAAAGAAATATAAACAAACTATTAACTTCCTTTTATGTTCAAATTGACCTCTTGATTCTTACGCGAGTTCTTATTAATTTAATGGTTCTTTACGTCTATTGAAAAGTTCTTTTATATGCTTTTTGTAGTTCCTGATATTGATCGACACTATTTTGAGAACGCAATTTTCTGAGACGAACCTCTACCATTAAGCGTGCATCAGATCGGGTGATCGGATCAAACTTGAACCCGTCGGTGTTAATAGTTACCAAGAAAAATAAACGTTGAGCATAAAGAGTTGTAAATAACTCCTGATTATTTTGAATCAGACAAATTCGATAAAGAAGCCCAAAGTTAGGGTGATTTAGATAGGTTTCGTTGCTCTGCTTATCCACTGAGAAATTGATTGATTTAATTGTAGTGGGGGTAAATATCGGAGCTTTGCTCCGAAGGTCTTATTTTTTAAAGAATAGAAGTTAAGGACAAAGACTTTTCAATCCCCAAATTATAATCCCTTCGAGTGCGTTAGAGGCAACTATAGCAGCATCACGGGTAATTTGCTAGTGTTCACCAAAAAAACCAAAACTACATATGGCGTATTTAAAACTTAATATTCTTAAAAAAGCACCATATGTACTGTGGAGATGAGCTATAGTATTAATTCATAAGACAATCAACTGGTTTGAGTCCTCAAATATATGCAGCAAATCCAAACCCTACCAACTGTTTCATTACCGAAGACCCCAAAAAATATTCAAGTAGTCCGCAGAGATGGCTCCACTACCGATCTCAACATTACAAAGATTCGTTCTGTCGTCCAATGGGCCTGTGCAGAGAAAGATGTTAATCCTATTACTTTAGAAGCTGGATTGACTACTAGATTGAAAAATGGGGTTACCACTAGAGAAATCCAGGATAATCTGATTGATTGTGCCTTATCGATGTGTAGTCCCCAAGAACCAGAATGGCGTTATGTTGCGGGAAGACTCCATATTTGGAGTTTATGGAAAGATACTCTGGTAAGTCGAGGTTTTGGATATGATAATTATCCCCAAAGCGTTGCCTTTCAGGTTGCCGCAGAGCGTTATGATAAGGCGATCCTCAAATATTCCCCTGAGGAATTAGCGGTAGCTGGCTCTTGGATTAATCAGGATTGGGATCTCGATTACGATTATGCCGGTGCTGTTTTATTAACTAAAAGATATTTATTGACCGACGAGTTGCCTCAAGAGGCCTATCTAACTTGTGCTTTGTTGCTGGCTCAGTTAGAAAAACCAGAGAATAGATTAGCTGTCGCTAAACAATTTTACACGGCGATCGCAGAAAGAAAAATATCTCTGGCAACTCCCATTCTCGCTAACCTGAGAATTCCCAATGGTTCTTTGAGCAGTTGCTTTATTGTCGCGATGGATGACAATTTAGAAAGTATTTTCAGCGAAATCACCAATACTGCGAGAATCTCCAAAAATGGCGGCGGTGTCGGCGTTAATGTTTCGCGGATTCGGGCCACCGGCAGCTGGGTAATGGGTAAAGATAAAGCCTCTGGGGGCATTGTTCCTTGGATTAAGTTACTCAATGACACCGCGATCGCAGTAAACCAGGGTGGGCGTCGAGCTGGGGCCGTTACAGTTGGCGTGGATGTTTGGCATTTAGACGTGCCCGAATTTCTGGAGATGCAAACTGAAAATGGGGATCAACGACGCAAAGCCTATGATGTATTTCCCCAATTAGTGATTCCTGATGAATTTATGCGTCGGGTAGAAGCCAAAGCAGAATGGGCGCTGGTTGATCCCTATGAAGTAAAGGCTCAATTGGGAATTGAGTTGGCATCGCTTTGGGGGGAAGACTTTGAAAGAGCTTATGCTCGCATTGAAGCGGAACTAGGCAAAAAAATTAAGCTTTATAAAAAAATTAACGCCCGCGAACTCTTTAAAGAAATTATGCGATCGCAGGTGGAAACGGGAATGCCCTATTTAGCCTTTAAAGATACGATCAATCGGGCCAATCCCAACAAACATGAAGGCTATATTCCTGGAGTAAATCTTTGCTGCGAGAGCTTTTCTAATGTCAAGCCAGGAGTTGAAGGACATTCTTGCAATCTAGTGTCCCTTAATCTAGCCAATATTGCCGAAACGGAAATAGCCCATATCTGTCAGTTAGCAGTCAGAATACTTGACAACACAATTGATATTACTAGCCCTCCTTTTGAAGCGAGCAAAGCCCATAACGACAAATACCGCACTATTGGGGTTGGTGCGATGGGATTAGCAGACTGGTTGGCTAAACGCAGTTTGACCTATAAAAGTATCTCGGAAATTGATTTTCTATTTGAAGAAATTGGTTACTGGTGTACCAAGGCATCAATGGAGCTATCCAAAGATCGAGGTGCTTATGCAGCTTTTCGTGGTAGCGAATGGAATCAGGGCAAATTGATTGGGGCTAAGCCTGTAGAATGGTTTTTAGAACATGCGCAGGATCAGGAACGCTGGGTCAAGCTGTCTCAAGATATTCAGCAATATGGCATTCGAAATTCCCATATCACAGCGATCGCGCCGAATACTTCTTCTTCTTTAGTACAGGGTTGTAGCGCAAGTATATTACCAGTTTACAGCAAGTTCTTTTACGATAAATGGGCCAAAGGAACAGTGCCGATCGCGCCACCATTTATTAAGGATGCTTTCTGGTTTTATCACGAGAACAAAACTCTCGATCAAAAAATCGTGATCAAAGCAGTTGCCACCATTCAAAAATGGATTGACACAGGAATTTCCATGGAATTGCTTTTCAATCTCAACCAGGGAGTATATTTTCCTGACGAGCCAGAAAGGTCCCTCAAAGCTAAGGATATTTTGGACACACTCCTAATGGCATGGCAGGAGGGTTGCAAAGCGGTTTATTACATTCGCACGGTGCAGAAAGATGATTTCAAGGAATCTATTGATGGCTGTGCAGCTTGTGCCAATTAACCATTGACCATTGACCATTGACCATTAGTTATTAAACATTGACCGTTTGACGGGGGAAACAATAGTTTTGCTCCGTCATTTTTATGTTTTATTATAAATATTCTTCTTCTGAGTTTGTATTGGTCACATTGATGAGAAAATTAGCATCAGAGCTAAGAGAAGATCACAGGTACTAAAAATGCCAAAAATTCAAAATCGCTTAGAAATCAAGCAAAATTTACTCTCTGAGATTGAACAACTAAAAAGCGATCTCGACACCCTTATTGATTACCCCATTACCGATTTAGAAATTAATCCTCAGAAAGTTCAACTCATCGAAAGCTTAACCCTAGCTTTGGAAGAATTAAACCCCTTTTCAAGACCTCTATTATATGCTAGCAATTTACTTGATGGTTCTTGGTTATTACAATATTCAACTGCTCGGGAAATTCGGGCTCTAAAACGCTTACCTTTAGGATTTCTGGTTGGGAGAATTTATCAAACAATTGATATTAATACTGCTTCTTTTGAAAATAAGGCATGGGTACAACATAGTTCGGGTTTGTTATCTGGTTACGTAAGGGTAACAGCCACTTTTGAACCTTCTCTCCAAGGAAATGACCAACTTCCTAATCAAAAAATTAATATTGATTTTAAAAAACGCTTTCTAGGAATCAATCAAATTTTAGGTATTCAGACTAATCTATTTGATCCAATTAGAGTTGTCGAAGCTCGCAATCCCGAAGGCAGAACTCCTAGCCTGAATATTACTTATATTGACGAAACAGTGAGAGTCGGTCGAGGTGGCGATGGTAGTTTATTTATCCTCACCAAAGTAAACGAAAAATTATAAATAAATTTAACCTAATAAAACTTAAAAATGCCAATTTTCAATCAACTGATCTCACTAGAAACTGAAGTGGGAGTTAATATTATCAACCTCTATTATCAACCTCACTCCTAAAATAGAGGTAACATTTTAATTCAAATTAGCGGAGAATAACATTGTGAGTTTGATTGAAATTATCCTTTATTTTCTCTCTCCAGTGACAATATAAGAGACTCTTTGACCAATATTAGTAGCATGATCAGCCATTCTCTCCAAGTGACGGATGATCAAGCCCAAAAGCAGAATCGGTTCAATTAAACCAGGAACATCCTTTTGATAGGCCAATAAATTGTAAAGTCTGTCGTAGGCATCATCCACTACATCATCTAATCTCTTCACACTAGCCCCTGTTGCCGCGTCCAAATCAGCTAGAGCAACTAAACTAGTCGCTAACATCAACTGAGCATGTTCCGACATTTCCTGAATTTCTGGTAAGCATTTATGGGGAGGATACTTGAGGATTTTGACCGCCATTTCGGTGAGATCTTGGGCATAATCGCCAATGCGCTCTAAATCTCTAACCAATTGCATAATGGCACTTAGCAGTCGTAAATCCTTGGCCACTGGAGCTTGTAACGTCATTAAAGTGGCGCAATCCAATTCTATCTGACGATAATAACGATCAATTTGCTTATCTAAATTGATAATCTCACTAGCAGCATGTAAATCTCCTTCAAAGAGACATTGATGACTCAAGCGAAAAGACTTTTCAACCAGAGTCCCCATTCTCAGAACATCCTGTTGAACTCTTTGCAAAGAACGTTCCAAATGAGTTCTTTCTGGATTATTGGAGGCAGAAGAAACAACCACTTTCTTAATTTTATAAACTTATCGTTTAGTAATTTGCGGATTTATAATTATCTATAAAATAATATTAGAAGATTAAGATTTAATTAGAGAATATATATGAGCAGCAAAATGTGTATTTTGTAACAAAAGTCTTTAGTTATGGGTTATTTGTGCTACTGGTAGCGTAATTTGCAGCCAAGCGCCACCTAGATCAGGATGATTTTTCGCTTTGATAAATCCTTGATGAGCTTGGATAATTTGTTGAACGATCGCAAGCCCTAAGCCACTGCCTTCAGGAGAATTGCTCTTAAATTGTCTAGAGCGAGATTTATCTCCTCGATACAATCTATCGAAAACATAAGGAAGATCAGAAGGAGTAAATCCAGTCCCCGAATCGATAATATCAATGATTATTTGCCATGATTTTCCGTCGTTGAAGACAGGTTTTTGACTAACTTGGACGACGATTGTTTCTCTTTCCGGACTATGTTTAATCGCATTTTCCAACAAATTCATAAATACTTGGATTAAACGAAATTTGTCAGCAAAAAATAACGAGGGGTTTTTGCCTGTGAGTTTTAACGTAACTTGTTTTTTCTGGGCAATTGGTTCTAAAGTTTGCCAAACAGAGTCAATTAAATTGAGTAGTTCAATCTTTTCATATTTGAGATGATTGAGGGGATTTGCTTCTAGTTGAGTGAGATCCAACCATTCTCCCACGAGTTTTATGAGACGAGTTGTTTCTTGAAGCATTTTTTCAACCCAACGGCGCTCCGGATTTTCGATGCGTTTGACAAGAGTTTCTGCCACCAAGGAAATAGAAGTTAGAGGCGTTTTCAATTCATGGAAGAGATCGGCAACAGAGCGATCGCGGGATGCAGAGAGTTCTACCAGCGGTTGACGATTAACAATAAATATTCCTATTTCTTGGTTAGGTAAGGGTAAACTGTATCCTTTAAGCGCGATCGCCTCTATGATACGGGAAGGTTGGGGAGGAGCATCAGGAGTCTCAATATTGACTCTATTAGATGAGGCAGAACTCACATGACGAGTGACATAAAATGTCCATTCTTGTTCCTGGGATTCTTGAGATTTTCTGGTTTTTTCCACTAGACAATCCAATTCATAGGAACGAATTAATTCTAAGAGCAAGCGGATTTCCCCTTCCCGCCAACGATCTATTCTAAGCAATATTCTTGCTTGTTCATTACACCATAGTAACTGATTTTCTCGATCAACTTGTAAATAACCAACCGGAGCTTGTTCTACTATTTCCTGCCAACTATTGGTTTCTTCTGCCAATTTTTGTCTTTGCGACTCTAGATGATGAAGTTCTCGGCGCATGAGGGACAAAGGCGGCAAGGAAATCTCCCGATCAGATTGGTGGGAAACAGAGTTCACAATTTTCTTTAACTGTTGCCTAAATTTATAATGCTGCCACAAATAGAAAATAGCGCCAATAGTTAAGCCGAGAGCAAACTCAACAGTAGCCATGAAATATTGACCTCTATTTAGTGATTACTTTAAACTTATCTGGTCATTTATATTCTACTCGATTAATCTTAGCGTAATAACTTGGGCAGCCTCTAATGATAGTCAATTCCTGAGTGCTTCTGCTGATCCAACCAACTAGCTAAAGGATCTTCATCAAGTTTTAATTTGAGCAACCCAGAGAAAAACCCGCCAGAGAAGGCCATCGGCTGTTGCAATAGTTCCTGGAATATTGGCGATAACTCGGAGAAAAACATTTTAAACTTAACTACATTGTCAACAAGATACTGAAAGATTGTAGCGTGAAATATAAGTCTTAGGGGGAACTAATCATGGAAACACGTCAATTAGGCAAATCTGAAATTCAAATCACACCGATCATCACAGGTACTTGGCAGGCAGGAAAGGCAATGTGGACAGACATTGATGATCAAGAAACCATCAAGGCAATTCGCGATGCTTATGAGGCTGGGATTACCACTGTTGATACAGCGATCGTTTATGGGAAAGGCCATTCGGAGCAAATCGTCGCTAAAGCTCTTGCGGATGTACGGGACAAGGTAGTTTATGCCACTAAAGTGTTTGCCGATCGCCTCAAATACAATCAAGTCATCGAATCCTGCGAAGAATCTCTAACCAATCTCAATACCGATTACATAGACCTCTACCAAATTCATTGGCCTTCGGGAGCTTTTAACAGCGAAATTGTCCCTATCGAAGAAACCATGCAGGCGCTGGTTAAACTGCAAGAACAAGGCAAGATTCGGGCGATCGGCGTCTCCAATTTTTCAGGGGCGCAACTAGCAGAAGCTTCTGGTTACGGCAGAATCGACAGTCTCCAACCTCCCTATTCACTATTTTGGCGACAGGTAGAAACCGATGCCATGCCCTATTGTATTGATAATCAAATTTCGATTCTGGCCTATTCTTCCCTCGCCCAAGGATTACTGACCGGTAAATTTGGCTTGAACCATCAATTTGCTGAAGGAGATCATCGAAGTAAAAATAAACTCTTCAATGGAGAAAATGCCCAAAGAGCCCAAAAAGCATTAAGTGAACTTCGTCCCCTAGCAGAAAACCATAATTGTAATCTGGCTCAACTATCTTTAGCTTGGTTAATCGCTCAACCTCAAACAAATGCGATCGCCGGTGTGCGCAATTCTTCACAAGCAATCAGTAACGCTCAAGCCACAAAAGTGCAACTTTCTGCGGCAGAAATTAGCAAAATTTCGCAAATTGCTCAGCAAGTTACGGATCATCTGGACAATAACCCTGTAATGTGGAACTGGTAACGAACATTCAAGAGTAAACAAGATAAGTAGGAATACAGTGAAGTATTTTTTTCTCTCAGAAGGATGGACTTATGGGCGAGTCTGGGAATTTGGCGGTCTTTGGAATCGAGCAGCTTGGCGAAGAAAGCCGGAAATTAAACCCTTAAATTATGGCATCATACAGAATGAGGAGACTTTATGGCTCTATGAAGTGGAAGATGCCGTCATTATGCTGGAAGTCAGGCCTCTGGCAAACGAAAAGTCTAACATCGGGCAAGTAGTCCTCAAAAGGCTTATCAGCGCAGAACAAGTTATTGACGTTCTCAAAGACGCCGAACAAATAATCAAGCAAGAAAACTAGATTTTTCCTTACTGTTAACTGTTTACTGTCAAATGTTCACTGATATTAGAATATTGTAATATTTTTTAACGATTATTAGATAAAAATCGTAAAGTCTTGCAATAGGTTCTAACAATAGTTACACTTCTTTAGATAAATAGGAAATTAAAGTCATCCTAAAACAAGTCTAACTCATTCAAGCTTGTCGCCAAAAAATTTTGGCCAACTCGGCAATGAGAGTATAAGACAAAAAAAATACAATAAGGTCTAAGCAAATAAATTACTCAAGTAGGAGGAGCGTAGTCAATGGGACTACCTTGGTATAGAGTTCACACGGTCGTACTAAACGACCCGGGACGACTGATTTCAGTGCATTTAATGCACACTGCCCTAGTAGCAGGTTGGGCAGGTTCTATGGCTCTGTTTGAGCTAGCAACTTTTGATCCCAGCGATCCAGTTCTAAATCCTATGTGGCGTCAAGGTATGTATGTACTACCTTTCATGGCACGTCTCGGAGTTACTGGTTCTTGGGGTGGCTGGAGTGTTACCGGTGAAACTGGTGTAGATCCTGGCTTCTGGTCTTTTGAAGGAGTAGCGATCGCTCATATCATTCTTTCGGGAATGCTATTCCTCGCCGCAGTATGGCATTGGGTTTTCTGGGATCTAGAATTATTCGTTGATCCCCGTACTGGTAAGCCAGCCCTTGACTTACCCAAAATGTTTGGTATTCATCTTTTCCTTTCGGGTCTTCTTTGTTTTGGATTTGGAGCGTTCCACCTCACAGGTCTTTGGGGGCCTGGAATGTGGGTCTCTGACGGTTATGGCCTAACAGGTCATATCGAAGCTGTGGCGCCATCATGGGGACCTTCCGGATTTAATCCTTTCAACCCTGGTGGTGTAGTCGCTCACCATATTGCAGCTGGAGTTGTTGGCATTGTTGCTGGTTTATTCCATCTTAGTGTTCGTCCTCCAGAAAGGCTCTACAAAGCCCTGCGGATGGGGAACATCGAAACCGTGCTATCTAGTAGTATTGCTGCGGTTTTCTTTGCTGCATTCGTTGTCACTGGTACTATGTGGTACGGCAACGCGACAACCCCAATAGAATTATTCGGGCCCACTCGTTATCAGTGGGACCAAGGCTACTTCCAGCAGGAGATTCAGCGTCGGGTGGAAACTGATCTAGCCAGCGGTAAATCTTTATCGGAAGCTTGGTCAGCAATTCCTGAAAAACTAGCTTTCTACGACTATGTCGGCAATAGCCCCGCAAAAGGTGGTTTATTCCGTACTGGTTCTATGGACAGTGGTGACGGAATCGCTCAAGAATGGTTGGGACATGCTGTGTTTACAGATAGTGAAGGCAGAGAATTATTTGTCCGCCGAATCCCCAACTTCTTTGAAAACTTCCCTGTTGTATTGTCTGATGCTGATGGAGTAGTTCGTGCGGATATTCCTTTCCGTCGTGCAGAATCCAAATATAGTATCGAGCAAACTGGTGTGACCGTTAGTTTCTACGGTGGTGCTTTAGACGGACAAACCTTTAGCGATCCCATATCCGTTAAAAAATATGCCCGTCGTTTGCAACTTGGAGAAGCTTTCGATTTCGACCTTGCAACCCTAAATTCTGACGGGGTATTCCATACTAGTCCTAGAGGCTGGTTTACCTTCGGTCATGCTTGTTTTGCCCTTCTATTCTTCTTTGGTCATATTTGGCATGGTTCTCGTACTTTGTATCGAGACGTATTTGCTGGTGTTGACCCAGAATTAGAAGAACAACAAGTGGAATGGGGTTTCTATGCGAAAGTAGGTGATAAATCTACTCGTCGTGAAGAACCTATTTAACTCTAAAGGATGAGGGATGAGGGATGAGGGATGAGGACGTTTTATTTTTCATCCCCCTTTCGTCCCTAATCCTAAAGAATTCAAGATTGTTTTCTTGATAAAATAGTAACTAGTAAAGAAAAAATTAGGAATATACCATTATGGAAAGCGTTGCTTATATCCTGGTTCTAGCTATGTCTTTGGCAGTACTCTTTTTTGCCATAGCTTTTCGTGAGCCCCCTCGCATTGACGAATAGATAACTCAATAGCAGTTGAATATTTTAAGTTTCTTTGCAATTCTGGGTCGTTTTTAGATCTTTTCTGTATATAACAGATTAGGATATAACAAATGACTCAGTTTTGTAGTTTTTATAATTAATTGTTTTAATTTATTTTAAAAAGTTATTATATTTGATTTTATTCTGTTTTTGATATATCATCATGCTATGTCCTACTTGTCAGCATAAAGAAAGTCGAGTTTTAGAATCGAGATCCACCGAAGGGAAGCAAAGTATCCGTCGCCGAAGAGAATGTTTGAAATGTAAACGCCGTTTTACCACCTATGAGCGCATTGAATTTGTCCCGATTACCATTACCAAAAGAGATGGTCGTCAAGAGTCTTTTGAACGTTCCAAGTTATTAAGGGGAATTATGCGTGCTTGTGAAAAAACAGAAGTGGGCCCCCAAAGAGTCGAGACGATAGTTGACGAGATAGAAACCCAGTTACAAAACAGTATTGCCCGGGAATTCTCTACCGATGAAGTGGGAGAACTTGTGCTCAAGTATTTACGCCACGAGAATGAAGTGGCTTATGTTCGTTTCGCCTCAGTGTACCGTAAATTTCAGGGAATCAAGGATTTTATCGAAACTCTTGACCATCTTCAGAAAACAACTTGGGAAATCTCCGGCGACCAAGAACTAGATCTTTGGCAACAGAAACAATCTTCAGGTTCTTCTGCCGTCATCTCAGACTATCTCCCTCAATAACTTTTACTATTTTTCCGATTATTTGTAGTTACTATATATAAATATAACTCCGAGAATTACTGAGAAAAATTGCAAAATTTAATCTATGTAGCCTCCAGAAGAAGCTACAATATTCTAATGGATTATTGCTCTAAAGCAAAACGACCCTAAAAGCGTGGTAATTCTAGTAGCTATTATGTTTACATAGCATTTAGAATCGCTAGCGCGCTCGCGCAGCGCCTCGCCTTCGGTCAGAGAAAACACGTCGTAAAAGCAATCTAAATTTGGAGATAATTTGTCTGCCAAGGTGTGAGCTTTAAAATACGACGATGCTTCCTTTGACTTTGTGAGATCGCAGCTCAATGGATGCGGGTGTAGACTACACAATACTTCGTTGAGAGTGTACATCAATTTAGGAGGCACGTTAACCAAGGAGATATAAAAAAACAAGGAAAACTAAAGCACATGGTCAATCAGCAAGTAAATAGTACAAAAGATATTGGTTTCACTCACGAAGATTTCGCCGCATTACTCGATAAATACGACTACCATTTCAGTCCTGGTGATGTGGTGGCAGGAACAGTATTTAGCATGGAACCAAGGGGGGCTCTGATTGACATCGGTGCCAAAACAGCAGCCTACATCCCCATCCAGGAAATGTCTATCAATCGAGTTGATGACCCAGTAGAAGTATTACAAGCCAATGAAACCAGAGAGTTTTTTATTCTCACTGATGAGAATGAAGATGGTCAATTAACTCTTTCTATTCGTCGCATTGAATATATGCGTGCTTGGGAACGAGTTAGACAGCTACAACAGGAAGATGCAACTGTTCGCTCTAATGTTTTTGCGACCAATCGCGGTGGAGCACTCGTCAGAATTGAAGGTCTGCGCGGCTTTATTCCTGGCTCTCATATTAGTGCTAGAGAAGCTAAAGAAGATTTGGTTGGAGAAGATTTGCCTCTGAAGTTTTTGGAAGTAGATGAGGAGCGTAATCGTCTGGTATTGAGTCATCGTCGTGCTTTGGTAGAGCGTAAGATGAATGGCTTGGAAGTGGGTCAAGTTGTGGTTGGTTCTGTCAGAGGAATCAAACCTTATGGTGCTTTCATCGATATTGGTGGAGTTAGCGGACTACTTCATATTTCAGAAATATCCCATGATCATATTGACACTCCTCATAGTGTATTCAACGTTAACGATGAGTTGAAAGTAATGATCATCGACTTGGATGCGGAAAGAGGTCGTATTTCTCTATCTACAAAACAATTAGAGCCCGAATCAGGAGATATGCTCAAAAATCGGGAGCTAGTATTTGAGAAGGCCGAGGAAATGGCCGAGAGATACCGCAGAAAATTATTAGCAGAAGCTCAAGGTCTAACTCTTGAGGAAATGGATGCTAGTGCTCCGACTGCCGCAGATGAGATTCCTCCTGCCACAGAAGAAGAAGAAGAAGTCGTAACCGAAGAAATTGCAGCGACTGCTGAAATTGCAGCGACGGCTGAGGAAACTGTTGCCGAGTCAGAGCCAGAAGTGGAACTAGCGGGTGCAGTGGAAGATTAAATTCGGGATTTTATTTTAAGCTCAATTTGATATTCTCAGCGTAGAACTTTTAGTTCGCCATTAAAAATATAATGAGGGTTAAACCCCTCTTTTTTTATGTCTACTTCCAGAGGAAAATATCATGAATTTAATTTTGTACAGCAAACCTGGCTGCCATCTTTGCGAAGGATTACAGGAAAAATTAGAGCAAGTGACAAATATCGATTTTGACCTAGAAATTCGTGATATTACCACCCGTGATGATTGGTTTGCTGCCTATGAATACGAAGTTCCCGTGCTTTGCCAGCAATTATCTCAGGGAGAAAAACCGTTGCCCCGTCTTCCGCCCCGAGCAACCATTAAAAAATTAGAGCAAATGTTACAGAAATATTTAATTAATATCTAATAAAACTAGAGGCAAAATAGAGTCGAAAGTCGCTTGCTTCTGACAACTGTAACTACTATGAAACTTCGAGAATTATTAGCCAAGGTAGCCAATATTCAACCATCTATTAACAATTCCACATTAGATCAAGAAGTTACTGGATTATGTACCAATTCCCATGCCTGTAAGCAGGGAGATTTATTTATTGGTATGCCTGGAACTAGAGTTGATGGTGGAGAATTTTGGCAAAGTGCGATCGCATCTGGCGCGATCGCGGCCTTAGTAACAACCAGTGCTGCAACGAAAAAACCGCCAACAGCTAATGATTGTCTGCTCACCACTGAGAATATGATAGACACTTGCGCTGCAATTGCGGCTGCTTTTTATGATTATCCGGCTCAAAAACTCAAAATGGTGGGTGTTACGGGTACTAACGGCAAAACCACTACTTCTCATTTGATTGAATATTTCTTGGTACAGTCTCAATTACCGACGGCCCTACTTGGAACTCTGTATACTCGCTGGCAAGGTTATCAAGAAACCGCAATTCATACAACTCCTTTTGCCGCAGATTTACAGGCACAATTAGCATCGGCCGTAGCCGCAGGAAGTCAATATGCAGCAATGGAAGTCAGCTCCCATGCTTTGGCTCAAGGTAGAGTGAAAAACTGTGGTTTTGAAATTGCTGTATTTACTAATCTGACTCAAGATCATTTAGATTATCACGAGAATATGGAGGATTATTTCCAAGCTAAAGCTTTGTTATTTAGTCCCGAATATTTACAGGGAAAAGCAATTATCAATCTCGACGATCCCTATGGTCAAAGATTAATTGAGCAATTAGCTCCTGAAAAAGTTTGGAGTTATAGCATTAGTAATCCTGAGGCGGATTTATACACTAGTGATTTAAATTATCAAGCTAATGGAGTTAGTGGCATTTTGCATAGTCCTGCTGGCGAAATTCCTTTTACTTCTCCTTTGGTAGGTCAATTTAATTTGGCTAATCTGTTAGCTGCGGTGGGTGCAGTGCTCCATTTAGAAGTTAAGCTATCAGTGGTGGCAGCAACTCTGCCTCAATTTTCGGGGGTTCCTGGCAGAATGGAAAGAGTTCAAATCCAAGACACCCAAGATATTAGTGTGATTGTTGATTATGCCCATACTCCTGATAGTTTGGAGAATTTACTGAAAGCAGCTCGTCCTTTTGTCTCGGGAAAAACTATTTGTGTCTTTGGTTGCGGTGGCGATCGCGATCGCACAAAACGCCCCTTGATGGGTCAAATTGCCGCTGAACTTGCGGATATGGTGGTGGTCACCTCAGATAATCCGCGAACAGAAAATCCCCAAAAGATCCTTGAGGATGTGGTAGCAGGGATTCCGGAAACCATTGAACCTTTGGTAATTGGCGATCGAGCAGCAGCTATTGCAACAGCGATTAGTCAAGCTGTCTCGGGAGATGGAGTTTTAATTGCGGGAAAAGGACATGAGGACTATCAGATTTTAGGCACAGAAAAAATTCATTTCGACGATCGCGAACAAGCTAGGGAAGCGTTAAAAACACGTTGCCACTAAAGAAGATGATTTGCCTAAAACCTAACACCTAACACCTTCTTCTTAGAAAGGAATATCATCCAGTTGCTCGTCGGTATAATTTCCAGGAGCAGATTCGGCAGGGGGCGTTGCTGCGACTTTAGTCGGGCGGGCAACATTAGTGCTGGTTGGTTTAGGTTGGGCAACACGCACAGGTTCTGGATTAACTATCTTGGACTGGGAATTGGAAGCAGCTTGTTGCGAAACATTCGAGGCTGTCGTGGTGGAGAAACTTTGAGCATTGGCATCCATGGGAAAAATTCGCGAAATCACCAATTCAGCCCGCTTTTCCTTATATCCTTCAGGCATATCTATCAAATTCATCGACAAACGACCATCAATGATGACGCGATCGCCAGTCTTATATTGCTGACTAATTTCCTCTGCCAAACCTCCCCAACCGACAACTCGAAGCTTTGATGGAGGATCTTCTGGTCGTGAGCCTGCAAATTCAACCAGCATATTAGCAACATTAGTTCCGTCTTGAGTCTGACGTAATTCGGGATCACTAACGATTTGAGCCATCAAAACACAACTATTCATATAATTGGGTACTCCAAATTACTAAGTTCAATTGTACCAAAAAAACCAGAAACTAATTAAGGGTAGCAAAGTTCGGCAAGATTTTGGCCTTGACTAGCTTATTTATGCATTTAGAGTTTATGAGGAATAGCAGAGTTTGCAACGATAAAAACAAAAGAAAAAGGTTCTGGGAGTCTTTCCGTGTTTCGACCCCAAAACCTTTCTCTTTTACACTTACTCCTCACACACAATTAATATAATAGGGATTCTCTCCTGTATTTGTCAATCTGTTGTGACACTTTGCAGATTGTCATAGTCAATTACTGTTTAATAAAAATACTCTTCAGTTCATTGCTAATGCTTAGGTAAGCAATTTTCAAGTTTTAATTTTCAACTTCTCCAAACTGGTCAATACTTCCTGACTATGACGATTAGGATTAACACCTAAAAATATCTTCCGCAAAACACCATCAGGATCTATCAAATAAGTATGACGCAGCGAAGAAATTCCTAGCCATGAGCCGTAGGCTTTACTCACTGAACCATCAGTATCAGCTAATAGAGGAAACTTCAACCCTTCAGCATCACAAAATTCTCTATGAGAATCTACATCGTCAACACTTACCCCAAGAATCTGAATATTTTTTTCTTGATATTTGGGGAAATCTTGTTGAAAACGACGAGCTTCGATGGTGCAACCAGAGGTGAAATCCTGGGGATAAAAATATAAAACAACCCATTGACCTCGATAGTCACTAAGAGAAATCATGCCATCTCCAACATTTGTCGGCAAAGTGAATTCGGGGGCTAGTTCATCCAAAGAAGGCTGAGGCCCACCTAAGGCTAAAGCTGTTGGGGAAAAGCTCCCAAAAGTTAGCAAAGATAAACAAATAGTTAGAAGAAATTTAATGCAAGTTCTACGTTTCATTAGTACATAAATATGCTTTACTTAACATAAGTTAACACTTAGTTTTGCAATACTCAATTGTAAGAAAAAAATTACATTGAAAATTACAGCAGAACATCATTTTTTGAAGTAGTTTGTTAGAATCGATGCTCAAAAGTTAAGATTAAAATAAATACATATGAGTCAAAATAAAGATACGATCACACCTCACGGTGGTACTTTGATCAACCGTATTGCGACCCCAGAACAAAAAGCAGAATTTTTAGCTCAAGCAGACTCTTTACCTAGAGTTCAACTAGACAAAAGAGCGACTTCTGATTTGGTAATGATTGCCATTGGAGGCTTCAGCCCGATCAGTGGGTTCATGAGTCAAAATGACTACCAAGGCGTAGTTAATGAAATGCATATGGCCAGCGGTGCTGCCTGGGCAATTCCCGTCACTCTTTCTGTGAGCCAGGAAGTGGCAGCACCTCTAAAAGAAGGTTCGTTGGTGCGGTTGGATGATCCTAGTGGCAACTTTGTTGGGGTATTAGAACTAACCGAAAAATATACCTACGACAAAAAACATGAAGCCAAAAATGTTTATCGGACAGAGGAAGAAGCCCATCCTGGAGTAAAAGTAATTTACGAACAAGGCGAAGTTAATTTAGCTGGCCCCGTTTGGTTATTAGAAAGAGCTGCTCATCCTCTATTCCCTAACTATCAAATCGATCCTGCGGCATCTAGAGCTGCCTTTAGAGAAAGAGGTTGGAACTCTGTAGTCGGATTTCAAACTCGTAATCCCATCCATCGTGCCCATGAATACATTATCAAATGTGCTTTAGAAATTGTTGATGGCTTATTCTTACATCCTCTAGTTGGTGCCACGAAAAGCGATGATATTCCTGCTGATGTAAGAATGCGTTGTTATGAAATCATGATGGAAAATTATTTTCCTAAAGATCGTGTTGTGCTCGCAATTAACCCTTCAGCAATGCGCTATGCCGGGCCTAGAGAAGCTATTTTCCACGCCTTGATTCGCAGAAACTACGGTTGTACTCACTTTATCGTTGGCCGTGACCATGCGGGAGTTGGAGATTACTATGGAACCTATGATGCTCAGCATATTTTTGAAGAGTTTAAGCCTGGGGAATTGGGGATTATTCCTTTGAAATTCGAGCATGCTTTTTACTGTAAAGTAACTGAACAAATGGCTACTTCCAAAACTAGCCCCGCAACCAAAGAAGATCGTATTCACTTATCTGGGACTAAAGTCAGAGCTATGTTGCGGAAGGGTGAAATTCCTCCTGCACAATTCTCTCGTCCCAAAGTTGCAGCAGAATTGGCAAAAGCGATGAAAATTGAATCCTAGACTTTAATCAAGACAGCAGTTCTTTTCTTGAGTCTGTCCTATCCCTTCTTAAGTTAACTTAAGGAGGGGTTTTTAATTGAATAACTTTTTCTTTGAGATCAACAAACAAGACTCTATTCCTGATAATCTGATAGCTAACATCTCAATGTCATTGTCACAACATGGGACTTAATCGTCGAACTTTTTTGCAAAAGGCTGGATTGGCCTTATTTTCTGTAGGAGTATCTGAAACAGGAATTTCTCTATTGGGCAACAGTGAGAAACTAGCACCATGGCTCCAACCCTATGTGCAAACTCTAGCTGCCCCGACTAATCGCAAACTAGCTCTGTTGGTTGGGGTTAATGAATATCCACAATGTGAAAATCTAGCTGGTTGTTTAACTGATATCGAATTGCAGCAGGAACTATTAATTAATCGTTTTGGATTTAACACAGAAGATATTCTGAAGTTGACTGATTTGCAAGCCACCAGAGAGAATATTGAATCTGCTTTCTTGGAGCATTTGGCTGCCCAGGCAAAACCCGGTGATGTAGTGGTTTTTCATTTTAGTGGTTATGGAGGTCAGGTTAAAATTCCGGCTACAGCTCAAGCTGCAACCATTAACCCATTATCAGCAGGAGAATCCTATCAATTAGTAGATAGTTTAGTTCCTGTTGATGGTATTTTGCCGACGAAGGGAGATCCTGCTAGTAATGAGCTGCTGAAAGATACTTTAATTTATTTAGGGCGGTCTCTGGCAACAGAAAATGTCACGTTAGTATTAGATGCTAGTTTTAGTCCTCAAGAAAGCTTTTTGCAGGGAAATTTTAAAATAAGAACTTGTGAATTAATGGGAGATAATCCCAATCCAGAAGGATTAGCTTTTCAAGAATTTCTCAAAATAAGATTGGCGACAGGGGGGTTACAAGGTGGGTTGAAAGCACTACCCAGTTCTGAGCTTGTATTAGCTGCTGCGACTCAGGATCAGATCGCGGTAGAAAAAGCTTGGGACGGTTTTAATGCCGGCTTATTTACCTATGCTTTGACGCAACATTTGTGGCAAACCACTCCAAGAACGAAGATCATAAATGTCTTGCAGCATGCAGGAGAAACAGTTGCGACCATCACCGATAATTTACAACAACCAACTTTTCAAGGTAATTCAACTCAAGAAGCTGTTCTAAATTACTATGCTGTCTCAGAAAGTTTAGATGGTGCAGAGGGATTTGTATCTGCCATTGATGGAAAAACTGTTCAACTGCAACTTACAGGAATTCCGCTCGGAATCATTGATAGTTACGGGGATAATTCCTGTTTTGCACTAAATGTCAATAGTGAATCTCAAGATTTGACACGGCAAAATTTGCTACAAATATCATCTCGTAATGGACTCAAAGCTAAAACTCAGCTGGTTCAAGCTACAGACTCAACTCCAGCAATCAAGGTCGGGCAAGAAGTTCAAGAAGTTATTCGAGTTTTCCCTCAGAATTTAGGTTTAATTGTTGGTTTGGATGATTTAGAAAGAATCGAAAGAGTTGATGTTACTAGTGCATTATCTGCTGTGAATACAGTTACTTCAGCAATTGTAGCAGAAGGGAAAACGGTGGATTGTCTTTTTAGTAAGGTGCAAAAAACTGATACTGATGTGGGTTATGGTTTGTTGAGCGTTGCGGGAACAATTATCCCTAAAACATTAGGAGAGAAGAATGAAGCGGTCAAGTCAGCAGTTAGTCGTTTAGAGTCTCAATTTGCCAATTTATTAGCTGAAAAATTACTAGAATTAACTGTAAATGAGGCTTCTTCACTGTTGCCTTTGTCAGTAACATTAGAAAGCTCAAGCAAATTGTTTCGTCAGACTTCTAGAGTATCTAAGTCGGCAAATTCTTCTGTGACAGCAGCAATGGACATTCCGATGTTTATTGCGGGATCAGAAATTAAATTACAGCTTAAAAACAATAGCGATCGCACTCTTTATTGCATGATCCTAGAAGTTAATACCAAAAATCATTTGGTGGCGCCTTATATTCCTAAGGAGATCGATGAGGAAGGCAAATTAGTTCATCTTAAGGACATTGCGATCGCGGCTAACTCTCAAGCAATTATTCCTCACCTGGTAGATTCTTGGGAATGGGATATCTCTCTGTCTCAAGGAATAACCAAAATGTACGTAATTTTCTCCACGAAACCCTTTAGCAAAACTCTTAATTTGATTTCGCAAATACCCACTGCGAAATTAATTCGCCCCCATATTTTAAATATTACCGAGCCCTTAGCAATTGTCAGAAAGATTCTAGAAGATTTAAACGATGCCAGTGCTGTTTCTCCAGACATTGTCGATCCCAATAGCGATGTTTATGCTTTGGATACTCAATCTTGGGCTGGCTTGAAATTTACTTATCAAACGAAAAAAGGATAAAGGGTAAAAAGGATAAAGGATGAAGGATGAGGGATGAGGAAGAACTTATCAATAGTCAATGTTAAATGATATTGTTATTTTAAGTAATGGCCCTGGGGAAGTGACTACTTGGGTGCGTCCTGTTGTGAAGGCTTTGCGACGAGAGCTAGGAGAAGAGAGCCAGCAAATGAGAATTTCTGTGATCTTGTCTCCCTGTCCCCATAGCACAGGAAAAGAAGCGGCGATCGCTTTAAGTTATCCAGAAGTGGATCGGGTTCAAGATGCTAAATATTTTAATCAGTTTCTCTTCTCGGGAAAGACTCAGGATAATTGGGATTGGCAGGATCAAGGAATCGTAATTTTTCTGGGTGGTGATCAGTTTTTTACTTTATTAGTTGGTGAGCGTTTGGGTTATCAGACGGTGGTTTATGCCGAATGGGACGCTCGTTGGTATCGTTGGCTAGATCATTTTGCCGTTATGAACTCTGAAGCGATCGCTAAAGTGCCGCAGCAATATCATCACAAGTTTACGGTGGTAGGTGATTTGATGGCAGAAGTAATTGAGGAAGGAAAAGCAAAGATCCCCCAATCCCCCAATCCCCCAATCCCCCATGCGAGTGCAAGCGAAGATAAAGAAGCGCAAGGCAATGTGACTGTGGGTTTGCTTCCAGGATCGAAGTCGGCAAAATTGATGCAGGGTGTTCCTTTATGCTTAGCGATCGCAGATTATTTGAGAGATTTACAACCAAAAATTAAATTTATCATTCCTGTGGCTCCCACTTTAGAATTGGATACTCTGGCAAATTATGCGGACTCCGACCAGAATTCTTTAATTAAGGAATTAGGCTGGTCAAGCGGCAAATTAGTATCTCCTCGTGCAGAAGACGGCTCTAGCTATTTAATTACTTCAGTTGGCACACAAATTGAGCTACTCACAGAATTTCCAGCTTACAATCATTTACTAAAATGCCAGTTATGTGTCACCACAGTGGGAGCAAATACCGCAGAGTTGGGCTCTTTAGCAATCCCCATGATAGTACTACTGCCCACCCAACAATTGGATGCTATGCGATCGTGGGATGGTCTTCCCGGAATTTTGGCTAACTTGCCTTTGCTTGGTTCGAGTTTTGCTAAATTGATCAATTGGTTGGTCTTAAGAAAAAAAAGATTATTTGCCTGGCCAAATATCTGGGCCCAGGAAGAAATTGTCCCGGAACTAGTTGGTAATCTAGACCCCCAAGAAATCGCCGAAAGAATTTTTAATTATTTAGAACATCCTCAACAATTGGCGCAAATACGCGATCGCCTAATTGCTGTGCGGGGCAACCCTGGCGCAAGTCAAAAAATTGCCCAAATTGTTAAATCCTTAGCAAAATATTAATTAATCTCTGAATTACGTTCATCTGTATTCAAAGGCACACAGCTAGCACTTCAGGATTAGTACTATAATATTTGTACAATACTTTAAGAAAAGTAACAAAAGCAGATTGTAACTTGACTAGAGAACCCACTTAGGGATCGGATACAAAGTTTGTGCTATGAACAAAAAAATATGTGAGGTTATGTCTCTATGGGATCTGTCGGAATGACAAACGCTACTTTAGAATCTTTGGTTGTCGATTTTTTTAAGCGATCGCAAGGTCAATGGAAATCACAACGCCGTTATTATATGCTCAACCAAGAAACAGAGCCCCAAGAGGTGGAAAGTTTACTGGAGATTAGTTTCTTGGAACAGGGAACCCCAGAATTACGAGATCTAGCCCATTTACATCAACTAGCAGATCAAGATGCTTTACTCTGTGGAACTAAAGTAACTTGGAATAGTAGCTATACCAACAAAAATCGTAAAGATTCTCGTGGCTCCACCAGTTTCGGATTTCTCGGCAATAAACTTTATCGCGATCGCGGATTCGCCACAACTAAACCCGTATTAGCAATTTGTTCTTTTACCAATCCCGATATTCTCTGTTTGCGTACCGAATATAGCGGTTCAGTATTTGAAGAAGAAATAAGACTAATTGGTCATAACTATCGCACCAGACAAACCATTATTTCCCGAGCAGGTGAAGAAATTACCATTGGTCAATATTTGGAAACTAGAATTTGTCATGGGTAATGGGTAATGGGTCATGGGTAATGACCTATGTCAGTTCAGCGAATTTTCTTATTGATTAAATTTACCAAGTTGAACTAATGAAGTAATAGGCTTTTCCCCAAATCCCTAAATCCCCAAATCCTTATTCAGAACTAGTAAATTTTGTACTCATCGCACTCACGTTGATAATTTGTGAGAAACATTTACCCGAACTCTCCGTCATAATGGTTGAAACTAGCTCGACTTTATGGCGGATATTTTAATATTTATTATCCGTTAAATATCAATCAACAACCAAGTAATTGAATCTATTTCTATTCAAGATTTTTTGTGATTTTCCTGGAGGATAACTATGTCGCTACAATCTTACATTAAGCAAACAAGCCAATATCTCAGTATTGCTCTGATATTGAGTGGAGGAGGTCTTAATGCAGCAACCATTTCTCAAATTCAGGAATTGGAGAATGTCAACTTAGGGCTACTAGGCAATTTGCTGAGTCAAACTCCTCCTGAAGTTATTATTGATACCAATCCAGGATCTAACGGCTCAACGACTCCCACAAGAACGACCACAACAAATGCTGATACTAGATTTACCTGTGAATATATCAACGGCGAATATACAGTGATGTATCGCCCTGAAACCAGAAATAGCTCTTTTCCTTGGGCTGTACCCAGTCAATTAGGCGGAGGCTGGACACCTCAAAGACGCTGTGATGAAATAAGTCGTCGTCTCGAAACATATCGAGAAGATGGATTACTAGAAATGACTACAGGCATTGAAAACGGGTATGATACCATCTGTGTCACCACTCAAATAGACCCTACAGCCTGTCGTATTGTGCTAACAGTTCCTCCTGGCCAAGATCCCCAAATAACTCGTGATCTTGTCTTTGAAAATTTGCTGATTGCGGATGACGGATCACAAACTAGAGGGGTCTATACCTATTCAGGAAATGGTAATGGTACGGATCTATTAAATGATATCGGCAATATTATCAGTGGCCAGAGGAATAATTCTCGATCCCCCGATAACATCGATTTACGACCCTTCCTCGATCCCTCCGACGGTGGAACAGGCGCTCAACTTAATAACAATAGTAACTATACTCCCTCAACCCCCAGCAGTTCAGAACGCAAACCTTCTGTTTTTAAATAGAAAAAAGAACCCACTGTCTGCCATTTGAGAGGCGGCGGGTTCTTTTACTCAATTATTCAATAATTTTGTTTTATTTAGCCAATAACTTTTTTGCCTACAGCAACAACATTGTCCACATTAAAGCCAAATTTATCTAGGGCAACACCACCAGGAGCCGAAGCACCAAAGGTGTCAATACCAATAATTGCCCCGTTATCGCCTGTATAGCGCTGCCAACCAAAAGTAGTACCAGCTTCTACCGCTAAACGTTTTTTCGCTACTTTAGGTAGTACAGAATCTTTGTACTCATCGCTTTGAGCCTCAAACAGTTCCCAACAAGGTAAAGAAACTACGCGGACTTTTTTGCCTTCTGCTTTGAGAATGTCTGCTGCTTTAACGCAAAGTTCAACTTCACTACCAGTTCCAATCAAAATAAGATCCAACTCTTCGGGCGCAAAACCGCAGGATAGAACATAACCACCTTTTTCTGCTTTCTCGATCGAAGAACCTTCTAGATTTGGTAAACCTTGACGAGATAAGGCCAACAAAGTAGGAGTAGTTCTGCTTTCTACCGCAACTTTATAAGCAGCAGAAGTTTCATTTCCATCAGCAGGACGGAAAACGTTAAGTTGGGGAATCATTCGCAAGGAAGCAACATGTTCTACTGGTTGGTGAGTTGGGCCATCCTCTCCCACTGCGATCGAATCATGGGTCATAACCCAGATAACCCTAGCTTCGGATAAAGCAGATAAGCGAATTGCATTCCGCATATAGTCAGTAAAGACTAGGAAGGTTGCGCCATAGGGAATTAAACCGCTACCGTGAAGAGCGATCGCATTACAAATTGCTCCCATGGCATGTTCTCTGACACCAAAGTGCAAATTACGTTCTCCATAGGAACCCTTCTGGAAGTCTCCAGTGCATTTAAGAGCTGTTTTGTTAGAAGGTGCGAGGTCGGCAGAGCCACCAATAAATTCAGGAAGAGTTTCGGCGATCGCATTAAGAACCTTACCAGAATGGTTACGCGTCGCATCTCCCTTATCTGCTGCGGTGTAGCTGGGCAAACAATCAGCCCAATTTTCAGGTAGTTCACCACTAACCATGCGCTCTAATAGAGCAGCGTCCTCGGCGTATTTAGCTTTATAGCCAGCAAAAGTTTTATTCCACTCAGTTTCTGCTGCGGCACCGCGATCTACTGCCTTACGAAAATGCGCGAGGGCATCGTCAGGAACGACAAATTCAGGATAGTCCCAACCTAAGTTTTCACGAGTTAGTTTAACTTCTTCTTTCCCTAATGCTGCACCATGAACTCCGTAGGTATTAACCTTATTAGGAGAACCATAACCAATAAGAGTCGTGATTTTAATAAAAGATGGTTTGTCAGTAACTGCTTTCGCTGCCGTGATCGCTTTCTCGATGGAGTTAAGACTGCCATTATCTTCTCCATTGCCCTGTTCTACATGCTGGACATGCCAGTTATAGGCTTCAAAGCGTTTGTTGACATCTTCTGTGAAGGCAATGTCGGTGTTTCCTTCAATGGAAATACTATTATCATCGTAAAGGACAATTAATTTTCCTAGACCAAGATGTCCGGCGAGAGACGCTGCTTCTCCCGAAATGCCTTCCATATTACAACCATCGCCCACAATTACGTAGGTGTAGTGATCGATGATTTCTGAATCTGGCTTATTGAATTTAGCCGCGAGATGAGCTTCTGCCATTGCCAAACCAACACCATTAGCAATCCCCTGCCCTAAAGGTCCAGTTGTAACCTCTACCCCTGCAGTAACGAAGTTTTCAGGATGTCCAGGAGTTTTAGACTCCCACTGACGAAACTGTTTAATATCATCAAGGCTAACGCTGTCATAACCCGCCAAATATAGCAGAGCATATTGCAGCATACAACCATGACCCGCAGAAAGCACAAAGCGATCGCGATTTAACCAGGTAGGGTTTTTGGGATTGTAGCGCATTAAGCGATCCCAGAGGACAAAAGCCATTGGGGCAGCTCCCATTGGCAGTCCTGGATGTCCAGAATTAGCTTTTTCTACTGCATCAATAGCTAAAAAGCGAATTGAATTGACGCAAAGTTGTTCAAGTGACTGGGTGGCAACTACCATAATCGTTATCTAAATTCTAAAACTACGATAAAAAAATAATTTGAGCGATCTCAAACTTGATGTCTGTGGGTTGCCCCAAGGCTCATACCTCATCATCCCATTGTTGGGATCGACGAGCAAGGTTCAAGATATTTTTAGGTTTGGGGTTTTAGGTTTTAGGTTTTAGGTGAAAACATTGTCACTTATTCAATAAAACAAGATTCTAATCAGACATTAACCTAACTCCTAATGCCCAAATCCCCATGACCAATTTAGTGATATTTTCTAAATGCCAAAGTTACATTATGACCACCAAATCCAAAAGAATTTGAGAGGGCAACTTCTACTTCTAGTTCCCGACTCTTATTCGCTATATAATCTAGGTCGCATTCTGGGTCAGGATTTTCTAGGTTGATCGTGGGCGGAACTTGATTATTTGCGATCGCCATCATCGTAGCTACCGCTTCAATCCCTCCTGAACCACCTAACAAATGACCCGTCATCGATTTTGTAGAACTAATCGCAACCTTGTAGGCTGTTTTCCCTAGAGCTTTCTTGATAGCTTTGGTTTCTGTAGAGTCATTAGCTAGAGTACTAGTCCCGTGAGCATTGATGTAATCTATCTCTTCAGCGGTAATTTGACCGTCCTGTAAAGCCAAATCAATAGCTCTAGTTGCGCCTAGACCTTCGGGCACAGGAGCTGTCATATGATAGGCATCACAGGTCATTCCATAACCAATAATCTCACCATAGATTCTGGCATCTCGCCCTAGGGCATGTTCCAATTCTTCGAGGAATAAAATACCTGCTCCTTCTCCCATGACAAAACCATCACGATCCTTGTCGAAAGGACGACTCGCATGGGCAGGATCATCATTACGAGACATAGACAAAGCTTTGGCTGAACAAAAACCAGCATAGGATAAAGGCGTAATAGCTGCTTCTGTTCCTCCACAAATCATGGCATCTGCATAACCTCTTTGGATCAGACGGAAGGCATCTCCAATTGCATGAGATCCAGCAGCACAAGCTGTCACAGTACAGGAGTTCGGGCCTTTTGCTCCCGTATGAATTGCTGTCAAACCAGCAGCCATATTGGCAATCATAGTGGGGACGGTGAACGGACTCACTTTTCTGGGCCCTTTGGTTAACAGAACCTCATTTTGAGTCTCAATCACTTGAATCCCTCCGACCCCAGTACCGATCAGAACACCTATGCGATCCGCATTCAGCTCATCAATAACAAAATTGGCATTTTCCAGGGTTTGCTTACTCGCAGCAACAGCAAATTGAGAAAAACGATCCATTCGCTTAGCTTCTTTTCTCGCCATATAGTCTGCTGGATCAAATCCTTTAACTTCCCCAGCAATTTGACAGGCATGGTTCGAAGCATCGAACAGAGTGATTTTGCCAATACCATTACGACCTTGCAAAAGACCCTCCCAATATTCTTGGAGGTTATTGCCTAAAGGCGTAATTGAGCCTAAACCCGTTACGACTACCCGTTTCATTTGCCGATTTGTCATTTTTGCTTCTATATCTTCTTTAATGCCAGAATGTCGCTACTTAATTTTAATTGATAAGGCTACGTAACTTTTAGGTAGCAGAACTTATATGAGTCGCTGCTTTTCCCACAGTATCGATCTTTTCTGCGACCTCATCAGGAATTTCAATATTAAATTCTTCTTCAAATGCCATCACTAACTCTACAGTATCTAAAGAATCTGCCCCAAGATCGTTAGCAAAGCTAGCTTCCTCAGTAACTTTCTCCTCGTCAACTTCAAGTTGATTTACGACAATTCCTTTGACTTTTTCAAATATTTCTTGATCCATTGATATTTTCCCGCTAGAGACTCCGAACATTAGGAAACGGGGCGGTTGTTACCGTTTCCCGCAATACAAATAATTTTAAGATCGGCAATCTACATCTTATAGGAAAGAGGTACAACTTGGTTAACTCAAGTAATAAGTGATAGGTAATAAGTAATAAGTATTAAAATGTTGATCTATTTAGATTACTCAATAACTTGGATCGTATGGAAATCACTGAATTGAAACGAGAAATAGAAACCTTGTCCTTGCGCCTGGGTAAGACCCAGGAATATCTTTGACATTCCTGTTTTAAAAGCTAAAATCCACGATTTAGAACAAGTAGCTGCCCAACCAGAATTTTGGTCACAACAATCAACAGCCCAAAAAACTTTGCAGGAGCTTAACGATCTCAAATCTAATTTGGCCCAATACCAACAATGGCATGATGTTTTAGACGATGCACAAGCGATCGCAGAACTCTTGGAATTAGAAACAGATCAAGCTTTGGCTGAGGAAGCGCAGACCAGCCTTATTCAACTGAAACAGGAGTTAGATCTTTGGGAGCTTCAACAACTGCTTTCTGGTACCTATGACTCTAGAGGAGCCATTTTGACTATTAACGCTGGAGCTGGAGGAACAGATGCTCAAGATTGGGCTGAAATGCTGTTAAGAATGTATACTCGTTGGGGGGAAAAACAAGGCTATAAAGTTCGCTTAGTTGAAGAATCGGCTGGGGATGAAGCAGGAATCAAATCAGCCACCCTAGAAATTGAAGGTCGTTATGCCTATGGCTATCTCAAAGCGGAAAAGGGAACCCATCGCTTGGTAAGAATTTCGCCCTTCAATGCTAATGGCAAAAGGCAAACTAGTTTTGCTGGAATCGAAGTTATGCCGAATTTGGGAGATGAATCTATTGAATTAGAGATTCCAGAAAAGGATTTAGAAATTACGACTTCTCGCGCCGGAGGCAAGGGCGGACAAAATGTTAACAAAGTAGAAACTGCGGTTCGTATCGTCCATCTTCCTACTGGGTTAGCAGTTCGTTGTACTCAAGAACGTTCTCAACTGCAAAATAAGGAAAAAGCTTTGGCATTACTTAAAGCTAAGTTATTAGTAGTTGTCGAGGAACAAAGGGCGCAGCAAGTTGCCGAGATTCGCGGTGATATGGTGGAGGCAGCTTGGGGCAATCAAATCCGCAATTATGTTTTTCATCCTTACCAAATGGTGAAAGATTTACGAACAGAATTAGATACAGGAGATATTAACGATGTAATGGATGGAAATTTGAATCCTTTTATTGAAGCTTATCTACGGCAAGAAAATCAATTAGTCTAGCTTAAAATTAAACTCATAAGGGACATAGAACATTAATATAACTACTCAATTGTCATCAAATATCAAAATAAAGAATCTCTATGGTCGCGATTATTATCTTTGGTTGCAACAGACTGCTCAACTAATCAGGGAAGGTAAATTTTCTGAACTAGACGCAGCTAATCTAATTGAAGAAATCGAAGATATGGGTAGGAGTGAGAAGCGAGCAATAAAAAGTAATTTAGTTATTTTGCTGTTACATTTACTCAAGTATAAATATCAGCCAGAAAAAAGAACTAATAGTTGCAAGGCTAGTATTAGAGAACATCGACGTCGATTAAGGGATGATTTTAAAGTTAGTCCTAGTTTGAAAAGATATTTTGCAGAGGTTTTTGACGAATGCTATCAAGATGGCAGAGAACAAGCTGCTGATGAAACGGGATTAGCGATCGATACTTTTCCGATTAAGTCTCCTTTTTCTCTCTCTGAAACTCTCGATTCTGATTACTTATACTAAATCCGATTTTGAAAACACATGTTTAGATGAGAAAATCTCAATGGACTCAAACCCTTCTGCCCTCTGCCCTCTGCCCTCTGCCTTCCCCCAACTTT
>NZ_ALVZ01000211.1 GCF_000332055.1 Xenococcus sp. PCC 7305 | reverse complement strand
CATAGTTTTGACCACTGGAGACAAAAATCATCTACGTCGCAAAAAATTGCTGTGATATCTAATCTTGATGTCATCATAAAATTAGCTGAGATTCTCTAATTCTGCTTATTATGAGTATACAATGTCAGCCTTTCTTTTCTCTCAAATTTTCGTCGAACTCACGTTGAGCAAAATCATTACTGAAGCTTTCAGCTAAAAATTTGCAGACATTATCATACATTTATCGATTATAACTGTCAGTCTCCTGTCAATTCTAATCAACTGCCCAAACCAAAGAACAGTAAGATTTTTGGTAAGACTGTGGCAGAGGCTTGAGCTAATTTAGTAGCGGGTTCGATACCTTCAGCAATTACCTTAAGCCCACATTTCGCACGTTATATTAAACTTTATGGTCTGAATGTGCGTCCATATATTCAAGTGCTGCATCAGCTAAAAACCCAGATCGGGTTTGATGTGAATGATTCGCAAAGGAATCAATCTTACCCAATATTCGCTCTGGAATTGTAATATTAACACGTTGAATTTTTCCACCAAGTTTGGATAAATCTACCTCAACCAATGCCCAAGTTCCACCTTGATAATCTGGCTGTGAAACATATTCCTCGATGTCTTTTGCAGTTGGCAAATCTTCTTCATCAAGAAGTATTCCTTCTACATGACACTCAATTGCTTCAACAGCATTTTGCACAGCTTCTTTCATACTGTCCCCAGCAGAAAAGCAGCCAGGTAAATCTGGAACAGTTACGCATCGCTTGAGGGAGGTCGAGATGAATTCTGTGAATTTTGCTTGATTTTCTCTTCTATTGTCGCTAATCGCTCGCTCAGAACTGTTACCACTGCTTGTACACTCTTTGGCGTGGCATCCCCATCTGATTTGGCAATTTTTATTCCCGCAATTTCAATTTCTCCACTCATGTTCCTGATTTTAGAACAGGATCTCCCTTTTTACTCACTTTTTTTCGTTACAGTCTGGGACCTTTACGAGATTTTTAAATTATTACTACTTTAAAAACAATTGATAGTTAACAGCTTATAAACTACTAACTATCAACAAAATACGCTAGAGGTTATTTAAAAATTGCTTCTTGATTACACATTGGGATCAAAAGCACGAGATGGAGTAATAGATAAGTCAATACCTAATTCAACAGTACGTTCTGAGCTAAAACCGCTTCCTTTGGCCTTATATGTTGTTTTTCCAGCTTTTAAATAAGCAGGGCCGCCACAGGTTTTAATCAAATCAGTGCCATTTTGTACTTTTATATCGCTACAACCAAATTCACGGCTTCCATCGGGTCCAGTAATTACGATGTTATTAATTACTCCACTTTCCCCTTTAGGTAAAGAAACTATTGCAGAGCCAACTCTGGCATTGCTTTCAATCTTTGCAGGAACATCGACCTTAAATGAGCCTCCTTCAATTGGAACATCAAACATTCTGATAATTGGAGGAATGCTAATTTGTGCGATCGCATTTTGAGATAAGAAGAGCAGCGAAAACGCTAGAGTAACAGCTACAACCTTCAACGACTGCAACAATTTTTTTGATAAGTTCATATTAATTTTCCTGAATTAATTAACGATTTTTTTCTTGTAGAATCTATGTTTTAAATCAGACCCGACATTACTTACTTATGAAAATCACGACAATTTTATGCATTTAGATACAATTCTTCACGTAGTGCAGAAGACAATATTTAATTGAGCAGGAGGTAATCGGACAATGGATACCCTAGAAACTTATCGACAGTATATTCAGGAAATTATGACTGAACATGTTTTAATTATTTAAAGATGGTTTAACAACGGAAATATAAGGATTTACCAGATATTTATTGGCTACAGATTTCGCCTCTTGAGAAGTAACTTGCGCGATTGATTCTTGAAATTGGCGATCAAAATCTATACCTAAACCTAAACTTTCATACCAACCATAAATCTGGGCAATTTCACTATTGGTCTGCTTGCCTAACGCATATTGACCTAAAAGTTTATTCTTGGCTCCCTGTAATTCCGATTCACTGAGCTCGATGTTGCTTAGTCGCTCAACTTCTTCCTGTAGAAGCGCGATCGCGATTTCCGTATTTTCCGGCGCTGTCCCCATATAGGTTACAAAAAAAGCAGGTTCTAAACGAGTGGGGAAAAAAGCTGAGACATCATAGGCTAAGCCGCGTTTTTCTCGTAATTCCACAAATAAACGGCTAGAAAGCCCATTTCCTAGATAGGTACTCAACAACTTTAAAACAGGGTAATCGGCACTATCTACTGCTGTGCCAAGATATCCCAGCATGACAATGGATTGCTGAGTTTCTTGTTGGGTAACTACTTCTGAAGGTTTAGAATTAATCGCCAGAGGCAGATTGATCGCAACTTTCGTATCAGGTATTTGCCAATCACCAAACATTTCCTCAATGAGGCGAACAGTTGATTCTTGGTTAATGCGACCAGAAACACTAATAGTGAGGTTATCGGGACGTAAATAGGTCTGATGATATTCCTGAAGATTACTTTGCTCTAATGGGGAAACTGTATCTTCTGTCCCTAGGATCGAAACTCCATAGGGATGTTGACCATAAATATGGCGTCGCAAGGCATCGAAAGCGACATTGAAAGGTTGTTCTTTTTGTGAGCGAATATTTTGTAGAGTTAATTTTTTCTCAAGTTCCACTTCCTCTATGGGGAAACTAGGAAAACGAATAATCTCGCTCAGCAATCTTAAAATAGGGGTAAAATCTCCCGAGACTGCTTTAAGACTCAATAGGAAATAATCTGTTCCCGCATCGGCACCCAGACTAGCTCCTATGGATTCTACTTGTTCAGCAATCTCTAAAGCAGATAAGTTCCGAGTTCCTTTGGTCATTACCGAGGCGACCAAGTTAGAAAGACCTGCGCGATCGCGACTTTCTACAATAGAACCAGCATTTTTAAAAAAGAAACGACCTGCCACCAGATCTGCCGCTTGATTTTCTACGATCAAAAGGGTGATTCCATTGGGGAGGACAATACGGTGAATATTTTGCTGAGCAGAGTGAGTTTTCAGAGACATTAAAGATTTCAACAAGGTTTCAATATCACACTAGCATAGCGCTCGGGGGACAAGTATAAATCCGCAACCTGCTGCAATTTTTCTGCTGTGATTTTCTTAATAACTGCGGGGTAAGAAGTACATTGGTCTAGCGTTGCGATCGTATTGTAATAACCATAGATGCCTGCCAATTGTCCTGGGGTTTCTGTAGAAAATATATAGTCGTTGAGGAGTAAGCGCTTGGTTCTAGCCAGTTCAACTTCCAGAAGCGGCTCATTAGCCAATTGCCAAACGCGATCGCAGATAATCTTTTCTACCCTATCTAAATATTGAGGCTCCAACCAAGCAGTAATCGTAAACAGACTCGAATCTTTTTGAAGGGAAAACTGACCACAAATATCCAAAACAAGTTGTTTTTCTTCTCGCAATTCTTGCACCAATCGAGAACATTGCCCGCCAGCAAGAATCACAGAAAGCATGTCTAAACCGACCCCAACTTCGAGATCCTCAATACCAGGGCCAATCCAACCCATCAATAAACGAGCTTGTTCAATACGGGGCAGCTGCAATTCGTGACGACGAACCCCAATTAATGGCGGTTCTGCTTCTATCGGCGATCGAGGACATTCCGAACGGAGACTAAACTGAGAAAAAGCTTGATTTGCCATAGATACCGCAGACTCGGCTTCAATTCCCCCCACTAAAACCAGAGTCATATTTTCCGGTTGATAATGGGTGCGATGAAAACAGCGCATTAAATCTGGAGTGTGCTGCATCAAGAGATCTACGTCTCCTAAAATCGATCTTTTGTAAACATGACTCTGATAGAGAGTTTGACACAAAGTTTGAAAACCCAACCAATCAGGATCGTCATAACTAGAGCGGATTTCTTCTAACACAACATCTCGTTCACGAATAAATTCTTCATCGGGAATACTGGCTTGGAGCAGAATATTCGCCAGATAAGGTAAAGTTTCTGCGATATGACTATTCGCCGTAGTTAGATAAAAATGAGCATAATCATGGCTAGTCGCTGCATTAGCAATCCCTCCCGTATTCTCAATCACCCAGTCGAACTCTCCAACTGCGACCTCAGGAGAACCTTTGAAGATCATA
This sequence comes from Xenococcus sp. PCC 7305, assembly GCF_000332055.1. Classification (GTDB taxonomy): domain Bacteria; phylum Cyanobacteriota; class Cyanobacteriia; order Cyanobacteriales; family Xenococcaceae; genus Xenococcus. The sequence continues at coordinate 54,198 of NZ_ALVZ01000211.1, read as the reverse complement.
TGTTCTAGAAAATGAGCTATTCCTGACCAAGATTCCGGCTCTGCACTTGCTCCCGCTCGAACCCAAACATCCGCCACAACCACTGGAGTAACCGGTAAATGTTGATGAATTAGGGTTAATCCATTGTCCAAAGTGAATATCTTAGCTGGCAATTCTGCGAGTTCTGGACTTGGCAATAGCTGTACCATTAATTGTTACTATTTTTGTAATATTAGACTATGGTAACTTTTGGTGATCCGCCCAACTTGTCAAATTTGCTACAAAATATTGTCCAAATTATAAAAATCGCGATGCAATTCGCCCATAACTGTGATGAAGATAAAAAAAATATTACCGCCCCGTCAATTCCTCTGGTCAATACCAATCATCGTTAGCGCTGTTTGTTGTGTTGCTACTCTTCCTGCGATCGCACAAGAGGAAGTTTTGCGGACTCTAAGCGTAACAGGAACAGGCATCGAAATGGTCTCAACAACCATTGCTGAAGTAAATTTGGGGGTCGAGATTCAGGGAAAAAATGCCGAAGAAGTACAGCAAGAAGTCGCCGAACGGACATCGGCAGTGGTAGATTTACTAAAATCTCGGAATGTCGAACAGCTAAAAACTACTGGAATTCGCCTACAACCCAACTATCAATACAGCAATAACAGCCGAACTTTAGTTGGTTATGTTGCGACAAATACCGTCAGTTTTCAACTCAAAACCGAACAAGTTGGAGTTTTGATAGATGAAGCAGTCAAAGCTGGAGCCACCAGGATCAATGGTATTCAATTTACAGCAACAGTGGAGACCCTAGCCGCAGCCCAAGAAGAAGCACTGCGCAAAGCAACTTTAGATGCTCAGGCACAGGCCGATGCTGTTTTGCAAGCTTTAAACTTTACTGCTCAAGAAGTTATAGGAATCGAAATTAATGGAGCCAAGGTTGCGTCTCCTCCTGTTGTTCGTGGCGAGCGATTATCCGCCGCCTCTGCGGATGTGAACACGCCAGTCATTGGTGGTGAACAAAAAGTTTCGGCCTTTGTAACCTTGCATATTAAATATTAACTTAGATTGATTTAAGCAAAATTCCTACTAGACTTATGGATATCAGCAATTTAAGGCAAGAATATACCCTCAAAGGTCTTAGTCGAGAAGAACTTGAGGGTGATCCCTTTAAGCAATTTGAACTTTGGTTTCAACAAGCTTGTGCTGCCAATCTCCCTGATCCTAATGCCATGAGTTTAGCCACAGTTTCCCCTACCTATTCACCTTCACAACGGATGGTGCTTTTAAAATATTTCGATCACCAAGGATTAGTCTTTTTTACTAATTACGAAAGCACAAAAGCTCTGCAAATCGAAGCTAATCCCCAAGTATCGCTGTTGTTTTTCTGGAAAGCTTTAGAACGTCAGTTACAAATCTCGGGAACTGCTGCCAAAATTTCTACTGCCGAATCTCTAAAATATTTTGCGACTCGCCCCAGAGGTAGTCAAATTGGTGCTTGGTGTTCTCAACAAAGCTCGGTTATTTCTTCTCGTAAAATGCTAGAGCTAAAATTTGATGAGGTTAAACGCAAGTTTCACAACCAAGAAATTCCCATACCTTCTGCTTGGGGTGGTTATCGGGTTGTGCCTGCTCGTTTTGAGTTTTGGCAAGGCAGAGCAAATCGACTACACGATCGCTTTTTATATTCTCGCTCTGATGCTAAATCTTCTTGGGATATCCAAAGATTAGCCCCTTGAGATTAAGGATTTTGGTTAAAACATGAAAGAATTTTGGACTAATCTTCTTTGCTTCTTTCTTTGCGTCTTTGCGCCTTTGCGCGAAACGAATTCATATCTGGATTCAACAACGCCAGGATTTTAAAGTGTTACGCGTTAGGAAGCAGGTAATAAAACAACAAAGAGAAAATCTTTCTTATAACCTAAAACCCAACACCTAACACCTAAAACCTAAAATAAATTCCCCAGTCTAAGATGCCGTCGCCAACAAGCCACTATGTCTCAATAATGGTTCGGTTTGAGGTTCTCTTCCACGGAATTTTTTGAATACTTCCATCGGATGTAGGCTGCCTCCCAAAGAAAGAACGGTATCACGATATTTTTTGCCTACCGTCGCAACAGCTTCTTCATTGTCCAAACCAACTTCCTCAAAAGCGGCAAAGGCATCAGCACTAAGGACTTCTGCCCATTTATAACTGTAATAACCCGCTGCATAACCGCCAGCAAAGATATGTCCAAAGGCACAAAGGAAATTATCTTCAGGCAATGGTTTTAATACAGTAGTATTCTCAGCTATTTTATGACGAACATCACTAGGAGTTTGGGAGCCGCCTGGTTGATAACGATGATGCAGTTCAATATCGACTAATCCAAAATGCAACTGACGCAACATTCCAGAGCCACTCATATAATTTTTCGCAGCGAGCAGTTTTTGATAATATTCTTCGGGTAAAGTCTCACCAGTTTCATAATGTTTAGCCATTCCGAAAAGGGTCGGGCGATCGTAACACCAGTTTTCCATAAACTGACTAGGCAATTCCACCGCATCCCATTCCACGTTATTAATCCCTGCGGCACCAACATAATCAATGGTGGTGAGCATATGTTGTAAGCCGTGACCGAATTCATGGAAGAGAGTGGTTACTTCTCCAAAGGTCATGAGACTTGGTTTATCTTCTACTGGGGGAGTTTGATTACAGATTAGATAAGCGACAGGAAGACGAGTAGAAGTTTTCCCCTCTATTGTCATTTTGGCCCTACCAACACAATCATTCATCCAAGCTCCACCGCGTTTTTCCGCTGGGCGAGAATAGGGGTCGAGATAGAAGTAAGCAATAGTTTCATCCTGTTCATTATTAATTTGGAAGAAACGCACATCTTCATTCCATACTGGGGTTTCTCCGTCAGCAGGGGTGATTATTACGCCAAAAATTCGCTTCGCTAAACCAAATAAACCCTCCAAAACTTGAGGCAAGGGAAAATAGGGACGCAATTCTTCTTCTTTAAAATCAAATTTGGCTTCTTTTTGCTTTTCAGACCAATAGGTTGTATCCCAATGCTTGAGCTCTGCTACTCCTGCAAAAGCTTTTAATTCTGCAAATTCTTGCTGTGCTGCATCGTAACTGACAACTCGCAGTTCTTCGGAAAGTTTATCGACTGCTGCAACATTAGGAGCCATTTTGCGAGCTAAGCTAAGTTCGGCAAAACTTTCAAAACCGAGAATATTGGCTTTTTCTTTTCTCAATTCTAAAATGCGATCGATATTGGGATTATTATCTAATTCTCCACTGGAGGCACGAGAGAGAAAAGCTTTATAGAGTTTTTCTCGTAACTCACTACTAGTGGCATATTTCATGAAGGGGATGTAGCTAGGATAGTCCAAGGTCACTACCCAAGGGCCGTCTTCAGGGGTTGCGGCTTCTTCGCCTTCTGCTTTAGCAGTTTGTGCCATCAAACCTAAAGCACTACCGGGTAAACCTTCAACATCTTTTTTGTCAGTAAGTTTTAGTTTAAAAGCTTTGGTCGCATCAAGAACGTTATTAGAAAATTTAGTGGATAATTCTGCAAGTTCTAATTGAATTTGGTTAAATTTGTCTTTGGTTTCGCCTTCTAGTCCGACACCAGATAGTTCAAAGTCTCTGAGGGAAGATTCGATAATACGTTGTTGGGCAGGCTCAAAGTTATCCCAGTCTGAACTGTTACGTAGTTCTTTAAAAGCTTCATAGAGAGCTTTGCTTTGGGAAAGTTTATTATAGAATTTGACAATTTCAGGTTGCATTGTCTCATAGGCTTCTCTGAGTTCGGGGCTATTTTTCACGCCCATGAGATGCCCGACAATACCCCAACTCCAGCCGAGTTTTTCTTCCATGGCGGTAAGGGGTTCGACTAAACCTGACCAACTGGGGTTTACATTGGCTTCGAGGTTGGTTAAATCTGTTTCTAGTTGTTTAAGTATTTCGGTTATGGCTGGAACTACATGGGATGATTCGATTTTGTCGAAGGGTGGTAAGCCTTTGCCGATTAATAAGGGATTTTCTGTAATGGTTGCGTTTGTCATATATGAGATATTGTGATTTACATCTTTAATATCTTTTGACTGTAACGCGATCTGATTGGAGAGTGAAAGAGATAGAGAGTTGGGATAACCGAAATATACTTTTTGATGAGAGTTATTTTGCCAATGTCCTTTGTTCATAAGCATCTACAATCGCTTTAAACTGATCTGCATGCTTATAAATTTCGTCCAGTTCTACAATAGAAACTTTTTCCGAACTTTTGTCTCCATTGATATCTATTGAATAAATTTCTAATTTCCTGTTTTTCGGATTATTAAAATGTAAGCGTACAATTTGTCGGCTACCATTATTGTCTAAAAGGATATTACAGTAGTTTTGTGTATCTCTATACGTAATTCTAGAAGGTTTTACCACCGAACTTAAAATTCCTCTGAGAATGTAAAATCCATCCCGTTCATCTTCAGTAAATTCAGTTTTTTCTCCTGTATGTAAGTCCTCTAGATCATCTTTTGGGTCTACTTTAGGTGGATTAACAGCATCATCCAAAAGATTTTTCATCTCTTCAGTAATGAACTCCTTAATTCCTCTGAGAGTGTACCCAAGAAAATCTTGTTTCAATCTACCTGTATAGGCATTTTCAGGGCATAATTCTCTGAAAAAATATTTCGTAAATTCATCATTTGGTGCTTTTAACTGTTGCCTTAAAAGAGCTTTTATTCCACCTACATACTTTAATTCTGAGGCAGAGCTGATAGCATTACTAACATCAAAGGCAGATTTGGTTAATTTAGACAGTTCTTTAATAACCGATTCATTTAAATTAAGTAAGTCTATTACAAGAAATGGCTTTTTATCCATTCTATTATTCCTATCAAGATCTGCAAAAAAATGATATACAACCCCATCTGTTAAAACGCCAATGCGAGCATCAGTAGACGCAAAATAGCTAAATAATTGGGTGTAATGCCTGTCATGGTTAATGTCTATGCCATAACATTTGCACTCCACTAAGATTACTGGTTGACCATCTTGAAGTATCGCATAGTCTAATTTAAACTTCTTCGATGCTCCTACATTAGCATCATATTCAGGTATAAGTTCATTAGGATCAAACGGGTTGTATCCTAATATCTGCTGAATAAAAGGCATTATTAAAAAATTCTTAGTAGCTTCTTCTGTCTTTATACTGTCTAATTTCTGTGGAACCGAAGCTGCAAATGCTTTAACACGATCAATGAAATCCATAAAAATACGCTCTTATCTCTTGTGTGAGTAGTAAATAAGTAGATAAAACTATTATTCCCAAAACAAGTCAAATCAAGAACAAGATTTATAGTCAGTCAATAGCGAAAAATATCAAAATTAATCTCTAGAATTATAATCACTGAAACATGAGGCTATGCAAAGCGGAGCTCTTCGCGATCGCGTACACTTGCGCTATCCAAAAAGGTTAAAACATTAAGTCAACGTCAGTTCGACGAATTTTTTGTTGATTAAATTTCCCAAGTTGAACAACGAAGTAATAGGCTTTTTCCTAAATCCCCAAATCCCTAAGTCCCTAGATCCTTACTCAGAACTAGTAAATTTTGTACTCATCGAACTTACGTTGAAAGAGATTCCCCCCTGCGCGATCGCCATTATCAATTTGCACTCCATTATCAAGAGGAGTCAAACTAGTGTTTGTTGTGCCGTCAACAGTAATTTGTGCTGTGGCGGCAAAAGTTAGAGCATTACAAAAAAATAAGCCAGAAATGAGGGAGTACAGAGTTTTCATGGGGGAATCTGCTGAGTTTAACTCGTCTCATATTATCTCCAACTACACCTTTAGAATCAAAAGTTTTCCTAAAAGCAAAATAAATAAGAAGTAAATTTAAACCTTCTGCCCTCTGCCTTCAAGGACGAAGTCCAATAAAAAGACCCGAAATCCACGCCTGTCCTAAGCATCCCGTATTGCTGCTACCGTCAGGTCCTGACAAAGTTTGGGCGTTAAAACTGCGTGGGTCCGAGTCAATTAATAAGATAACATAATTGTGGTTGTCGTTACAGAATTTAGTCAATTCTCAATCGAGAGTCAAAAACTTCTCCAAAGCTTCAACCATTGCTGGAGGCCAACGACGAATGCTGGCAACCCAATCCAAATTTTGATAGCGAGGATCTAACCCGACGGCTGCAACCCAATTGCTTTCGGCTTCTCCTTGTTGCCCATCCACCCAGAGTATTGCGGTGATCGCAGCTCGCACATCGGCAAAGGTGGGATATTTGCGAACCAAATTTCTGACCTGTTGTAAGGCATCTTTGCGATCGCCAAGTTGATAGGTGACTAGGGCAAGATTAGAGCGGGCCGTAGAAAAGTCAGGAGCGATCGCGGTAGCCTGTTGATAATCAGCTAAAGCATCCTGCCATCTCTGTTGTCCAGCCGCAGCATTACCGCGATTATTGTAGGCCACAGGATCTTGAGGATCAATAGCTAATACTCGATTGTAGTCGGCGATCGCATGGGGCCAATCTTGTTTTAACTCATAAGCAATGCCCCGATTGAGATAGGGATCGGCATATTGATCCGTAATTGCGATCGCCTGATCAAAATCCGCGATCGCAGCATCCAATTTATTCTGAATCACCCGAACATTGCCGCGATTACTCCAGACCGCCGGGTTACTGGGAAAATCAGCGATTAATTCTGTCCAATAGTCTTCTGCCTGGGCAAAATCACCTTGATTAGCAGCTTGAAAAGCTTTTTTTGCGATCGCGTCTCCCTGTTCGAGTTTCTCTTGGCTAATATAGACCTTATCTGATTGAGCAAATGCGGGGGCATTGATCCCCCACAATGAGCACAAACCGATTAACAACAGACATATTAACCAACGGCGCATTACACTATCTCCCAAAGAAAATATACCTAAATCAATGTGTGTTCTAGCCCTCTGAATTTTTTGGCACAAAATTGAGAGAGACTCCATTAATACAATAGCGTTGACCTGTAGGTTTGGGGCCATCGTTAAAGACATGACCAAGATGTCCACCACAATTACTGCAATGAACCTCTGTTCTGACCATGAATAAGGAACGATCTGTGGTGGTCGCGATCGCGCCTTCTACGGGTTGATAAAAACTAGGCCATCCCGTGCCACTATTAAACTTAGTTTCCGAGGTAAACAATATTGTGCCACAGCCGGAACATTCATAATGACCTTCATCATAAACTTTGTCTAGAGGACTAGTGCCTGCTCTTTCTGTACCATGCTTGCGCAAAACGCGAAACTGTTCTGGAGAGAGAGTTGCTTTCCATTCTTGTTCGGTTTTTTGAACGTCGTATTCGTTGGAAGAGATTGCCATAATGGGGATCTTAAAATTTTTTAAATTTGCCTTACTGTTAAATTATTGCAAGATCCTGATTTCTTAACAACTTTCCCCCATTGCAACACACATCTGATTTGATAATCCAAGAGTTTACTTTACAACTGCACTGAGACTTGCTTAGCTGGAGATTGGGTTTTAATTCAGGGGAAAATAATTTTGGGTGTAGAACTGCGCAGTTACGTTTATTTGGATCGCTTACAATCACAACATGCAGCTTATATTGGCACTGTAGCTTTGGGCTTTCTACCTCTTCCAGGAGATGCTTCTTTGTGGATCGAGATTTCTCCTGGAATTGAGATTAACCGCATTACGGATGTGGCCCTCAAAGCTGCCGTTGTGCGACCTGGGGTGCAATTTGTTGAGAGATTATATGGTTTGCTAGAAATTCATTCCAATAGACAAGGAGAAGTCAAGGCTGCGGGTAGAGCTATTTTAGAAGCCTTGGGGGTAAATCAGAGCGAGGGACTCAAGCCCAAGGTGGTTTCTAGTCAAATTATTCGCAATATCGATGCTTACCAAGCCCAATTGATTAATCGTAATCGTCGAGGACAATTATTGCTCGAAGGACAAACCTTATATGTGTTGGAAGTACAGCCCGCAGCCTATGCCGCTCTGGCAGCAAATGAAGCAGAAAAAGCCGCTTTGATTAATATTTTGCAAGTAACTGCGGTGGGAAGTTTTGGTAGATTATATTTGGGCGGAGAAGAAAGAGATATTATGGCAGGATCAGCCGCAGCGTTAGCGGCGATCGAAAGTGTCGCAGGGAGAGAAACTTATCAAGGAAAGAACGAATAATCTATCATTGACGGGCTACCCCGCACCGCCGCCGCCAGGCACAAGGGAACGCCATTAACCATTAAATATTTTTCTTTCTTGTTCCCTGTTCCCTATTCCCTATTCCCAAAAAACTCGGGTTTATTGTGCCACACGAGTACAAGAATTGCTATAACACATCTAACATTCAACACCATATTACTCAATATGAAAATTGTTTGCAGTCAAAGTGATCTCAAAAGTCAGCTTGCTTTTGTGAGCCGTGTCGTCCCTTCTCGTCCTGAACCAATAGTCCTAGGAAATGTTTTACTCCTCGCCGATGAGGCAACCCAAAGAGTCACCTTGACTGGATTTGATGGTAGCTTGGGGATTCGCACTAGTTTCCCCGCCGAAGTTAGCGCCAATGGCACCATTACCTTACCTGCAAAGTTTTTTAATGACATTGTGTCTCGCCTACCAGAAATGGAAATCACTCTTTCTTGGGGAGAAAGTGATGAAGAAACTGGTGGTTTAGTGGCGATTTTGAGTTCAGCTTCGGGGAAGTTTCAACTTAATGGCATGGACGCAGCAGAGTTCCCCGAACTGCCAATTGTTGATAATGAAGATATTATCGATTTGCCGATCGCAACTATGCTAGAAGGCTTAAAGGGTTGCCTGTTTGCCGCGAGTACCGAAATCTCGAAGCAGATTCTCACAGGAGTTCACCTCGCAGCATCAGAAGATAACAAGGAATTTCTTGAATTTGCGGCAACTGACAGTCACCGTTTATCGGTTTTGCAAGCTTCCTTGACTAATGATCAAGATACGGAAGATGATGCAGGAGCCAATGCGATCGCAGAAGATCAACTGATGATCAACCTGGCAGATTTTTCGGTAACCATTCCCGCAAGAGCTCTACGGGAGCTGGAGAAAATGCTGACCGATGGCAGCCACACCAGTAAAACCGTGAAAATCTGTTATGACGAAACCCAAATTCTGTTTGAACTTGGCGATCGCATTTTAACGACGATGCGCTTGACCGGCACTTATCCTCCTTACCAAAGATTAATTCCTGCCAATTTTACGCGAAATCTAGTTTGCGATCGCAAAAGCCTCTTAAGTAGTTTAGAGCTAGTAGCCGTCCTCGCACAAAAAACTAACATCGTTAAATTCACTTTAAATGCTGCCAATAGTGAACTTATACTTTCTGTAGATGCCCAGGATATTGGCAGTGCAACCCAATCATTACCCGCAGAAATTACGGGGGAAGATGTTGATATTGCCTTTAATATTAAATATCTGATGGATGGGCTCAAAGCCTTATCGGCAAACGATATAAAAATGCAATTGAATGAATGGAATCAACCAGTAATTTTCACGCCAGTAAATGGCTATCTTATGACCTATTTAGTTATGCCAGTTCAAATCAGGAGCTAGACATAGGAATTTATGCTCTCTATCTACCAAATCGACGCCATTCTCTAAGGGTTCAAACATTTATTGATTTTCTTGTAAATCATATTAGTCAAGAATAAGAGCAATTGCCATAATTTTCAATTAGCTATATTTGACAAAGCAAACTCAATAATTGCATCTTGATTGACCATTGTGGCCAATTCTTCTGGTTCGTAACTTCCCGATGCTACTTCTAGAGAAGCTAAATCCAAAGCATTAGGATAGGCTGCGACTAGAATTTCCTTTAACTCTTCCAAGGGTACGTAATAGCCACCAGCTTTGCGTCGTTTATTAGCATTGAGAATTTCACGAATTGAATTACGAATCGAAACATCCCAGGATTTAGTAGTTCTTTTTTCTGCTCGTTGTTTAATCAGGTGTAGAAGAAGAATAATGGCATAGCTACGAATTTTATCAATAATCGCTTTGCGTCCCATTTCTTCTAAATCTTCTACTAAAGCAAGAGAACCCCTAATATCTCCTTGTAGCAATAATTGTTTGAGGTCTAGTAATTCTTCCATAATTTAATGGTAAATCTAGATAGCAAAAATAGAGACACAGTCTAACCATATCTCTATTTTCATGTTGTCACTAAATTGTAAGAACTAAACTTTAGCTTCTTCTTTCACTAACTTATCCCATCCCAAATCTTTGAGATTATTATTGCGACGCAGAGGACGAGTTGCCAACTCTAAAATATCTCTAGCATTGGTAAAACCGTGAATTTGAGCAAAAGTGAATTCCACAGACCATTTAGTATTGATGCCTCTAGCTTCTAAAGGATTAGCATGGGCCATACCAGTAATAACAAGATCAGGCTGTATGTCTTTAATCCGTTGTAGTTGATTGTAGTTATCGGGTTTTTCCACAATAGTTGGGAGAGGAACGCCCATGTCACTACAGGTTTTTTCCAGCAAGTCCAACTCTGCTTTTTGGTAACGCTTATCCATATAGGGAATTCCAATTTCAGGACAAGTCATGCCACACCGAATCAGAAAACGAGCTAAAGAAACCTCCAAAAGATTGTCTCCCATAAAGAAAACAGATTTACCGCGAATTAGCTTAATATAATCTTCCAGATTTTCCCAGATTTTCGCTTCTCTTTCTTCCAATCCTTGGGGTTCAATGCCAAAGACGGAACAGATTTTCTCAATCCAAGCCCGAGTGCCATCAGGTCCAATGGGGAAGGGTGCACCAATAAGTTTGGTTTTGCGACGACGCATCAAAGTTGTTGCCGTGCGAGAGAGGAAAGGATTGACCCCAGATACGTAATAACCTTCTTCGATGACAGGTAATTCGGTAAAGCGTTTGGAAGGCAGCCAACCAGATACTTTGACACCTTGTTTTTTCAGTTCCAACGTCAGGTTTGTAACCACAGGATCGGGCAAGGAACCAAATAAAACCAAGGGAGGATGATCCACATATTCAGCGTCGCCTGCTGTGATATCTTCTTTCTTGCGTCCAAAGTTCATTAATTTGGAAATCGCATTGCGCTCAGTTTTTTCAGCTTCTTCTTTGGGAGCTTCTTTCGGGCATTTATGCGCCATTGCCGCGAGTACGGTGTCTTCTCCTTGGGTGAAAGCATAATCTAAGCCATTCGCCCGAGCTGTAACGATGGGAATACCGATTTCTGCTTCTAATCTGGGAGCTAAACCTTCGAGATCCATTTTGATGATTTCTGTGGTACAAGTCCCAATCCAAACAATCACACTGGGGTTGCGATCGCGCTTAATTTGCTGACATAATCTTTTTAACTCTTCGTAATCATTGAGCTTGGCAGAAATATCTCCTTCTTCCAATTCCGCCATAGCGTAGCGAGGCTCAGCAAAAATCATTACTCCCATAGCATTTTGCAGGAAGTAACCACAGGTTTTGGTGCCAATTACGAGGAAAAAACTATCTTCTATTTTCTGATATAGCCAAGCAACACAACTAATGGGACAAAAGGTATGATAATTTCCAGTTTCGCATTCAAAGTTCAATGCGCTTGGTGTTTCGGCAACGGTCATGTTTTTATATTCTCCTCTATACTTCTTTTTTTAAGATGCTGACTGATAAAAATATGTACGGGCGAATGGCCATTCACCCCTACCGATGACTGATAACTGTTAACTGATTTAGACCATCATTAATTCTTCTTCTTTGGGCTTGGTGGGATTGAGATAGAAATCGGATAGCAGACTAAATAATTCTCTGTCTTGTGACTCATTGGGGACAACTCCTTCTGGTTGTGCCAAAATTTGGTCGGCTATGTTGAGATAATAATCGCAAACGAAACTAAGAGCAGGATCTTTATCTGCCATCTCAAATAGGGTTTTTCCTTTAACCCGAGATACTCGAATGTCTTCAATTAAAGGCAAGATTTCCAGTACGGGCATAGGAACATGGGAGATATATTTGTCTATAAGATCCCGCTTAGAAGTCCTGTTCCCAATTAAACCTGCAAGACGCAGGGAATGAGTTCTCGCTTTTTCTCTAACCGAAGCGGCAATCCGATTAGCAGCAAACAAGGCATCAAAACCATTGTCAGTAACGATTAAGCAATAGTCGGCGTAGTTTAGGGGTGCAGCGAATCCTCCACAAACTACGTCGCCAAGAACGTCAAAGAGAATGACATCATACTCATCAAAAGCATTTAACTCTTTGAGCAGTTTGACAGTTTCCCCGACAACATAACCACCACAGCCAGCACCAGCAGGAGGGCCCCCAGCTTCAACGCAGCTTACTCCACCATAACCTTCATAGATAACGTCTTCGGGCCAAATATCTTCATAATGAAAGTCTTTTTCTTGTAGGGTATCAATAATCGTAGGGATTAAAAAACCTGTAAGGGTAAAGGTGCTGTCATGTTTGGGGTCACAACCAATTTGGAGAACTTTTTTGCCTCTTTTGGCTAAGGCTGCGGAAATATTACAGCTAGTTGTAGATTTGCCAATTCCGCCTTTGCCGTAAACTGCTAATCTTATTTGTTTGCCCACGTTGTTAATCTCTCCTGATTATCTTCCCTCCTATGACCAGAGGAAATTGTTTTAAATTTGTTTTGGTTCGTTAAGTCAATTATTTACTTATTAATACCGAAAAATAAAGCCTTGGGAAGATTCAAAATCAAACTTAATCGGATTATGTAGTTTCTAAAAGTATCATGAACATTTGAAATACTTTGAGAGACCTTGTCAGAATATATAATATGCCATAAATAAATTTTATGTCTTATTTTTATATAAATAACAACAAAAGACAAAATACTGAATATTTCTCAAAAGTGCGATCGCAAACCCTGAGAAATCAAAGATAGCTCTTGAGTATTTATCACTAGAGCACCAGGACTACAGATCGCTGTGATCTTTGTTTTACAAGACTTGAGAGTTAATCAGGCTACTGCATAATTTACCTACGATCATGACTGAGATGAGAATTAAAATTTCGCGGAGACAGGTAAATAATCTTTTTTGTAAATTAAGAATAAATTTTGCAGTTACCTAATCAATTAAAGATGTAATCTGAGAAAATTCTCAGTATTTTCTGGCTGAAGTCTCAGGGAAAAAAGAGAAATTGGAGACAAGGCAGAGAACATAGATCAAAAGTAAGAGATTATTTACTGTTGATTGCTAATGCGATCGCAATTTATGACGATGAAATTAACTATCGAACAAGAATTTGAAAAAGAAAACTTAAAACGCTATTTGGAGGAGCATCCAGAGCAGGCCAAGATGGTTGTCTGGCAATTGTTCGTCAGGATGATTCGAGGCCATCAAAAGCATCAAAAACTAGAATCGCAATATGACGATTTACTTCAAAGATATATAACCCTTCATGATGCCTATCTGGCAAATCTTCGGCTAATTCGCCAAAAAACCGTTGGACAAGCATCAAACCAAATCCAACTGCCAAATTTCAGCCAAGAACATTAAATAAAGGCAGAAGGCAGAGGGCAGAGGGCAGAAGTTCGCTTTTTCCTGATGTACCTTAAGACCGAGGAGAGTGTACGTGGCAAAAATCAATTAAATAAGCACGGCAGTTTTTACCATGCTGACAAAATTAGATAGTATTTGTAGGCCAGCGTCAGAAGATTTTTCCGGGTGAAATTGGACGGCCATTAGATTATCTTTTGCGATCGCAGCTGTAAAGGTTTGGGAGCCATGGGTAACGGTGGCAGCATCAACAACCTTATCTATCGGGTCTACATAATAAGAATGAACGAAATAAACATAGGAATTAGGATCTATGTTTTTCCACAAGGGGCAACCTGGTTGGGTCAGCTCCAATTGATTCCAACCCATATGGGGAATCGTAATTCCTGGTTCGCTCCGAAAACGCTTGACTCTCCCAGGAATGATTCCCAATCCCGCTTCCGAGCCTTCTTCTGAGCCTTCGAAAAGAATATGTAAACCTAAACAAATTCCCAGAAAAGGCTTTCCTGATGCGATCGCCTGTTTGATGGGTTCTGCCAACTTGCGATCGCGAATATGCTGCATTGCGGGATCGAAAGCACCTACTCCAGGTAGTACTACCGCATCTGCTTGGGCAATATCCTCCGGGGAATCGGTTACATTGGTGGTTGCCCCTGTTTTCTCTAAACCTTTACAAGCAGAATGAAGATTCCCCATATCGTAGTCAATTACTGCGATCGTCGCCACGCTCTACCTCATTGAATTATTACTTCTTGAATTAATTATAGACGAGGGTAGAAGTCTCAGAATCTTAATTCGTACTCCAAAATCGTACGACTCTCATCGTCAAAGTTGGTAGAACCTCGTAGCACAAAATTCTCGTTGAAATTGTAGCGAATCCCCACTTGCGCTGGAATCTCACCAATATTGAGGATTTTCAGCACAGAAAAGGAAAATTTATCGGTAACATTAATTGCCAGTTCCCCAGCCAAGGCATCACGGCGATCGCGTTCTTGATCTTCATCAATGATTTGTGTCGGGAAAAGTCTGACTTCACCAATGGGAAAAATATCATTAAACTCTGAATTCAAGCTACCAAACAATGCCGAACCTGCCAAATTTGCCAACCCCAAAGTGCTACTTCCTCTGCCCAAGGTGTCCACAAAACCACCACCTAATAACGCCAAGATTTGCGTTTGACTGCGGGGAGGACTACTAGTAAGTTGTATTTTATTAGCAATCTGACTCGCTAACCCTTCAACCTTAGCTGAAATGCGCACAGTGTCGAGAGTGCCAAGGCTAAAGGTAGGATTATCCTCAATTTCTGAGGACAAAGAGTCTCTAACAACACTATTTTGCTTAGTTTCGATCGCAGAACCAACCAGATCAATATTTAGAAAAGGATCAAGTCCGTTGCTACGGGTAAATCGGGCTGTGTTTTCCTCACCCTGCGCCAGGTTTAGCTGAGTGGTGAAGAGATTCACCTGTCCTCGTTCGACATTAATCGTGCCTTCGGGAAGGGGCTGAAGGAAAGTCCCCTCAAGATCAAGGGTTCCTGTGGCAAAGAAGTTTAAAATAGGAGGCTGACTGATCTTAATATTTTTTCCCAGCTGAAGTTGTAAGTTTTTATATTCGACTGCTGCAGCTAATCCCTCTTCTTGAGCTGAAATTCTAGAATCAGTATTGGAATTTGGATTATCTTCTTCTGTGTTGGAATCTGGATTCTTTTCTTCTTCTTCTGTATTGGGATCTAGATTATTTTCTCCAGGGTTGGAATCTGGATTATCTTCAACAGGAGCAGTGGTATTGCTGAGCAAAAATATGCCATCTTGTAAGTCGATAGAGCCTGTGATATCAGGTTCAGTCGCTGTTCCCAAAATTTGTAAACTTCCTTGGACTCCACCTTGATATAGTCCTTTAAGGTCGATCGCCACATCATCAAGATTAATTGTCAGAGGATTTTCTTGAATGCTATCGCGAGTTAAAGGAATGGTGCCTCCGGCGGAAATTTTACCTCCACCGAAATTACCAATAAAGTTTTCTACCGAAATGTGGTCCAAATCAAAATTAATTTTGCTGTTAACCTCGGTTAGTTGCTCATCGGGCAAGCTTCTGACCTCTATTTTTCCCTGCTCAAGATTAACTGTGCCTTCTGCTGTCAGCTGACTGGCTTGATTTGTCGTTTGATCAAACTTCCCTTGTAAATCTAAGACGACTTCTCCCTGCCCATCGAGCCAATTAATTTCGCCATTTGAGAGGATATTGATAATAGCTAGACCATTGTCTTTAATATTGAGACTTGCCTTAAGGCGATCGCTTTGTGGTGGGGTACTAGCAATGGGCAATTGATAGGGAATCTGGCCATTAATAGTTAAAGGTTCGGCTTCTGGCGCAACAATACTACTAGCACTAAACGTTAAAAGGGCATTATTGTAATCGAAATAGGCTTCGGTCGATTGAATCGAGTCTTGATTGATGGTCGCATCGCGAATGATTAATTCTCCCTTCCCTTTGGGGTTTTCCTGCTTCCCAGTGATTGTCGCTTCGGCGTCGATAGTGCCACCGAAAGCAATTTCAGGGGGCAGAGTCACCACTTGTTCAATTAGTTCAATCGGAATATCATGCAGATCTACTTTGCCCGAGAGATTTTCTCCCCCTAAGCTTCCGGTAATAATTAGTTGGGGTTGCAGGATTTCTTGGTTCCTAGTATTCAGGGGGCGTTTATCTGGGAAATAAATTTTTAAGGGAAGTATGGTTAAAACATTGTTACGCAAATCTCCTTTTAGAGTTATTTCCTCCGCAAAAATATTGTCTTCCAGTGATTCTCCTGTTTGACGCTTCGCCCATTGCCATTGTCGACCTTGGAACTGGAAGTCTGCGGTAATACCCTGATTGAGAGAACCTGAAACTTCTATTTCGCCATTGAATCCACCTTTGAGATCTTTTAGTTCTGGGAGAAAAGAGGATTCTTGTCGTTCCTGCTCCAGCTTATCTAAGTTATATTGGGTTCTCGATAACAACTCTATTTCCTCCCACAATGATTTGGTATTTTTGCCAATACTTGGGGGATTAGTATCAAGTTCCAAATCTGAGAAATCACTATATTTGCGATCGCCGGAAAAATTGCCGATATCTCTAAGCTCAAAAATTTCTAGGGCGACTAAAACATCTTGTATTTCTCCTTTTTCGACTGAGACAATACCATTCACTCCAATATCATCGTCTTTTTGGATAACATCTCCTTTTAATTGATAAACACTACTTCCTTGGGTAAACTTGACATCTTCGATGGCGAGATAATTAGTAGCGTAGTCAAAGCTTCCTGTAACTTGACTCCCATTAAAGCGACCGAAAGTGGGGGAGGTAATCACCAGGTTTTGCCCCGAAGTATCGAGGGTATTAAGATTGGAGGTAAAATCGCCGGATAGTCTCCCCAGTAAGGGTTGAGCAGCAATATTTTCGGGAATATCGAAATCAGGACTTTTGAGCGCGATGATTTTGAGCAATTCTAGGGGGAAGTTGGTTACTTCTGCTTGCAAGATCTCTTGTTTTCCCTTACCGACCACAGAAAATTCTGGATGTTGTAAAGAGAAAAACTGAGGCAGAAAATTGCGATCAAGTTGTAATTGGATTTGTTGGTTTTGCTCACTCAAAGATTCTCGCAAATCTAAATTAATTCCCGAGTTGGGATTAATTTGCACTGTACCCGACAAATTTTCGGCCAGAGTATAGGATTCGACAACAAATTCACGCATTGTCAGATCCCCATCAATATTCATTAATGAGGGCGTACCACTCAAGCGACCTCGAAAATCAAACCTGCCAGATTTAGTTAAATTGACGGCCCAGCTAGGAAGAGTAAGTTTGAGTCGATTAATATCAATCCAATTAGCTCTGGTGACATCGAATTCAAAGTAATTAACGGCTGCTAATTTATCGGGAATATTATCAAAGAAGCTTTCATCTAGTTCGATAAAACCTTTGGTATCAAGGTTATCTCCTGTAGCTTGGAGAATATCTAAGCGAGAGCCATCCCAAATAACCTCAGCCGTAAAAGCGTCTTCGAGCAAATCAATACCACGACTAAAACTGACATTCCCGATCGCCGAAATCTCAGTGGGATCTATTTTTTCCACCTGCCCCGCAACATCTAATTCTCCGGTTAGATTTCCTTCAAGAATCAAATCATCAGAATTGGGATCGGCAAATAAACTTAGATCTACTCCTTGGGGAATAATGATTGTTTTAAAATTACCATCTGCGATCGCCAAATTCTGGGCCGCAAAAATCCCTTCCGGCAGTGTTAAACTGCCATCTCCGGTGGCGATAATTCCTGAGGGAGTAATATTGTCAATGGTTCCCGAAATATTAAAATTGCCATTGATCAAACCAGCAAACTGTTCAGGAGTTGTGGAGTTTAATTGTTTGAGTTCTAAATTTTGGGCATCTGCGATCGTGCTCCAATTATTCCCTGTGACTCTCAAATCAGATAGACTCAGGTTTCCTGTGGCTAATTGGAGATTTCCTTCCCCAGTTATCGTAGTTTCTGTTCCTGGAGCTTCACTGACTTTTCCCGTCAAAAAGACATCACCCTTAATTTGATCATTAAATTCGGCGGGGACTTCAGGGAATAATTGCCTGAGTTTGATCTGATTAGTCGTAAAATCACCTCGCCAAATGCCAGATGCTAGATTAATTTGAGGAGATAGAATTGTCCCCCCAACTGTCTTAACCGTAGCTGTTCCCTCAGCAACCACAGTTTGGAGATTCGGATCATTGATGTATCCTGTGGCACTGAAACTTCCGTTCACTAAGCCCGCACCAATAGTTTCGGGGACATCTTTACCGAAAGGCAGACTATCAAACCTGACATCAGATGCCAGAATTTGCGATCGCCATTGCCGATCTTGATAGCTTAGATTATTGAGGGTCACGAGCCCCGCTCCGAGAACAAAATTCCCCTTGCCATTGCTAATTTGAAAGGTGCTCAAATCATCGGCGGAAAAATCAAGCTGAGCCTTCCCGTTAACTAAACCAATCTCTAGAGGTAGTTTGGTGTTGTAGCTTTTGGCAATTTCTTCGCTAACTAAATCTGACCCTTGAACATTTAACGTAACTTTCTGGCTGGCATCGAGTTTAATCAGTCCCTGAGCTTGTATTTTTCCTCCTGGTTCGGGTATTCCCGTAAAATCTTGGATCACAAGATTATTTCCTTGAAGCACCAAATTGCCCTGAACTTTTTGGAAATCAAGTTGGTCGATTTGAGTCTTTGTTGTGCTAGCAATGCCAAACTCGATGCGAGGATTCTCTAAAACTCCTGACATCGCTAATTCCCCGACGATTTTACCTGTTAGGGGAACAGGAGATTCCAAGTCTAAAGCTGCTAAAACCTGATTGCTATCTATAGGTTTAATTTTGGCATTGAGATTATAATTTCCCTCTCCTGCAATATCTAAAGTTCCATTAGCGACTCCTGGAACTTCTCCAAAGAGGGTTGCGACGCGTTCTAATCTGAGTTGAGAGCCATCAAAATATAGTTGACCATTACTTTTAGCAAAAGTATTAGTTAAACCAGGAATGCCCAGAGTAATATCATTTAGTTTAATCTTGCCATCAAGTTCAGGAATTGGCGCACCTGTGAGTTTGACCCCTATTTTGCCGTTGACATGGCCTTCTTCCAGGGCGATCGGTAAAGCTAAAAGATTTTCAATTTCTGTGGCGGGCAATTTTTTGCCATCAACTACCAAATCAATAACATTATTGATCGCTTCTCCCGTAACCTTAACTTTTCCTCCCTGGTTTAATTTTCCTTGAACTTTAAACCTAATCAACCTGCCATTATTAAGAAAATTGACTTTTCCTGAATTGAATTTGGCCTGCACAGGAGGATTCAGTTTTTTGGTTTCCGGTTGACGCGCCACCAAAGTGATATCAGCTTGTTGGAGGTTGATCGCCTTGACATCAATTTGAATTCCTTCCCCAGAGCCTTCTCCCGAGCCAAAATTAGTAGGAGTCCAACTTCCGCGATCATTCTGTTCAATATAGAGATTCGGACGAATGAGATTTACTTCGAGGGGCAGGTTTTTTTTTATAATAAATGGAATTAAATTAAACTTCACACCCACCGCATCAATCTCGGCACGGTCTGGATTATCTGGAGTTGCCGGTAATGTGCTTGGCCCAAAACGAGCTGACATTAAAGATAATTTTTGCAAATCGCCAATAGTGACCGGACGATGTAGGTATTTACCCAGTTCTACTTCGATCAGGGGAATTAACTTTGTTTGAACAAAATACCAAGCAACAACAGAACCAGTCCCATAAAGACCTAATAAAACCAGGAATGCGATCGCCAACCAGTTCTGCCACCGTACAGTTTTCTTGAGAGATTTTTTGTCTTTTTGGCACTCTTTGGTCGGCTTCATTAATTATGCGATCAACATTAAATTAAAAATAGGATTTTCCCAGTACCTCAGTCTTCTCGTCAATCTTATCCTAGGTTTCTCAATCTTTTCTGTACTTGGTTTGCTTTTCCTCGGACCTGGCTCTTCAGAGCTAATTATGAACCGATTGTAAGTCTTTTTTGGTATACTATTGGAAGACTAGAATCAAATGAAATTTTACAATTAGTATTTTATGAGTTCTGCTGTTCAAATAATTGAACCGAAAGGTATTTTAGATGGGACAAAGGCCGGTGATTTTCGCGACAATATTGATCGCAGCATCAAGAATGGCGTCCAAATTATTCTAGTTGACTTCACGAATGTTACTTTCATGGATAGTTCAGGTTTAGGAACCTTAGTTCTGTCATTGAAAACTGTCCGCAATGCTGGTATCAAGATGTTTCTTTGTTCTATTAATGAGCAGATCAAAATGCTGTTTGAACTAACTAGTATGGATCGGGTTTTTGAAATTTTTGATAACCGGGAAGAATTTGAAAAAATACTCTCCTCAAATGCCCAGTAGCTGAGCAATCTCGCAATTGCTCGGCGAGTTTAGAAAAAATCAATTTGCATAATTGACAAGTCATCATTGAACTGAAAATTGGGGTGCCAATCCCGAACATATTGTAGCAATCGCCCCAGGTTACGGTCTGGGGTTTGTTGATGTTTTTTGAGCAGGCCGATAAACTTATCTAGACCCCAATAAAAACCATTTCTTGGCTCAAATTCATAAATGCCATCACTAAAAAGATAGAGACTAGAAGAATCTGGTATTTCGCAGTGCAAATCTACATACTCAGCATCAGCAAACATTCCCACGGGAATTCCCGGGGTTTTTAATTTGCGCTCTACGATGTCTTGAGACTGCAATTGCGACAATAAAATTCCCGGGGGATGTCCTGCCGTGGAATAGACAAGATGACGTTTTTTATAGTTATAAACTCCGTACCAAATTGTAAAATACTTATCATTATAATCGCTCATTTGAAAAATCTGATTAAGATTATCAAGAACTGAACTTGGTTGATAATAATTGGTATGTTTGAGTTTTTGCGATCGCAGTAGATTAATTACCGACAGAGAAGGCAAAGAAGCTCGCAACCCATGACCAGAAACATCTAGTAGATAAATAGCCAGATGTTCGGCGTCCAACCAAAAATAATCAAAACTATCTCCACCCAATTCCCTTGAGGGGATAAAACGCATATCAATATTTAATCCCGAATGCTGTAGTGGTTGCGGTAATATTGAGCGGACATAGGCGGCTGCTTCAGCCAATTCAGTTTCTAATAATTGTTTCTGCTCTTGTAGATCCTGACTTAGTTGATGTAATCTTAATCCCGCGCGAACCCGAGCGGTAATTTCGTGCATCGCGATCGGCTTGCATAAAAAATCATCCGCGCCTTCATTCAATCCTTTCACGCGATCATCTACTGAGCCTAGAGCGGTTAGTAGAATAAAAAAGGTGGTAGATAATTCCTGAATCCCTTTTACTTGACGACAAACTTCCAACCCATCCATCTGTGGCATAATCCAATCACAGATAATTAACCCAGGACGAAGCTCTTGAGCTTTAGCTAAACCTTCTTTTCCGTCACTGGCCACAGCAACTTCATAACCTTGCTTTTCTAGGGTTCGCTTAAGCAATAATTGAGTTGAAGAATCATCATCGATAACTAAGATATGAACCATAATTTGGTTACTACATGTTGTTTTCTCTTCCAGTGGAAGTTACTGACCATTCAGAAAAAATAATTAATAATTTAAATTTAGATTCATAATAAACAATGCTTAAAGAAAAAGTAATAGTTGATAGTCAATGGTTATTAGAAAACTTGGAGAATCCTCTACTAGTTATTATAGACTGTCGATTTCAATTGGCAGATCCTAGCTGGGGACAAAAAGAGTATGATTACGGTCATATTCAGGGCGCTCATTATTTGAATTTAGACCAAGATTTGTCTAGTAAAGTTCAAAGTCATGGCGGTCGTCATCCTTTACCCAATATACAGAACTTTGCCGCCAAATTGGAGTCAATTGGAATAGTAAAGAATCAAAGTTTAGTTGTCGTCTATGATGATTCTCGTTTTGCCTTTGCCGCCCGTCTCTGGTGGTTGTTACGTTATCTAGGTCACAACACCGTGTCCTTACTTGATGGCGGTTGGAATGGCTGGAAAAACATGGGTTATCCCATTTCGACAAACCGACCTCAAACATCTCAAGGTAATTTTTGCCCCCAAGTTCAAAATGATTGGACTGTCGATATTGAAAAAGTGAAGGGTTGTCAGGAGTCTGCTGCATCCGTTGTGTTGGTTGATTCTCGCGATCGCGATCGCTATGAAGGAAAAAGAGAACCCATAGATCCTATAGCAGGAAGTATTCCCGGCGCCCTCAATTCTCCTTGGAAACAAGTTTCCACGACAGAGGGCTATCTCAAACCCTTAGATTATCAAGAACAATTATGGTCCGATTATCAATCTGCCTCCGAAATCATTGTCTATTGTGGCTCGGGGGTGACTGCTTGTGTCAATCTCCTGTCTTTGGAATTAGCCGGTTTTACCAACACTAAACTTTATCCTGGTGGTTGGAGTGACTATATCAGTTATTAGAAGGCAGAGGGCAGAGGGCAGATGGCAGAAGATAGATGGCAGAAGATAGATGGCAGAAAAAAGCGAAATATGAAGTTGTGTATCTTTTATTAGAGAATCAAATAAAGTCATGTTATCCTGACAACAGAAGCAAAGAAAGAAGCTTCCCTGACAGAGAGTACAGCTCTTGTCCATGTTCGATTAAAGGAGGTCAAAAGGCTGTTAGATTACATATCTGTCTCGTCCAAAAAACACAATAACGCTCAACTAGAAAGCTGATATTTCCTCAATTGGGAAAGAGGGAGTAAGTGGGAAGAGTTTACTTGTCACCGCTCTAAGTTTCATCGATTGATAAGAGGAAAACCCTTAGTTAGTATTGCTTGAGCGTTATTGTTGTGAAGAGTAGCTTTTTCCCATAATTCAGTCTGAATCATCTCCCTTGACTTAAAGACTTTCGCCCCCGACCACCACATCTTTGATTCGCAAACTAGGGCCGCCGCAACCTACAGGTAAGCCGTTTTGCCCAGCTTTTCCACAACCACCAGATTCATCCCAATAAAAGTCATTACCGATCGCTTCAATATTCGCTAGGGTTTTAAATACATTCCCCGATAAGGTGACATCCCGCACAGGTTCGGCAATTTTTCCATTACGGACCATCCAAGCTTCTCCTGCACTAAAGGTAAACATTTCCCCATTGGTCATGCCCCCTAGCCAATTTCGGGCATAAACTCCTTCGTGGATATTTTGAAATAAATCGGCAACAGGAGTATCTCCTCGCTCGATCCAAGTATTCGTCATGCGAACTAGAGGCGGATAATGATAATTGAGGCAGCGGGCATTGCCTGTCGCTGGTTCGCCTAAAATCCCCGCGGTTTCGCGAGAATGTAAGCGTCCGGCTAAAACTCCATCCTTGATTAATTGAGTGGTCGCAGCAGGTGTTCCCTCATCATCATAATAATAGCTACCACGATGTCCTTCAGGGGCTGCACCATCATAGATTTGCAATGAATCAGGGCCAAATCGCTTGCCCATGCTCATAACTTCTAGTAATTCTGGGTTTTCGTAGGCCATATCAGCTTCGGAGAGATGGCCAAAGGCTTCATGAACAAATAATCCTGTCAAAATGGGGTCAATCACTACAGGATAGGTGCCTCCTTTGATACTGGGCAAAGATAGCGCATCGATCGCTCGTTGGGCTGCGCCGATTACTTGTTGATCCAAATCCAATAGATCTTCGTAACCCCTGCGAGATCCCGTGGTTTCCCTGCCTGTTTGAATAATTTCCCCTTGACGGGCGATCGCGGAATAGCGCATTTCGAGATCTGACCAGGATTGCTCGATCAGACTGCCTTCGGAGGTGGCAAGAATAATATTGTGATAGCTGTCGCTATAGCTGACGGCAGTTGCGATAATGCGATCGCTGTAGCTGCGGAGAATTTCATTATAGCGATCGCATAAAGTTTTTTTCTGAC
Organism: Xenococcus sp. PCC 7305; assembly: GCF_000332055.1. Taxonomy (GTDB): domain Bacteria; phylum Cyanobacteriota; class Cyanobacteriia; order Cyanobacteriales; family Xenococcaceae; genus Xenococcus. The sequence goes on along the minus strand of NZ_ALVZ01000211.1, from coordinate 30,240 downwards.
CTAAAGATATCTGGCGGGGATCGCTCCCCGTTAAAGGTAAAGCACAGACTGTTTGGATTGGCGTCACTTCTGCCAAAATTGTCTCCTCATCACCAATAATTCTCGCGGCAGTTATAGCTTCTTCGATTCGTTCTGCTAAAGTTGATAAATCGTTGAAAGCAGCAAATCCCCAACCTCCTTTGTAACAAGCTCTAACTTGTCCGCCCAAAGAAACACTTTCACTAAGAGTTTCCACTCGTTCTTTACGCAGGGAAATATCTGTACCTTCTGAAGCTTCGAGACGGATAATCAGGAAATCAACCCGATTTTGATAACGATTGATTAAATCGACGAGGATATTTTTGTGATCGCTTATTAAAGTCATTAGTTATTTGTGTTGCTTAATTATTGTTATGCTGGTCAACAAAGCTTGTTATTTCACTAACTAATATTATGAGTCTTTTAGCAGAACGTATAACTTCTCATCTAAAAAAAGTAGTTGGGCAAAAGTTAATAGATGTTAGCCTCTTCTGCTATGAAGATGAGATTAGTGCTTCAGCTATAGAAAATCTTCCATATTACTTTAGTGGTGAATTAATTTTAAACTTTGAGAGTGATATAGCCATAGTTACCTGGGATGAAAACGCTGGTTGGCAGGACCATTTTTCACTTTATATAGGCTGTAAGCATCTCTATATAACAACGTCCAATCTTGTAACATGGAATATTTCTAAATTGAAACCTTGGCACAATTACATTAATCAAAAGTTAATTTCTACTCAAATTTACGGTTATAACAAGACTCCTCATGTTGTTAAATTTGAGTTTGGGAATCCCACAATTTTTGTTGGCGATAGCAGCGAAATGAGTCTGGGAGATGGAGATGATTTACTAATTACAACTAAACTTCCTACTAATACTTATGATGACTGGGATCTTATGTGGGAAGTATCAAGTTCATGATATTAAAAAGAAAATCGGATAACTATCAAACTAATCAATCAAATAATAGACTCTTGCCTAAATCAAAGTTGTGAATTATTTTTTCTCTAGAAGACGGAGCCGGGCAAGCACAGATGAACAGAGATGAACGCAGATAAGGTTGTTTAGTGATAGATTTTCGCAAAAATCATCTTGAAATTATTTCTATAAATTATTTCGATAACCAACCAAATAATTCTCCCAAAGTCAACTCAAATGCTTGAGCAAAATTAGGTGTTGGTAAAACATCGGTTGCCACTTCAAAAAATTTAGGTTGTTGCTGAGGAAAATAAACCAATACAGATTTTTCACTAGGATCAATTAGCCATCCTAATTTTGTGCCATTATCTAGACAATGAAGAATATTTTTGGTTACCTTGGTCTGACTTTGATTGGGAGACAAAATTTCAATTGTCCAATCTGGTGAGGCTTTAAATGAGTCTGCTATTTCCCCATTGCTATCATGGGGAATTCTCTCCCAAGTAAAGACACTGACATTGGGAACTGTAGAGCAATCGCCAAAAGTACATCTTAATTCAGGAAAAGCCCTAGCAATTTTTGTTGGTTTAAGTATGCTATTGAAAGCAATAATTAACTCTGCTTGGATGATGCTATGTTTACCTTTCGGCATCGGTTTTTGGATAATTTTGCCGTCAATAAATTCGCTAGCTGGTTTCGTTTCTGGTAATATCAAAAACTCTTGTAAGGTAATTTGCTGAGATTGGATCGTAACCATCGCATTATTGGCCATCAGAACATTACTTATGCCGATTTTAGCTAAAGACTAAACACTGTAGGAAATTAAATTACCTAGATATTCTTTGATAAAATCGATAACAGTCCTAACTGCGGTAACCCCAAAAATCAAAATTGAGCTTGTTATAGTAAAACCCACAGAACAAATAAACAAGCCAAAAATACTAATTAGCCCATCATCCTCTAGTAAACCAAAAGCCGTCACGAAAATACCGATCGCTGGGATAGTATTAGTCAGAGGAATCGGCAGCATCATCGAAATCGACATTAATGCGATCGCGCTACCCAGTAAAATCCTTCCTGGCAAACTTGCACAAATATAAGCAAATCTTGGTTTAGTCAATCTTTCAACTCTTTGCAACCAAGGAAGTCCTTTTTTGACAAATCCCTGCACCGTCTCAAGTTTCATCGATCCTTTCATCATTTTGGCTGGCAGCCAAGGACGTTGACGTCCCAGAATAAGCTGAGAAGCCAAGAAAAATATTGCAATGCCAAAAGGAACCGAATAACCAGGGGCTGGAATTGGCAAAGCCGAAGGCAGAGCCAAAATTACCAACAAAAAGCCAAAAATACGCTCCTCTGTCAGAGATAAAATATCTTCGAGAGTTACCTGGGAATCCCTTTCTTCCTCAAAAAAATAGCGATTTAATTCTACAGACAATTTTGCCATATTCAATGAATAAAGGATGAGGGATAAAGGATAAGGAAAAATGAAGAAACTAGAGAAACTTGCCTTCGGTTTCAGGGTTTTCCATCTTAGGTAATCCCATACTATAGTTGCGAACTTTTCCGCCCAGATTATAATTAATTTCTCCCTTATTTAACAAAGAACGCACAAAATGTTCCAAGTCTGAGCCGACACGACGGAGATTATACTCACTAAGATCTTCCCCGCTACTAGCTTCTACTAACTCATCAAATTTGCGATAAACTTTCTGTAAAGCGTCCTCACTCCAGTTGAATTCATTATCTGGATCGACATCCAAAGTCAAAACATTTTCATTTTCTACTAATTCGTTACCTTTCACTTCTGCTGTGTAGATACGAATATGACGAGTAGTTGATTTAACAAGCATATTTTAGGAATTGATAAAAGGGAAGGATTCTATTCTTGATTATTTTAGCTGTTGGGGACATTTTTTGTCCCCATATGGATTAATTACCGATCAAAGTTTACTTATAAGCTTTAATGCATTGTTCTACAAGAGGTCTAACGGCATCTACATCTTGCCAACCAGTAATTTTAGTTTCTTTTTTCTCTAGGTTTTTGTAGGTACGGAAAAATTCAGCTATTTCTTCTAGCCGGTGAGGAGCAATATCCTTGAGGGAAGTAACATTCCCATAGCGAGGATCTTTATCGGGAACACAAAGAATCTTCTCGTCGCTATCTCCACCATCAATCATTCCCAACATCCCAATGGGTCTAGCTGCAATTACACAGCCAGGGAAAGTAGGTTGATCCATAATCACCATGCCATCTAAAGGATCGCCATCATCGGCCAAAGTATTCGGAATAAAACCATAATCGTAAGGATATTGAACCGAAGCATAAAGAACGCGATCTAAGGCAAACGCGTTGAGATCTTTATCGAATTCATATTTATTTTTGCTGCCCGCAGGAATTTCAATTAAAACATTGATAATACCAGGTTTTGGTTGAGCCGGGATGAGTGATAAATCCATGAAATTCCTCCAAATACTAACTGTCAAACTAAAAAAGCATTAATCCCTGAAGGAAAAGTTCTCCAGGCTAAAAATAGAGCTTCTAACTCTGCCATGATGCATTCTACCTGAAGGATCGTATGTATTTTATTTGTAATGACTATAAATACTGCTAAGTCTCCTCATAATGGCGTACATATGCGGATAAGTAAGCACTTATTTAAATCCTTGATAGTCCTGGGTGAACACTTTGTTTTTCTTCTTGATCTACAGAATTTGAATTAATCAAGAAAATACCCAAAATTACAAAAAGAAGAGTCACCACCACACAAATAGCTGGCACTATTAAATTCAGGTTATAATCGCTGAATTTCTTTTGGTCTACTTCTTGTTCTATCACTTGGTCTTTCTGAGGCAGATGAGACTTACCACTACTAGACGATGGTGAATTTATTAATTGGCTATGATCTCGATTTTTTTTATTTTCAGGGTCAGTAGAGTCTGTTTGCTGATCACTGTTTTGATTCTCTAATTCTTGTTTTAGAGTTTCGGCATCAAATATTTTTTGAATTTCAGCTATTGTTTTTTCTGGATTCAAACAATAACGACTAAACCAAATAGCAGCTTTTCGAGTTTGCTCTGCATTTAAGTCGGCAATTTTTTGTAGCCAATCTTGAGTTTCCGGTAATAATTGCTCTTTTTGAGCCTCTGAGACTACTTCTTGTAGTTTAAAATGTTGGTTCAATAATGGAAGAAGTAAAATTTTATGCTCTTGAGACAAATCATGAAAAAACCTTAAAATATAAGCAATATTCAATTTTGGAGCCACTAAATCACTCTCAAGCAATCCTTGATTACGAACAAAACAATATTCCGAAAAATTTATTGTTTCTCCCAAAGAGTTTTCACTCTGATCGGTATTTTCATTGAGGGCTACTGGCAAATCATCAGATTCTGAATTAGGAATCTCATCGCCCAATTCTTCTACAGCGAAAATATCCTCTTCTTCTATTTCATGATTATCATCATAATCTTCTGTTTGATTAGAGTCTACTGACAAATTATCAGATTCTGAATTAGGAATCTCATCGTCCAAGCCTTCTGCTACAAAAATATCCTCTTCTTCTATTTTGTAATTATTATTATTATTATCTTTTGTGTTATCGGATTCTATTACTGAGGACTCAGGTTCCTCACCAGGAGTTTCATGATTGAAATCTTCTACATCAGGAAGATCCTCAGGTTCTTCTTCAATTTCTTCCGTAGAATGAGCCAACTCTTCTATAACAAAAAGATCCTGGAAATCTTCTGTTTGTTGCTCTTCTATTCCATCCTCAAGATCATCAATTAAAAGAAAGGTTTCTTCGTTTAAAATAGCATCATCTAATTCTTCCGGTTGCGACAAATCTTTGTTGGCAAATTCTTCTGAAGAATTGTCAACCTCTTCAACTGATTCTTTGGCAAGAAGATGAGAATTTTCATCCAAAATAGAATCATCCGACTCTTCCACTGCAAAAAGATCCTCAAGCTCTTCTTCGACCTCTCCCGTAGAATTATCCACATCTTCTACAACAAAAAGATCCTCAAAATCTTCTGTTTGTTGCTCTTCTATTCCATCCTCAAGATTATCAATTAAAAGAAAGGTTTTCTCGTTTAAAATAGCATCATCTAGTTCTTCTGGTTGTGACAAGCCTTGGTCGGCGAGCTCTCCCGTAGAATTTTCGACCTCTTCAACTGACTCTTTAGCGAGAAGATGAGAATTTATATCCAAAATAGACTCATCCAACTCTTCTACTGCAAAAAGATCCTCAAGTTCTTCTTCGATCTCTCCCGTAGAATTTTCGACCTCTTCAACTGACTCTTTAGCGAGAAGATGAGAATTTTTATCTAAAATAGACTCATCCAACTCTTCTACTGCAAAAAGATCCTCAAGTTCTTCTTCGACCTCTCCCGTAGAATTTTCGACCTCCTCAGCCGACTCCTTAGCAAGAAGATGAGAATTTTTATCCAAAATAGACTCATCCAACTCTTCTACTACAAAAAGATCCTCAAGTTCTTCTTCGATCTCTCCTGTAGAATTTTCAACCTCCTCCGCAGATTCCATTACCAAAAGAAAGGAGTTTTTATTTAAGATGGCATCATCTAACTCTTCTAATTCCGAGATATCTTTATCTTGAAGATACTTAAGATCTTTTAGAGATTCTTTTGCTTCTTTTATTAAATCTTCTGTTTTTTCTATCCAAGGATCTCCTGGATTGTTGGATACATCAGCCTGCAATTCAATATAAGTTTGCCAGTCAGGGTCGATTTCGCCCATTACCCGACTATACAACCAAAATCCTTCCCAAGAGACATTGATCGTGATTAATGCATCGGTAATATTATTTACCAGTAGATCGTAGTCAAGCTCAATATCTAATTCTCTATTAATATAGATATGTAATACCGACTCTTGAACCATGATTTGAAAATTCAAGCTGTCATATTGACAAGCCTCATCTAAAACCTGAGCAATTAATTCTGGGTCCATAAAAAGAGAGATAGAAAGCATTTAGTCCTACAATTCCCAAATATGAATTTCAGATCAACAATAATATAGAGCATCAAGATGAGAAATTTTTTCTGGTTACTACTGTATTCTCAATGATTGCGATATTTTTTGTTTTTAACTTGGTGTATTAACTGTGTGAACATATCAATCTTCTGTTTTTGATTTAGCAAAAATGGAAGAACTAACACAATAATAATTTTCTGAAGTTAAAATTGATTAACAATTTCAATCAATTAAAGAGGATAGCTGATAAACAACAAAGAATAAAAGGCCGTTACCAGGAGGCAAATTAACAGACCCCATCCATCTCAAACCCATGAAATACCGAGATATAAGAAAAATTATTGCAACCATTCTATTTATCTTATTAGGATTTTTTTCTAGCTTATTAATCGATAATATAAGTATTAATTCGGTTGTGGCACAACAACCAAACCGCAGCAATGTTGAAATTGTCACTCGGCAAAACAGTGCGCTTAGCTTGGAGGAAGCAGGAAGGAAATTTTATTCCCAAGGTAATTATCAAGCTGCTATTGGGCAATGGAAAAAAGCGCAAAAAGCCTATCAGACTCAGGGTAATTTTCTTTTAGAAGCCAGGGTTTTGAGCAATTTGGGTTTAGCATATTATCAAATGGGTAATTGGCAAGAGGCTAAGCTCAAGAATGAAACTAGTCGTCATCTGTTAGTTCATCGTCGTAATCTGTCGGCTAATCAAGATGGCGCCAATATGGATCGTGTTCTGGCACAGATTTTTAATAACCAAGGAATTTTACAATTAGCATCAGGTAATGCTGAGCAAGCGATTCTAAGCTGGCAAAGAGCTCAAGATTTGTATGATGATATTGGAGAGGAAAATGCCTCTATTCACGCGGCAATTAATCAGGCAAATGGCTTTGAAAATTTGGGGTTTTACCATCGTTCTTTCAGAATTTTGTCAGAAGTTAGTTCTCAACTAGAACAACAACCTGATTCTAGGCTCAAATCTATAGGCTTGAGGAAATATGGTGATAGCCTCCGTTTGTCGGGCAAGTTTTCCGAAGCAGAGACGTTTTTAGTCAAAAGCTTAGCGATCGCAAAAAAACTAGATTTTTCTCAAGAGCAAGTACAAACTTTATTGGCTTTAGGAAAACTAAAATTTGTTCAATCGAATTTTAGCCATGAAATTAGTAAATGGAAGGCCTTGGAATTTTATCAACAGGCTCTCATGCTTTGTCAAGCCACAGATAATTGCTTGGCAACTGATATTCCTTTACAAATTAATTTAGCTCAATTTAATTTATTACTGACTACAAAATATTGGTGGCGAGCGGATATTCTGATTCCTGAAATTAAAGTCGATTTTGATAATATACGGCAACTTGATAGTCGAAATCTCATTTCAAAACATATTAGTTTTGCTCATAGTTCTCTGAAGCTTTACCGAAAGGCAATTAATAGTTCCAGGGAACTCAAACATGTTGCTTCATTATCAGAAATTAATCTGACTTTACAAGGTGCGATCGCGTCGGCGCAAGATTTACAAGAGTCTAGATTAGAATCCTATGCTCTAGGGTTGCAAGGTCAAATACAAGAGCAATTGCAAAAATGGCCGCTTGCTCGTGAGTTAACGGAAAAAGCCTTAAAAATTTCCCAAATTATTGACGCGCCAGAAATGAGCTATCTTTGGCAATGGCAACTTGCCAGAATCGATAGAAGAATGGGCAATAGGCAGCAGGCGATCGCTCATTATGATAGAGCTATTAGTGTTCTCGAATTTTTGAGTAAAGATCTAGTTACTATCGATCCTTATCTGCAATATTCTTTTCGGGATACTGTTGAGCCGATTTATCGTCAATCTTTGGATTTATTATTAACTCCTGAAGGAAATCAGCCTCTAACTCAGATTGAACTTAAGAAAGCTTTAACTACTATTGAATCTTTGCAACTTGCTGAGTTGAACAATTTTTTCCGTGAAGATTGTTTAGATGCTAAGTCTATAGAAATTGATCGCATTGATCTCCATGCCGCGGCCATTTATACAATTATCCTTCACGATCGCCTAGAAGTTATTGCTAGTTTGCCAAAACAACCTTTAATTCATTACAAAACTATCATTGCGCAAGAAGATCTAGAAAAAACTATTAAAAAACTGCATGATGGCATTGTAGTTCGCAGTCGCCGGGATTATTATCAGCCAGCAGAACAATTATATGATTATCTAATTCGCCCATTAATTACAGATTTAGAGCAAAATCAGATTAACACTTTAGTTTTTGTTCCTGATGGTGTTTTGCGGAATATTCCCTTGGGAGTTGTATATGATGGGGAACATTATCTCATCGAAGATTATAATGTTGCTCTCAACCCTGGATTACAACTATTAAGCCCGCGACCCCTGAAAGAGGTAGAACTTAGCACTTTAGCCTTGGGGATAACCCAAGAAAGATCAGGGTTTCCTGCTTTAAATTTTGTTGATTTGGAGTTGACAGAAATTCAAAATCTAATTGAGAGCATAGCTTTAATTGATGAGAAATTCACCACCAATTCTTTCCAAGAGGAAATTCAAATTTCTGACTATCCTATCGTTCATATTGCCACTCATGGTCAATTTAGTTCTTCTTTAGAAGATACTTTCCTATTGGCCTGGGATAATCGAATTCAAATAAATCAACTAAATCTGATTTTCCACTCGCGAACTTTGTCTGACAAAAAGGCGATTGAGCTACTCGTCTTGAGTGCTTGTGAAACTGCGGCTGGAGATAAATGGGCCGCCTTGGGCTTAGCCGGGATGGCCGTCAGAGCAGGTGCTAAGAGTACAATCGCAACTTTATGGTCAGTTAATGATGAGGCAACGGCCAAATTAATGAGTCAGTTTTACGAGGAATTGGTTATTAATCACAAAGAAAAATCCCAAGCCATCCGGGATGCTCAGATAGCTTTATTGAACAATTCTCATTATCAACATCCTTTTTATTGGGCTCCTTATGTATTGGTTGGGAACTGGCTTTAAATGAAAGCGGCCTTAAAGAAACCGTTTTAAAACTTCTTGAGTTGCTTCTCCCGTTTTTTTCCAACTAAATAATTTTGCCCGTTCTAAACTAAGATTACTTAACTGCGATCGCATCTCCCGATCTCCCGCAACTTCTGACATCGCATTGGTAATCTCTCCTTGATTATAAGGATTAATTAAAATACCCGCATCTCCAACTACCTCGGGCAAAGAAGCTAAATTGGAAGTAATCACAGGAGTTCCACAGGCCATCGCTTCCAAGGCTGGCAAACCAAAGCCCTCCCAAAACGTCGGAAATACCAACGCGATCGCATTACTCATGATTACCGGTAAATCTTCATAGGCAACGTAATTAATAAATCTTACCTGTTCTTGAATATTTAATTCTCGTACTTGCTGTTGAAGTTGGGGGGTGAATCTTGGATCAGCTGAACCAGCAATCCATAACTGATAGTCTTGCTTACATTTTAGAGCCGCAAAAGCAGCAATCAAGCCCTGAATATTTTTGTAAGGATCATGACGACCTAAATACAAAAAATAAGGTTGTTTATTAGTTGTTTTTTTCCAAGGATAAAAATGATTAACATCAAAAGCTAAAAGTATTGGTGTAATTTTATTAATAGGAATTCCATAAAAATCATGGATATCCTTTGCTGTGGCTTCTGAATTACAAATGACATGTTCTGCTTGTTTTAAAACAGAAGGAACAACATAACGAAAATAATTAGTAAGGGGAGAAAATAAACTTGGAAACCTTAGAGGAATCAGATCATGACACATTACCACGTATCGAGCACTGCTATATAATGGCGCTTCGGGAATTGGAGAATAAATTAAATTAGCGCTCAGCCGTTGAGATATCTGAGGAAGTTGCCATTGAGTCCATAGCAAACGACGAAAATGTCCTTTGCTCCCTTCAGCTGGAGTCATGTTACTAGGAATTGGGTAACAAGAAAAACCTTCCTGATTTTGTGCCGTCAGTAAAACAGGGTCAAGAGAAGATAAATGTTGAGCAATATTTAAAGCATAGTTAGATATTCCTGTGGGCTTATCAAAAACCATTGAGAGGTTGATTAGAATCATTGAGAATTGTGACTTTTGACTTTCTTTCTTGCCGACCGCTTTCGGCGACGTGGGGTCTCGGCGCTTTTGACTTCCGCGGAGCGGCACTGGACTGTTAACTATTTTTTTACCTTCTCCATAATAGGATAACAGTATAATTACCTAATTCACTTGCAAATTTAATAATCAAGGATAACTTAAATGTTTGAAATAGAGCCCAATGATTCTATCTTGTTAGCAAACTTCATTGAGATTGATGATTCATCTGTCGAAGTGATCTCTGGCGAAATTGGAGATACTTTTGCTCCTGCAAATGATGTGGATTTGTTTGGGATTGAACTTAATCCTGGAGAAACTTTATTCGCGGATATCAATGCGGCAATAAATGGTTCTACCCTCGATTCTGTAATAACAATCTTTGATGTCGATGGTAATTTGCTCGTTCAAAACGAAGATAATTTGTTTAATGTTGATGATGAACTAGTGACTGAAGACGATCCATTTCAGCAATTTACGGCTACTCAAGCTGGAATTTACTACGTTGGCGTCAGTGGTGCGGGCAACCTAAGCTATGATCCAAATATTGCCGGAAGTGGTACCGGAGAAAGTGTTGGTGCTTATAGTTTAGTACTTACTGTTGACACATCTTTTGCCGATGATAATGCGGCTGAACCCAATGATGTTATCAGCTTTGCCAACCCAATTGAGCTTAATAGTGAAGAGCCCGTAGTAGTTTCTGGTGAAATTGGAGATAATGCAATTTCTTTGTTTCCAGGTAACGATGTGGATTTATTTGAGGTGACACTGGCGGCTGGAGACAACATATTTGCCGATGTTAATGCCGAGATTATTGGCTCTCCCCTCGATGCTGTTTTGACCGTATTTGATGTCAATGGCGTTGTCCTTGCTCAAAGTGATAATAACATTTTTGAGATTGAAGATGAGATAATAGAGGAGGATGATCCCTTTGTCCAATTTGTTGCCCCCATAGATGGTGATTACTACTTTGGCGTTAGTAGCTCTGGTAATATAGGTTACAATCCCAATGTTATTGGCAGCGGTATTGGAGATAGTTCTGGTTTCTATAGTTTATCTTTTAGTGTCGGTGATGACATCCTAGATGATGGCATTGTTGAGGTTATTCCAGACGATGATATCTTGGATGATGGTCTTGAGATAATTCTAGACAATGGAGTTGACGATAGAAATTTAGACGATATCTCTATCGGAGATGAAGTAATCAATAGACTTGGTGACATCATTCCTACAGACTCAGAATTAACTCTCTAGTCTTAATAAATTATCAAATATCTCCGTTGAACTAATATAAGAGTTTGGCGGAGATACTGTAAGCAATAATCAACGCTCTAAGATCAGAGTGACTGGACCATCATTTGCGATCGCTACATCCATCATGGTACCGAATTGACCAGTAGCAACGTACAATCCACTTTGTCGTAATTTTTCGACAAAGCGATCATAGATTTTCTCGGCAATCTCAGGTGATGCCGAATTACTAAAGGAAGGACGACGACCTTTCCGGCAATCTCCATACAAAGTAAACTGGCTCACCACTAAAATTTCGCCTTGAATATCTCTGACAGATTTCTCCCAGCGACCAGCGTTATTCTCTCCAGGAAATAGTCGCAAATCCAAACATTTACGGCTCATCCATTCAAGTTCGGCATCTGTATCGGTGGGAGCTATTCCAACCAGAAGATTTAGTCCTCGTCCGATTTTACTAACAACTTTTCCCTCAATTGCCACAGCAGAAGATTGAACTCTTTGAAGAACAACACGCATATATCAGTAAACAGTTATCAGTAAACAGTTATCAGTTATCAGTTATCAGTAATTCATCGACAATCATCCTACTTATTTCCAAATCCTTTGCTACCACTAGTGCTTGGAAGAGTAAAACAATTCTCAATTTGTTCTCGCAGTTTGTCATGATCGAGATTTTGACCAATTAATACTAGCTGATTTTTCTTTTGGCTGCCTTGCCACTCTTCATCTTCGATACTAAATCTTTTGCCGCTGAGATGAAAAATATGGCGTTTGGGGCTTTCATTGAACCAAAGAATTCCCTTGGCACGAAAAACATTGCCTGGAAGTTGATTATCCAGAAAATATTGAAATTTCCTAATATTTAACGGCTTATCACTTTGGATCGAAACCGATGTGAAACCGTCATTTTCCAAGTGATTAGAATGGTGATGATGGTGCTCATGATCATGATGCTCGCGGTCGTGATGTTCATGGTCATGATGCTCGTGAGCATGGTTTGCGTGGTCATGATGTTCGTGCTCGTCATGATGGTCATGATCGTGATCATGCTCTGATTCGGTATCACCGAAATATTTGTCAGACTCGAACAGGCCGACACTCAAGATTAGAGGCAAGGCAACTTGAGATTTTGCTGTGCGTAAAATTCTGGCATCTTTCTTAAAATCTCTGATTCTAATTTCTAAGGAATCGACATCCGCCTCATCTACCAAATCAGTCTTATTGAGAATAATCACATCCCCATATTGAATCTGACTATGAGCCGCTTCGGAATTAAATAAATCAAGACTGTAGTTCTCGCAATCTACCATGGTGACAATAGAATCGAGACGAGTCATATCTCGTAGCTCAGTGCCCAAGAATGTTAAGGCGATCGGCAGAGGATCGGCAATTCCTGTGGTTTCTACGACCAAATAATCAATTTTATCTTCCCGTTCGAGAATCTTATAGACTGCATTTACCAAATCCTCGTTGATGGTACAGCAGACACAACCATTGTTGAGCTCTACCATATTGTCATCAGTAGCAACGATCAATTCATTATCTATGCCAATTTCTCCGAACTCATTAACAAGCACAGCAGTTTTAAGCCCTTCTTGGTTGGTCAAAATATGGTTGAGGAGTGTTGTTTTGCCGCTACCTAAGAACCCCGTGATGATAGTAACGGGTAACCCTTTTTTTTGTACATCCATAATGGTGGTGGTTTGAGTATCAACTGTTGCCATAGCGATCGCGTGTAGTAAAAATTTTCAAAACAGCAAATTCTAAGCCCGGTTTTTCTTAACCTGTATTGCTCACATTAATTATTATTATGGCGTATTGGCAACATTACTAGAGTTTTAATAAAATCATTACATATATAATCCAAAACATAATAAAGCACTGTTATTCGTAATTAGTATAAAGTTGGGTAAATTTTTAACAGAAAGAAGAATTTTCAAGTTGCGCGATGGGAGTTAAAGTTTCATGTCAGAATCAAGTTATCTAGTTAATCAAGAACAAATCCCCTTTGGAACCATAATCAATAATCGCTATTTGATTCAAAAGGTTCTCGGACAGGGCGGTTTAGGTCGAACATATCTTGCTTTCGACACCCATCGTTTCAATGAAGCTTGTGTTCTCAAGGAATTTGCTCCTTTAGGTTCGGGAAAATACGAACTAGAGAAGTCGAGAGATTTATTTAAAAGGGAAGCAAAAATACTGCACCATATTAGACACCCACAAATACCCAAATTCTTGGCTTGCTTTGAAGGGCATGGGCGATTATTCTTAGTCCAAGAATTTGTTAGTGGCAAAACCTATTCTGCTCTACTTCAAGAACGCCAGCGCCAGCAAATGGCATTTGGCGAGATGGAGATCGTTAAATGGTTGATGAATTTATTACCAATTCTCGAATACATTCACAATCTGGGGATTATCCATCGTGATATTTCCCCTGATAATATTATGCAACCCGATGGTAAGGATCTGCCTGTCTTAATAGATTTTGGGGTGGGGAAATTAACCAACACACCTCCTTCTGAATATGGTCAAGCAGGGGCCCAAGGTCATTCCTATGTAGGAAAAATGTCTTTTGTCGGCAAAATTGGGTATGCTCCTCGTGAACAGATTAGTATGGGTCGTTGCTCTCCCAGCAGTGATATCTATGCTTTGGGAGTGACTGCCTTGGTGATGCTGACAGGAAAAGAGCCCACGGCTTTATTAGATCAATATTCGTTGGAATGGCAATGGCATAAATTCATCGAGGTCAGTCCTCAATTAACGACGGTACTTGGTCAAATGACTGCTGAGCGGCCGTTAGAAAGATATCAATCGGCGCAGGAAACTCTAGAACATATTCAATACAATTATCCTGTAAATCAATATCCTTCGTTAGCCAAAACCGTTCCCTATCAACCCGACTTCGTGAAACCTGTTCTCACCGAAGAAGAAGATGATGACACAGTGATTGTTCCCCATTCAGTTGCATCTACATCTCCTTCTGTGGTCAACCCAGGGAATTCTCAACCAAGCCCGCAACCAAAATCGAATGTGAGAGAAGTGGAGAATACCACCGAGACTATGCAGGAAACTATGATTGTCAGCGATGATAATCGTGCGAGAACGTCTCAACCTGTTGCTAGAGCGCAGAATCCCCAGCCGTTGCAAAGTAGTGCTCCCCCAAGATACACTTCCCAGATTTCTCGCCCATCTTCTGTCAACAGAATTGATCTTGATTTTATTAAGCGTTGCGAACAGGAACTGGCCTATTGTATTGGGCCCATGGCGGGTTTAATTGTCGAGGAGATTTTGGAGCAGCAACCATCTTCTAATCATGAATTGATGGAGGCTTTGGCGCAACAAATTCCCGATGTCAAAAAGGCGATGGAATTTAGGCAAAAACTTGCGGGTAATTGATGAATTGAAAATATCGCGCCAAGACGCCAAGACGCCAAGGAAGAAACAAGGTCATTGATTGATTGTTACAAGATGTTTTGAGAAGATTACGCGCAAACTGATGACTGTATAGCTTATGACTGATAACTGGTAATGCTATGCTAATTGTTAGGATGAGAAGATAAAACTAGATAATTATTTGACCTCGTTAACTATATGAATCCGGCAATTGCAGTAGAAAAGAAAAAGTTAAAACAGCCGCCGCTAGAACTTCATTATTTAGGCGATCGCGTTCTGCGCCAACCAGCTAAACGGGTGGCGAAGATTGATGACAATATCAGAAAGCTGGCCAAGGAAATGCTGCAAACTATGTACAGCCAAGACGGCATTGGTTTAGCTGCGCCGCAAGTAGGAGTAAATAAACAGTTAATTGTTGTGGACTGTGAACTAGATAAACCAGACAGTCCCCCTTTGGTTTTGATTAACCCGAAAATCACTCGCTCTAGCAAGCAAATTTGCAGTGCTGAGGAGGGTTGCTTAAGTATCCCTGGAGTGTATCTGGATGTAACTCGTCCTGAGGCGATCGAAGTGTCCTTTAAAGACGAAAATGGCAAACCTCGCAAAATCCAGGCCAAGGATTTGTTGGCTCGCGTTATCCAACATGAAATGGATCATCTTAATGGTGTAATGTTTGTCGATCGCGTAGAAAATGAGATCGCCTTAAACGAAGAGCTCAAAAAACAGGGCTTTGCGGTGAATGCGGTTAAGCATGTTAAATGAGACAATCGTCAAGGGAAGGATAAAAATTTAGAAATTAATTTTAAGGAGATTTAATAACATGACCCCTATAACCGCCAAAAGTGGAGTTTTGTTGGCTTTTTGTTGCATTACTGCGATCGCAGCAGTTGGCTCAATATTCGAACTATCCTCAGGCCACCCCGAACTAGGCAGCCTCACGACAGAAATTATTCTTGCTGCCAGCATTCCTTTGACTGTTGTGTCCTTTTGGGGCGCAGTTCAAGACACCAAGGCTAATCAGAAATAATTTAATGGGTAATGGGTAATGGGTAATGGGCAATAGCAAGTAACTTTAGTAGCTAAAACCTAATACCTAAAACCTAATACCCAACACCTCTATTTCTTAGGTGAGATCATCATCATGATATTGCGGCCTTCTCTCTTCGGTCTTTGCTGCACTTCACCAAAATCTTCCAAGTCCGCAGCCATCCTTTTGAGAAGATCCATGGCGAGATTGGAATGTTGAATTTCCCGACCACGGAAACTAATCGTTGCCTTTACCTTGTCTCCCGACTGGAGGAAACGTTGAGCATTTTTGACACGCACCTGATAATCATGCTCTTCAATCTTATAGCGCATTTTAACTTCTTTTACATCGGCATTATGCTGCTTTTTCTTGGCCTCTTTTAACTTTTTGTCCCTCTCGTATTTATACTTGCCATAGTCCATGATTTTGCAAACAGGGGGTTTGGCAGTTTCGCTCACTAGCACGAGATCCAAATTTTTCTCTAAGGCTATAGCCATAGCTTCTTTGGGGGTAATAATTCCCAATGGATTCCCCTCAGAGTCGATAACTCTGATATTAGGAAAGCGGATTTGTCCGTTTGTTTTGGTTAGATCGCTATTATTGGTGCGTCTTTTATCTCTCACAGGCGTTTTTTTGTAACTAAAATGTAATTTGGTAAAACTATAAAGATGGCTAAATAACTTTCACTTACTTGCTATTTTACCTATCTTGTCAGGGTAAAGATCGTTAAAATAGCTATAGTTTTAAATTTAACTTATCTAATATTCGATCATCAATCTAGCTATGAAGAGGAATAGATGGAATTCGGGGAGTTCCATTGATTATTGTAAATATTTTTGAAGTAAGAAATTTTAATGGGTCAGAGATCTTGGCAAGAGAGGATTGGGAACCAACGAGACTGGATTTGGCGTGGTTGGCAAACTCGTTATAGTTATTTCCCCACACAGACGATTTCTTTAGAAGCTAAGCAAACTCCTTTGATCTTAATTCACGGTTTTGGTGCTTCAATTGAGCATTGGCGGCACAATATCCCAGTACTAGGACAAGAATATCCTGTTTACGCTCTCGATCTATTGGGATTTGGGGCATCTCGGAAAGCAGACACTGAATACACAGTCAAGCTTTGGGTAGAGCAAGTACATGATTTCTGGGAAGCTTTTATTGGAGAGCCAGTAGTGCTCGTGGGAAACTCTATTGGTTCTTTAGTTTGTATGAACATTGCGGCGATTTATCCAGAGATGGTTAAGGCGATCGTAATGTTAAGTCTCCCAGATGTGTCCATCCGACAAGAGATGATTCCCTCGGCTATTCAACCTTTGGTAACTTCCCTAGAAAATTTAATCGCTTCTCCTTTATTAATCAAAATTTTATTAAAAATACTTCGTCAACCATCTATTATCAGTCGTTGGGCTAAAGTGGCCTATGAGGATAATAATGCGGTTAATGATGAACTTGTCCAAATTTTGTCAGCTCCTGCCTATGATAAAGATGCAGATAGAACTCTATATAATTTATCTCAAGGGGTGAGAAAAGCAAATTTTTCTCTGGGGGCAAAACAAGTTTTACCAGAATTGACCATTCCCATGCTTTTGATTTGGGGTCTTCAAGATAGGATGGTGCCTTCTAATTTGGCTTCTTTTTTCGCCGGTTTGAATGACAAAATTGAATTAATTGAATTAGATAAGATGGGTCATTGCCCCCATGATGAATCCCCAGAGCTCTTTAATAAAATTCTTTTAGAATGGCTAAGTAAAATACTTATAAACTGAGCATCACTCATCCAACCCGATATAAATCTCTTCTCCTTCCTGTTTCCCGTTCCCTGTTCCCTATTCCCTAATCAATCTTCATGAGCGCTACCAAATCCGAATCGATTTTATTCCCCACCCTGGCCGAAGAAAATCTTGAAAAACTTACTACTTGTGGTTTAATTTTGCATCTAAAACCAGGGGAAATACTGTTCCAAGAGGGAGAACCTGCTGATAGCTTTTACGTTGTGCTAGATGGGGAAATTAAAATTACGAAACAATTAGGCATAGAAGAATTAGTCATAACAATTCATCGTCGAGGCGAATTTACTGGGGATTTATCGATGCTGACGGGGGGAATTTGTACTGCAACAGCAAGCAGTATTAACACTTCCCGTGTGATTAAATTTGATGATTTTAAAAATTTACTAAAAAATTGTCCCGATAGTATTGATTTATTTGTGCCTGCTTTGGCAGAGCGTTCTAAAGAATTGGAAGTAAGACTACGCCAACAAGAGAAATTAGCCGCATTAGGTAAATTATCGGCGGGATTGGCTCATGAGCTTAATAATCCTGCTGCTGCGGGGCGGAGAGCTGCTCAGCAACTCAATTCCGCGATCGCGAATCTGCAATCACAAATGCTTAACCTCCGAGGTAAAAATTTTTCTGCTGAGCATCGTCAAATACTCAAAAATTTGCAACAAACAGCATTAACCCACATCAGCCAAGGGTCACAAATTTCCCCTCTAGAACAGAGCGATCGCGAAGATGAATTAATCGATTGGTTGGAGGAAAAAGATATTCAGAACGCTTGGGAAATTGTCCCTAGTTTAGTAAGCGGTGGCATCGATAGCTCTTGCCTGGAAAAGCTAGCTCAATCAATGGTCAGTGAGGCTTTTAGTGAAGCCTTAATTTGGCTCGAAGCTACTTTAACGATGAATGGTCTAGTTGGCGAAGTGGAACAAAGTACGTCTCGGATTTCCGACTTGGTAACAGCAATTAAAAACTACTCCTATATGGATCGTGCTCCGTCCCAGAAAGTAGATTTACATGAAGGCATCAATAATACTCTCAAGATGTTGCATCACAAAATTAAATATGGCATCAATGTCCATAAAAAATACAGTGGAGATATTCCTAAAATTGTCGCCTACGGCAGCAAACTAAATCAGGTATGGACTAATCTTATTGATAATGCCATCGATGGCATGAATGGTAAAGGAGAGCTCACAATTCGTACTTGTCTAGAAAATAACTGTGTGCTGGTCGAAATTATCGATAATGGCTCAGGAATTGCGAGCGAACTGCAACCTCGAATTTTTGAACCTTTTTTTACCAGTAAAGAAGTCGGCAAGGGCACTGGTTTAGGTTTAGATATTGCTCGTCGCATCGTTGTCCAAGAGCATAAGGGAAATATTCGCTTTGAATCTGTCCCAGGGCATACCAATTTCCAAGTTCGATTACCAATTAAGCATTGAACTTCTGCCTTCTACTCTCTGCCCTCTCTCTTGGTAGACATTCCCTTGCGCCACCTACCCCTAACCCCTTCCTACAGGAAGGGGAACAATATAGTCTCTCCTTTCAGGAGATATTTAGAGAGGTTCGGCGCAGGGTCTCACCGCTGTCCTCTGCCTTCGTTCAAAATTCATTTCTCAAAAAGCGATCGCGACAAATATGGCGTTGGATTTTGCCACTAGAGGTTTTGGGAATAGCACCAGATTTCAAAATTAAAACACTATGGGTTTGTAGGTCATGATGTTTTGAAATGGCACTACGAATTATTTGAACCAATTGTTGAACCTTTTCGGCTTTAGCTGCTGCCTTTTCTTCTGGAGATTGGTCAGAATTTCTTTGTCCATGCCAATAATGACGATCTACTTCTGCCAAGACAACCAATTGATCTTCTTCGTTTTCTGCGATCGCAAAACTAGCAACAGAACTAGGTCGAATAAACTGATTGCAAGCTTCGACAGTTCTCTCAATATCCTGGGGATAATGATTGCGACCTTTGATAATAATCACATCCTTGAGACGACCCGTAACAAATAATTCTCCTTGATCAATAAAACCTAAATCGCCAGTTCGCAAAAAACGCAAATCTTGTATTTCCGGAAGTTGAGCTTCAAAAGTATTATTGGTTATTTCTGAGTTGCTCCAATAACCCTCAGCGATACTGGGCCCTGTAACCCAAATTTCCCCAATTTTTCCTGAGGGACAAGAAGTTAAGGATTGGGGATCGACGATCGCAACTTGCTGATCCGCTAAACTATGACCACAACTTACTAGAGTTCGAGAATCTTCATCAGTAGGGAAAGCCTCAACTACCAAATTCTGCTCTAATTCTTTACTGCTAATAGTCTTTGTCGTAGCAAGGGACTTTTTATTACCACCAGAAATAATTAACGTTGCTTCGGCCATTCCATAACAAGGATAAAAAGCCTCAGGCCGAAAACCGTAGGGACGGAAAGTAGTGGCGAATTTTTCTAAACTTGCATAATTAATTGGTTCGGCACCATTAAATGCTAAATCCCAACTGCTGAGATCCAAATCCAGGTCAAGCTCAGGTTGAAATTTTCGGACACAAAGGTCATAGGCAAAATTAGGGCCTCCGCTAGTAGTTCCCCGATAGCGAGAGATTGCCTTCAACCAACGCAAAGGATTCTGCAAAAAGATCAAAGGAGACATCAAAACTACGGGAAAATCTCCAAAAAGAGGCTGCAAGACGCCGCCAATTAATCCCATATCATGATAGGGCGGTAGCCAAATTACCCCTTGGCTTTGGGTTGTATGTTGAAAACATTGGTGAATTGCTTGGAGATTATGCAACAAATTGTGATGGGCAATTTTGACACCTTTAGGCTCAGCGGTCGAACCAGAGGTGTACTGCAAAAAAGCTATATCATCTACCGAAAGGGGAGTTTTTTGCCATTTAGCAGCATGGTGTGGTTCTAAATCGTCTGTTGCCAACCAGCGTAGAGTTTTGAGCTCTGGTGCTTGCTCGACTCTTCTTTGTAATCCATTGAGAATTGAATTGGTAGTTAAAGCTAAGGTCGGTTGCGCGTCTTTAATGATACTTTGAATTCTCGTAATAGAGCGATTTGGACGAGGTGGATAGGCTGGTATTGCGATCGCACCAGCGTATAAACAACCGAAAAAAGCCTCTATAAAGCCTAGACCAGGGGGATAAAGCAATAAAATCCTTTCTTGAGGAGCGCCCAGAGATTGGAGACCGGCAGCAATAGCTTTTGCTTTTTGGTTTAACTGTTTATAAGTTAAAGTTATTTCCTCGGTTTCTCCGTCCACTAAAAAAGTATATATAGTCTGGTCGGGTTGTGAGCTTGCCCGATATTGTAAGATATCGATTAGGGTATCTGCCGCGATCGTGTTTTCCAAACCACTCATTAACTCTTGATTGTTTTTAATCAATCTACACCATATCCGATAATTCGCCTAAGTGAGAGTTTAGTGAGATTGATAATCAAGGCATTGAATTGCCTCTTCCGTATTGGCAATATAAGGGTGGGCAGTACATTTTAAACGGTGGTCATTAGTAAAAAAATTACATGTTGAGCAAGGGATTTGATGCATTTTCTTGGCAGCAATTACTCCACTAATCACTGTCCGCAAAAAACTCCAAACAAAAATGCCAATAACTGAGCAAGCCAATAAAAAACGAAGCACAACTATAACGATCATGTTTGCTTCGGTAATAAGTTTTCCTAGTTGAAACATAGTAACCCTTAAATTATCATTTCCAACTTTAAAATATAAGGGTTTATTATTTCATATATTAGCCATTGTTACCATTGATAACGCTAGTTTGATAAAACTTAGTTAAAAATCACATGATTTAGAAAGTCGTGCCTTATTTGAATGTTATAACCAATTAGTTATAACCAATTAATAGCTAGGTATCTGTCGAATAAAGATGTATCTCAACTAGAGAGAATTTTAATGATTTGCGATAATTCAGCGCTATTGAAAACTTTTTTCAGCATATTTGCCGCAGCGACAGGCTCTTTAGGAATCGGAATCTGAGGGATTTGTTGGGCTGCAACTGGAGCAGCAGTTTCATTGCTCGCAGGAGCAGTTGCCGCAAGCTGTTGTAAGTTTTTACTCGGAACAATGGCATTTATTTTCCCTTGGTCTAAGTTGTCTCCAGCTTGCTTGATGTCCCTGATGACTATTTGCGCAATAGTTTTAAAAGGATATTTCCGATTACTAATTGCTTTGGTTGCGATCGCGATAAACTTTTGCCAAGTAGCTTGCTCAGGAGCTATGGTCCCCAAACTTTGAGCAAGTTTTTGTAATTCCTGACGATTAGCCGGACTATCGGCTTGTTTAAATAACTGCAACATTTGCTTGAGAATTGCGGTTACTTCCTCGGCAATATTGACAGTTGCCGGTGAGTTCTCGGAAGCACCCTCTGAAAGTAAGCATTCGAGATAACTTTGCAAAACAGAAAAATTAGACTCGGCTTTTTCTAAAGTTTCGATCGCATCGGCATCACTAAAATCAGGAGAACTTTCTAGGCGATCAATTAAATCTTGAAGATGATCGCATCCAGCAAGAAATAAAGATTCTAATTTTTGATCAACGTTAATAGAATTATCTTTAAGAATTTTAAAAGAGTCCTCTAGCCGATGGGCTGTTTTTTGAATGCTGGAATAACCCAACATTGCAGCACCACCCTTAACAGAATGAGCAGCTCGAAACATTTCATTAACCATCTCAGCATCTTGAGCAGATGTAGATAGGTTTAATATTCCTTGTTCCAAAGTTTGCAAATGCTCTTTTGCTTCTTCTATGAAATAGCCTAAAATTCGCTGCTGACTCGCTGTATCCAAAGCTAAATCCCCCCAATATCAATTACTTATATCAAAAACATATATGTCAACACAAGTTTATCCCAGACTATTCAAAGTCGGTAGTTGGTTTTTACTGAGATTTAAATTTTGTCCCCTTCTCAGCCAAAAAGCCTGCATCCCTATTTGTTTAGCACCCTGATAATCTTCGGTGAAACTATCACCAATATACCAAGCCTGTTCGGGTTGGCAACTATAGCTTGCTAGAGCTGTGTTGAAGATTTTGGGTTCTGGTTTGGCAGCTCCTACTTCTGAAGATATAGTAATACTGTCAAAATAATGTTCTAGCTCCAGTAATTTCAACAGGTTGTAGATACGAGTATCAAAATTGGAGATAATCCCCAAAGGAACTTGTTTTTGTTGCCAATTATTTAATACATTAATCACTTCAGGATAAATAAACCAGGGTTTTTCCGTAGAAAAATATACATATAGTTCCTCAAAGAACAGATCGAAATCAGTAAAATTATTTAGAGCTTTTGCTTCTACAAAAGTGGCGATTACAACTTTTTTCCACCAGTAAAATTCTTGTTCGGTGATTGTTTTGGGTGATTTATGCTTAAAGGCCAAAGGCTCTGCCGCGGCAAAACTCTGTCGAAAAGCGCGATCTATTTCCTCAGCTGCCACGCTCACACCATGATTCAGTGCGATCGCGGCGTAAATTTCCCCAACACCGCCTTTGATGCCAAAAAGAGTCCCCACCGCATCAAAAAAAATAACTTTTGGTAAAGATTTGTTCATTAAGCTGTTTTTAGGTTAATTTGCTAGCTTTGGTACAGTGTATGTTATGTCCTTGAAAAATATTTATGGTAAATTTTACTATAAATATAGTTGTTCTACTCAGCCGCAATTCATATGGTGAAAAAAATCGCATTATTTGGCACTAGTGCCGATCCCCCGACGGCAGGACATCAAAAAATACTGGGCTGGTTGGCGGAACATTACGATACTGTTATTGTCTGGGCGTCGGATAATCCTTTTAAGGAACATCAAGCAAGTTTAGAAAATCGTAGCCAAATGTTGCAGTTAGCGATTGAAGAAATTGATTCTGCCCAGGACAAGATTAATTTATTTCCAGAATTAAGCGATCGCCGTAGTTTAATTACCATCCAAAAAGCCCGCGATATTTGGCAAAATGCCGAATTTACCTTTGTTATTGGAGCGGATTTGCTCGTGCAAATAAGTAGCTGGTATCACATTAAAGAATTACTAGCACAGGTTAAAATTCTGATAGTTCCCAGGCCAGGATATCGGATTGAGCAGTCCGATTTAGAGAACCTAAAAAATTTGGGAGGAAACTTTAAGATTGCGGCTCTAGATTCTCTCAAAGCATCGTCTTCTGCTTATCGTGTGCAAGGAGACTCTACAGTATTGACCCCAGCAGTGGCATTGTATATTAAGCAACGAAATCTGTATCAACATAATTCAGAATTTTTGTTTCAAGAGCTAGAAGCAGATATCTGTTAGAGCAAGCAATATTTATCCAATTCAATTAATGAAATCAAACTCACCAACAAATCTCCAAAATTCAGCGCTTAAACAAGATTTTCTGGCAGATTTTAAAGTTGGAGTAGACAATGTTGTTTTTTCTGTTGACACCCAATGTAATCGACTATTAGTGCTATTGCGCAAAAGAAAACAAGAGCCTTTTAATGATTGTTGGAGTTTACCTGGAACCTTAGTTCGTCATGGAGAATCCCTGCAAGAGGCGGCTTATCGAACTTTAGCGGAAAAAATTCAGGTTAATAACTTATATTTAGAGCAGTTATATACTTTTGGCAATCCAGGCAGAGATCCCAGAGAAGCACCGGAAAGTTTTGGCGTGCGATATTTATCCGTAAGTTACTTTGCTCTTGTTCGGTACGAGGAAGCCCAAATTATCGCTCAAAAAGAAAATAATCTTGCTTGGTATCAAGTTCAAGAAGTACCTCAGTTAGCCTTCGATCACAATCAGATTTTGGAATATGGTTCACGTCGTTTGCGGAATAAATTGGAATATAGCCCCATTGCATTTGAGGTGCTGCCAGAAAGATTTACTCTCAACGATATTTATCAACTTTATTGCACTATCTTGGGGGAAAACTTTTCTGATTACTCTAACTTTCGCTCGCGACTTTTAAAGTTGGGTTTTTTATCTGACACAGGAGTCAAAGTCTCTCGTGGAGCAGGACGACCTGCCAGTTTGTACTGTTTTGATGCGATCGCTTTTGCGCCATTGAAAGATAAGCCTTTAGTATTTATCTAAAAGTTAGATTAAGTTGACACTCATGCCTGATCCACGTCAAGATGATATGAAGTAAACCTTTGTAAAGGTTGTGAATGAGCCTAGAATTACTATCGTTAGAGAATACTCAAGAAATCGCCCGCCAATATGGCTATTGGGCAGTATTTATCGGGATCGCGTTAGAAAATACGGGGATTCCCATCCCAGGGGAAACAATCACCATTGTGGGTGGCTTTCTCGCCGGAAGTAGGGAGTTAAGTTTTTGGGGCGTTTTGCTGAGTGCGATCGCTGGTGCTGTCATTGGAGACAATTTTGGCTACTGGATTGGCAAAATTGGCGGTTGGCAGTTTTTAATTCAAATTAGCAAGGTTTTTCGCATTCCTGAGGACAAATTAGAGTTGGCCAGGGACAAATACAGCAAAAATGCAGCGCAAGCCGTATTTTGGGGTCGCTTTGTCACTTTACTGCGAATTTTTGCAGGCCCGCTGGCGGGAATCACTAATATGCCCTATAGAAAGTTTTTGATCTATAACTTTGGTGGAGCAACAATTTGGGCTCTTATCATTGTGAGTTTGTCTTATTTTTTGGGACAAATTGTTTCTTTAGAACAAATTATTGGTTGGATCACCCAAGCAGGAATTTTGATATTTTTGATAATAATTGCTTTATTTACTCTGCCAGTGATTGTTAATTACAGTCGCCAGAAACTCGTTGCCAAGGAGTAGCATTTTAGGGCATAACAATGAAAGAAAAAATATCTGCGTTGGGATTAGATGTTGGCAAAAAAAGGGTTGGCGTAGCCGGTTGTGATGGCACTGGATTAATTGCCACAGGAATCACTACGATTAATCGTAGTTCTTGGGTCGAAGATATCAGGCAACTACAAGAGATTATCAAAGAAAGGGAAGTCACAATATTAGTAATTGGTTTGCCCTATTCGATGAGTGGCGAGTTAGGATTTCAGGCCAGGCAAGTACAAAAGTTTGCTGCGAAAATTTCCCCTGCCTTAGGTCTACCTAT
Source organism: Xenococcus sp. PCC 7305 (assembly GCF_000332055.1). GTDB lineage: Bacteria > Cyanobacteriota > Cyanobacteriia > Cyanobacteriales > Xenococcaceae > Xenococcus. Next base: position 4,696 of record NZ_ALVZ01000211.1, on the reverse strand, counting down.
TGAATATGTCGATGAAAGATTGACTTCCCATGAAGCCACAAATCAATTGAAGTCTCAAAAGCGCTTTTCAACTTATGATAAAGGGCTTATCGACCGTCAAGCTGCGGCAATTATTTTACAAAGATGGCTTGATGAAAAAAGACAATTAAGAGACCAAAGAATCTAACTGCGTAACATATTTCTGTCAAGACTAAAAAAAATAAATCAATAAAAAACCTGCTTTGAGAGCAGGCTCCGGAGATGAGTTTGCCAATTTCTAGAGCTCAAACGTCAATATTCTAGTTAAGCCAACCTTTTAATCTTCTGGCTACCTGAGGGCGACGTAGTTTTCTCATGGCTTTACTTTGAATTTGTCTGACTCTTTCGCGGGAAATATTGAACATACCCCCAACTTCTTCTAATGTGTAGGGCTGACTAGTAAATAGTCCATAACGCAAGGAGATAACGTCTTTTTCTCTTTGAGTCAAAACATCATCTAACACATCAGTGATTTCCTGACGCATCATCGCCTCACTCATTTTTTCTTCTGGAAGTTGAAGATCATCATCTTCTAGAAGATCTACTAGTTCTGTGTCTTCTGCTTTACCAACTCGATGATTGAGGGAGAGGGATTGGCGACGTAATTCGAGCAATTGACGCAGTTGAGCTGGCGGTATTTTCAACTCATCAGCTAATTCTTGTTCACTCGGATTGCGTTGTAATTTTTGTTTGAGATTGCGTTGGGCTTTTTTGAGTTTATTGAGTTTTTCGACGATATGAATCGGCAAGCGAATGGTGCGGGCATCGTTGGCAATAGTTCTGGTAATCGCTTGGCGAATCCACCAATAAGCATAGGTAGAAAACTTATAGCCTTTATTGGGGTCAAATTTTTCTGTTGCTCTATTTAAGCCGATCGCTCCTTCCTGGATTAAATCAAGAAACGGAACACCCCGATTCAGATAACGTTTCGCGATCGAAACTACTAAACGAAGATTGGAACGAATCATTTTGCGTTTAGCAACTTTTCCCCGATAGAGAAATTTTTCGAGTTCCCTCGTTGAGGATAAGCCGATCGCTTGGGCCCATTCTTCCCTGCTGGGATTTCTGTCAAGTTGCTCGATCAAATCTTGACGGATCGCTTCTGCTTCGACCATCAACTTTACTTCATTGGCTAGGACAACCTCTTCATCAGTATTTAGCAGAGGATAGCGAGCCATTTCTTTGAAAAATGCCCCTACATTATCCTCTAAGCTACTTTTTCTGCCAACGGCTTTTCTTTGATTTGCTGCTTGAATATTTTCCTCGGAAAACTCGACTTCTACTGTTTTTAAATCTGAATTTGTATAGTCTTCTTCTGCTTCTTGAAAAGATGAGGAATTGCTGTCTTGAGCAATCTTGTCGGATTGATTAATCGTAGTTACAGTCATGTTCTTTTCCTCTGTATTTATCGAAATTTTTTAGTAAAGGTTCGGATAAGAGCAAATCATCGCTTTTCCGTTAAATCTAATTATTTAAGCGGTAGTCTCCCGAAGGAGATTTTTTCCCATTTTTTCTTGATTTAATTAATGTTCTTTAATGAATCTGCATCCATTAGAGTTTCCCTATTTTGAGGATATTACCCTCAATTTTTCTGTCTCATCCCATTGAGATAGATAGGGACAAGTCTCGTAAAGGAAGAACAAGACCTACCTAGAAATGCACCAGTTTGTTTATGAACATACATTAAGAAGTGTAAAAAACATTCCTTTAAATCTTAAGTAAATATAAAGATTATTTGCTTTTGTATGGAAAATTCAAAAAATTGTTATAAAAGAGTTCGTAAGTTTCAGATTAGCAAAAATGCCCATTATTTTTGTGAGAATATTTACAAAAAGATAATGATCTACGAAAATTCTAGTTTTTCTGATGTGTCTTTTTATACTTAGTTTTTAGTGATGATAGAATTACAACAATAAAATTAAGGAAAATCTTCTGTGAATAGCGATCGCATTTATGCCGATTTGGTAGAGTCAAAAGCGAATTTTTTAGTAGCCGAACCCCAGCAAGAATATTTAATGTCTTCTCTTCAGCAACAATGGGTTGAGGTTCTAGTTGATTTTCCGGGAATTCAAGGGTTGTATACCTACAGTGTTCAGGCACCGATGGTGGTAAAAGCGGGAGATATTGTTAGTGTGCCCTTTGGGATGCAAATGGTGGGCGGCATTGCAATTCGCCTGGTGGACAAGATACCAGAAGATGTCGATCCCCAAAGAATTCGACCGATAGAAGATGTAATCACCTCCGGTTTCTTTCCCGATCACTATTGGGAATTACTACAAAAATTAGCCGATTATTATCTAAGTGATTTGATGAGTGCGGTTCGGGTCGCCCTCCCGCCTGGACTACTTGGGCGATCGCAAAGACGGATTCGTTTAAAATCGCAATCACTTCCTTCGGGAGCAGAAGTTTTTTGCTCGGTGATTGGCAAACAAGTTTTAGAGTTATTGCAAAGATCAAAAGATGGTCACTATAGTGTTAACTATCTTCGCAATCAGATTCATGGGGCAGATCGCGGCATTCGAGAACTCATCAAAAGAGGTTGGGTCGAAAGTTATCTCGAATCTCCTCGTCGAGTTCAAGCCAAACTACAAAAAGCTGTCACCTTAGTAGCCAAAGAGTTTTTGGAAGATCTAACTTCCCGACAAACAGAAGTGTTAAAGATTCTCCGCAATCATGGCGGGGAAATTTGGCTCAGCGAATTAACTAAAGTTGCGGGCACCTCGCCCAATACTCTCAAGAAAATTGCGGAAAAAGGCTACATTATTATTTCAGAGCGAGAAGTCCTGAGAAAAGAACAGGGAATTGCGCAGCAGGCAGACCAGGCCAAAAAATTAAGTTCTTATCAAGCATCAGCATTAGCCATCATTAATCAACAAACAGGCTATGCTCAGTTATTACTCCATGGGGTGACTGGTTCAGGAAAAACCGAAGTTTATCTTCAAGCGATCGCGCCTATGCTTGCCCAAGGACAATCAGCATTAGTCTTAGTTCCCGAAATTGGTTTGACTCCCCAACTTACAGATCGCTTTCGTGCTCGTTTTGGAGAACAAGTTTGTGTTTATCACAGTAAATTATCTGATGGGGAAAGATATGATACTTGGCGACAAACAATTCAAGGGGAACCGCAGGTTGTTATCGGTACGAGATCGGCAATTTTTGCTCCCTTACCAAATCTGGGGTTAATTATTTTAGATGAGGAACATGATTCTAGTTTTAAACAAGATCGTCCCATTCCCACCTATCATGCCCGCACTGTAGCTAATTGGCGCGCCGAATTATCAGATTGCCCTTTGATTTTAGGTTCAGCAACTCCTTCTTTGGAAAGTTTAGTTACAAGTCAGAAACCAGAAAAATCAGCTCATTATTTGTCTTTGCCCGAACGAATTGGTTCGCGATCGCTGCCTCCTGTAGAAATTGTAGACATGCGAGAGGAATTGAATCAGGGAAATCGTTCAATATTTAGTAAATCGCTACAAAAAGCACTCTCAGATATTCAAACCAAAAAACAACAGGGTATTTTATTTATTCCCAGGAGAGGACATAGCACTTTTGTCTCCTGTCGTAGTTGTGGATATGTTATTGAATGCCCCCATTGCGATGTTTCCCTTTCCTATCACTACATCCATGAGGGCGCAGCCAAACTACTGCGCTGTCACTATTGTAATTTCACCAGTGTTCAACCAGATGCCTGCCCTGAATGCAGTTCTCCCTATCTCAAACATTTTGGGAGCGGAACCCAAAGAGTAACTCAAGAACTGACCAAGCTATTTCCCGATCTTAGTTTTATTCGCTTTGACAGTGATACGACTCGTAATAAGAATGCCCATAGGGATCTGATTGCTAGTTTTACTAATAAGGAAAAAGATATTCTTGTGGGCACCCAAATGCTAACTAAAGGATTAGATATTGCAGGAGTAACTTTAGTTGGAGTGGTCTCAGCCGATGGCTTATTACATCGTTCCGATTATCGCGCTGCCGAAAGAGCTTTTCAAACTTTAACTCAAGTTGCAGGCAGAGCTGGTAGAGGAGATAAACCGGGAAAGGTGATTATTCAAACCTATTCGCCTGAGCATTCGGTGATTCAAGCTGTGAAAAGTCATGACTATAGTAGTTTTAGCCAAAGAGAACTAGCACAAAGAGCAGCTTTGAGTTATCCCCCCTACGGTAAATTAATTGTGATTAAACTTAGTGGGGTAGAAGAAGAGGAAGTTCGAATATGTGCGGAAAATATAGCTGATGAATGTTTGAATTTATTGGACGAGGATTGGGAATTGTTGGGGCCTGCTCCAGCGACAATTATGCGGGTGGCGCGTCGTTATCGTTGGCAAATTTTGTTGAAGTTCCCTGAGGTTAGTAGGCCAGATTTACCGAGTTTAAATCAATTGAAAAGTCTCTGTCCAAAGGGAGTTGCGATGACGATAGATGTTGATCCAATAAGTATGGATTGAGAATAATTGAAAATTAAAAATGGAAAATGGAAAATTATCTAACCCGTTTGCTGCTATTGGTTTGAAATTAACAGTATTTAGTTAAAATTAAAGCTGCTGTCTCATAATGTTGGCCTTTTTGCATGATTAAAAAAGTTTTAGGTGGATTTGGGACTGTTGCGGGGGCAACCTATCCTTTTAGAGCTTTAATATTATTTATCCGTCATCCTAAAGTTGTCATCATAAAGTAT
>NZ_ALVZ01000210.1 GCF_000332055.1 Xenococcus sp. PCC 7305 | reverse complement strand
TTTCATAAGCCTAAAAAAGTTACTCATTTTGGACTTAGAGCTTGGGAAACTACTTCAAGAGAGAAGTAAGCCATGACTGGCTTTCGGGAGATTCGTAAGACTCCCAAGCTTTCCACATTAACTTAACTCCCATAATACATGAGAATCATTGGTTTAGATATTGGTCGAGCATCGGCGATCGCCTGTTGCCTCGATAGTTTTCCTGTGAACATCCAACAGCTTTACAAAAAGCTGAGACGGGACAAAGAATTCTATAAATTAACGACAGATGCCACGGGCTTAAAGAAGTTTCTCGAACTCAAACCTGAAGCTATCGTTTTAGAACCTTCGGGACATTGGTACTCTCACTTTTGGGTGAGTGTCGCTAACAAGAATGGCATCAAGATTCATTGGGTCGGTCATTCTGATCTAGACAAACAACGGGGTAGTTATGGATTCACCAACAAGCGGGATGAAGAAGATGCGCTTTGTCTAGCTGCTACTTACTTTGACGAGCGTTTTATTGATGAACAGGGGAACAAGAGATTTCTCAATTATTACTATGGTCAAAATTCCATTATCACAAGGGTTCGTGAGGTTTTCCTAGAAAAAGAGCAGCTCGCGAAACTGAGGACTGGTTTAGTGACACAGCTCAGACAGCGATTAGCCTATGAATTTCCTGAAATAGTTAAGCATCGTATGAAAATATCTGACCTTCGGGGATTTACTCCCATCGTTGGCTGGCTTGCTGGTTCTCATCAAGCTAACCGCTATGAATCTCAATACAAACAATCAGTAGTTCACGGTCTGGGAATTGAGATTTCTGACTACACGCGATCTCATTGTAAAGCTATTGTTGAAATCGAACTAAGAATAACTCAATGCTATGATTACCTTGAAAAAGCCTTAAACTTACCAGAGTTTGAGTCATACCTACGAGTTTTCGATAAATTTGGCTTTGGATTGGATAATAAAGCTTTGCTTCTTTATCAATGTTATCCCTTTGAGAAATTTCTAGTTAACGACAAAGCTTGGATTGAGTACGAGGAATCCAAGGGGAAGCTACAAAAACGAGATCGCAGTCTACGAAAATTTCAGGCTTTCATGGGAATGAGTTTTAGTTACAAACAGTCTGGAGACAAGAAAAGCCGTAGCTTTCACGGTTCAAAAATAACTCGTTCACATCTCTATGTTTGGGCTACTTGTATGGTTACGCCGTCGAAATATGGAGCCAAAATCAAAGGAGAAATTGGCAAGCAATTATGCGATCGCTATCAGGAATTATCCAAGAATAATAAGGGTAAAGACTCTCTGGTTAGAATACTTTTTAAAACTACTCGCATGTTGTTTTATGAATTACTCAATGAACTAAAAAGGGAATGATAATGTTTATGCGTTTGCGTTTAGGGAAACTACTTTGTCGATGGGTAGTTTCTTTTTTTTCGGGTATTGTATTGCCTGTTACTACTCAAGTAGAGAGATTAGAGAGAAAATTTATCTTGGTTCATTCGCCATACTTCTCGGACAAATAAATTCAAATCGCAGCAGGTCGATTCTCGGCTTGCAAGAGAATTCAATTGATTTAGTTGCGTGAAAAGAGGCAGGATCTCAGTATCAAAACAGGGTCGAAACAGACAAAGAGGCAAAATTAAATCTGAGCTAGAACGAAGATCCCAAACAAGATCCTCTTGTTGAACCATTAAGATCGGTCTCACCCAGCAAGTTTGACGCTGTTCAATAGTCTGAATCACTTCTCCGTAAAGACACTTATCCTGAAATCCTAAACAAACGATCTGATTAGGCTTAAAAGTAACATCACTAATCACAGGGAAAATTTTGCTCACCTTATTTTTATTTGGCAAATTCAATATCTAGTTTTTTATCCAACAGAATAATACCGTATTTACGAAAAAACTGAGCTCAATTTAAGCATATCAAGAGAAACTTGACGACGATCTTAAAAAAGCCCAGCTTATCATTTGGATCAATGCTTCAAACTAAGTACACAATTACATTAGATAACCAAGATCTATTAGCTTATTCATTATTTTGGCGACACTTTCGTCCAATTCTTCTAGATCGGTACGGCATTCTATTTCAGGATTAGTTGGAGGTTCATAGGGGTCGCTAATCCCAGTAAACTGTCCAATTTCGCCTGCTCTGACTTTTTTGTACAGTCCTTTGACATCGCGTTTTTCACAAACCTCGATCGGTGCATTCACAAAAACTTCGACAAAAGAGCCAATTTGCTCTCTCATTTCTTCTCTGATTGCACGATAGGGAGAAATTACGGGAACTAATACTACAACGTTATTTCGAGCTAATAACTTAGCCACAAAACCAATACGACGAATATTGGTATCGCGATCCTCTTTAGAAAATCCTAATCCTTTAGTTAGATTCTCCCGAATCTCATCGCCATCCAAGACTTCTATAGCATAACCTTTATCTTTGAGTTCTTTGGTTAGGGCATCGGCGATCGTACTTTTCCCTGCACCACTAAATCCTGTAAACCAAACTGCTACTCCACGCTGCTTCATATGATTACCTTTTAATGAAATTTACACCTCTCATGTATTTTAATAGTTTTGCATTCAAATTTAATGAAGTAAGATGGGCTTATAATCTTTAATCCATCTCGCTTTGAGGTGAATTTTAGATGATTTTTTTTCAAGTATCTAGTCCCATTACGCGGAAGTCAAATTCGCATGTTCTCTATTTTCTAATCTACTATGAGAGATCCCAACGCAACAGAAACGCGAATCAACAAAGAATTTATCAAAAATAATAGAAAAAGTATCAAAAAATATGCTCTCAAGAGCCAGAAAAAATTTGGCCATGGGATCATTGTGATCAACTCAACCCTAGTCCAGAATAAATTCTTGACAGAAGGAGATTTAATAGTTGCCAGTATTAACGAAGATAATAATTCTAAAAATGAGGAAAACACTTTGATTCATCCAGTATCTTATATTGCAAAAAATAGTTTTTGGTTTAAGATATTACGAATTAAAATCAAAAAAAAATACAAAATCGATATTAAAACTGATTATGATTTGACCCAAAAGTTTTTACTCGTATTCGTAAAAGATTCTTCTTTAGAGTCTTTTTCTATATACTCTATAAGAATAGATAAAAGTAATTCCTGATTGGTTAAACTCTGCTACTCTCTGTAAATATTATTTAACTTTATATAAGAAAAATTGAGAGTCTAGAAGATAGAGGCTAGTAGCCTGAGAAATGGCAAATAATCAAGTTAGAAAAATTTTTAGTAAACTTCGGTGTTTATACTAATGTTTCGAGAATTAATTAGTAGTAGCATAAGTATATTGTAGAAGAGAAGAAAGCAATTCTTATTCTTCCTATAAATAATTTTTATCAGATTCCTCTTGCTCCATTAGCCCTGCTCCCTCCCAACGGTGAGTGGGGTGTTTTGTTTGAGCTATTATCAACAATTAGATAAATATTGATAGACAACCAAATTTTTTGTTCTCCCTGAGAAAAATTTTCCAGAAGTCGATTGATTTTTCAGCCACTGAGCAAAATTGCCACAATATTTTTCAGAAATGGGCTATACTCTACTATTGATTAAATTGAGCTAGGTTGAGGAGGAAAAAATTCCTGAACAACTAAATCTAACAGTGAGTTTAAGAGGGACTCGCGAAGTTAGAGAAAATTATCAAATTTTCCGTCTTACTGGGCTACTAGATGCCTTTTCTGAGCCTGCATTTCGTAAAGTTATCGGTGATTGCATTGACAATGGCCCGAAAAACTTAATTTTAGTGCTTGCTCAAATTGATTTTATCGATAGTTCGGGTTTAGGGGCTTTAGTTCAACTTGTAAAAAAAGCTCAGAATGCGGGTGGAAGCTTACAAATTGTTACCAACCCTCGGGTCACTCAGACTGTAAAATTGGTACGTCTAGAGAAATTCTTGTCTCTTCAGCCGACCGTGGAAATAGCACTGGAGAAACTGAAGAAGAAATAGCATATTTGCTCGGATGTGAATTTGCCAAACCCAAACCAAGATCAGATAGAATCGATTGACACTCCCCTTGGAGTGGATGTTACAGCCCTGGCTTCTTCGATAACTGTAGTTGGTGATAGCCAACTCAAACGGTTATCGCCTGTGGCTTTAGCTTATATTGGTGATGCAGTGTATGAGCTAATTGTTCGTGCAAAACTGCTGCTTCCGCCAAAGCGAATTGCAGACTATCATAGTCAAGTTGTTGCTCAGGTTCGAGCAGAAGCCCAGGCTACTCATCTTCAAGATTTAGAACCATATCTAACTCCTGCGGAAAAGGAAATACTCCGTCGAGGACGCAATGCGGTTACGAATAAACCTCGTCGTCTTTCGATGAAGATTTACCAGCAAGCAAGTAGTTTTGAAACTTTGATTGGTTATCTATATCTTGAGGATTCGCAACGCTTACAAGATTTATTTACAAAGCTTAATTTATAAAAAACTTGATGGCAGATCTGAAATCTCGAAGAAGTAAATCACGGAAAACATCACCGCAAATAGAGGATAATGCTCGTGATTTTCTAGAAAATCAGTCTCCTGATCTTATTTATGGTCGCCATACAGTGCTCACGATTCTGAACAATGATCGCCAAATCAATAAAATATGGATTACTACTAAGTTACGACAAGACGGTAGATTTTATAAGTTATTAAAGGAAGCTAAATCCAACGGGACAATAATAGATGAAGTGTCAACGCAACGCCTGGACTCTCTAGTCAAAGGTGCCAATCATCAAGGAGTTGCAGCTCAGGTCGCCCCCTATCATTATTGGGAATTAAAGGACTTGATTAGCCAGGCTAAGCAAAATAGCCAGTCACCGCTAATTGCGATCGCCGATGGGATTGAAGATCCTCAGAATTTGGGGGCGATCATTCGTACTGCTGAGGCGATGGGAGTTCAAGGGTTAGTCATACCCCAAAGAAGGGCAGCAGGCATAACTTCTACGGTAATGAAAGTTTCAGCTGGTGCTTTGGAGCATTTACCCATTGCCAGAGTAGTCAATCTATCCCAAGCGATTGAAAAGTTAAAGGAGGCAGAATTTTGGATTTATGGCGCGACTGGGGAAAGTGGTAAATTTTTACACACAATTGATTTTTCCGGTGCGGTAGGATTAGTCATCGGCGCAGAAGGGAAAGGTTTGAGTACGCTAACCAGACGTTGTTGTGACGAATTAGTAGCAATCCCCTTGGTTGGCAAAACTCCTAGCTTAAATGCTTCTGTAGCTGCTGCGATCGCAATCTACGAAGTTTGCCGTCAAAAATGGTCAGATTCTAAATAATTTTTAAAACATTTTATTTAATCAAAAACAAATTAAATCTAGTCTATAATCAATAGTTTGAATGCAGTCAAATTGTTGTTTCATTTAGCGAAGTGCCTTCGGGTGGAGATTCGCCAGCGCAAGTAAAAATCCCCAGGATAGCTCATCACAATGAAAGCAATTGTCCTAAATTCTTATCTAGCTTTAGAGCTAGTTTATTTGACCATGAAAGAAATTTTACTGAGTATCTCCCTTGCTTTGGGTCTAGCTTATTGGGTTAAGATTGACACTGAGCGGCCTTGTTGTACCTATTATTTTGGGCCTTTTCTGAAAATCAAAGAAGCTGAAGCTGCTACAAATGGCTACATAGAAGATCTTAAGGAAGAAGGGGCATTAGGAATCACCGTTACGATAGATCATTTCAAGCCCCAGGAGTTAACGATTTGTGACGATTTAATAGAAATGTTTGACCCTAAAGTCTTACCGATTTTTGGTTCTTGAACAAGAGCAATAGAAAATAGTAATTTCTATCCATTAACCAATACTCCTCGCTTAGGGAAATAGATATGTAGGGAGCTAGGGAAGTCTAACTACTATTATTTTCCCCAAACCCCTAAAACCCCAAATCCTAACTCGTTAAATTTTTAAATTCAATCTTTAAACGAGAAGTATTGACCCATCACCCAATTTCCTATTGGTTTAAATTAGGACAGAACAACTCTGGTTTCTGTCTAACTTTTGGCAGACTGAGAACTGTTAGCAGCATCAGAGTTCGGCTACAGGAAACGGCAGTAAACATGCTTACTAGTACTCCAATAGCTAAAGTCAGGGCAAAACCCTTAACTAATCCTGAACCGAGCCAAAATAAAGCTCCGCAGGCAATAAGCGTAGTGACATTACTATCTAGAATACTAGAAAAAGCTCGGTAAAATCCCGACTCGACAGAACGATATAAAGTTTTGCCACTGCGCAATTCTTCTCTAGTTCGCTCAAAAATTAAGACATTGGCATCTACCGCCATCCCAATACTTAAAATAAACCCAGCAATTCCTGGAAGAGTTAGGGTCACTCCAGCAATGGAATAACAAGCTAGAGTCAATATCGTGTAGATTACTAAACTAACATCAGCAATCAAACCTGGTAAACGATAGTAAACTCCCATAAATACCAGTACCAAAAATAATCCTGCCAGACCAGCAATTTTACTGCGATTGATGCTATCTTGTCCCAAAGTCGCACCAACAGTTCGATTTTCCACAATTTCTACCGGAAAAGGTAAAGAACCACCGCGAATTTGAATTGCCAAATCATTAGCACCTTCGAGATCAAAATTTCCTGTAATAACAGCTCTGCCACCGGTGATTCCCAAATCGGCAAATTGCACCCCTACCGTTGGTGCGCTGATTAATTCGTCGTCTAAAAATATACCCAAACTGCGTCCGGTTCCCGCCAGATTTTTGGTAAGTTCAGCGAATTTTTGACCTCCATCTTCATCAAAGTTGATCGCAACTTCCCAAGCATTACCTGTTTGATTGGGTTGAGCTCGGGCATCTTGAAGATTGGCACCAGTTAAGTCTATCGGATCGAAGAAACTAAGGATTGCTGTATTAGATCCTGCCAAGGATTCTTTAAGCTGGGCAATTTCTTCTACATTCGCAGCTGTGGCTTCTGCTTGAGTCAAAGTGGTTAACTGCAATTGCAACAGTTGCCGATTTTGTTGCTCGGCGGCGAAATCACCTTCTGTTCCCTGTCTTTGCTGACGAAATTCTAGTTTTGCTGTTCCTTGTAACCTTCTTTCCGCGGTTTCTGGTTCACTTTCCCCTGGTAATTGGACAACTATTTTGTCATTGCCGACAGTTTGCACTGTGGTCTCAGAAACCCCGAATTCATTAACCCGATTTTCGATTACTCTTTTGACTGCTGCTAGATCATCGGCAGCAATTTCTGTAATTTCTTCTGTGGGTTTCACTTGAATTGTTAACTGAGAACCTCCAATTAAATCTAATCCCTGTTGAGGAGGAATCGTGGTTAAAATTGCGATCGCGCCTACTAATAATCCTAAAATCAGGACAATATATGCTCTTTGTTTCTGCATCGACAGCTCTCTAAATACTATTTATTCATACATTTTTTACTAACTTATAGCTTATAGCTAATCGCGGAGTGATTTTAAAGACAAATAACAATCGATATGCGAAAATTAATGAAATTTGCTTTTTTAATTAGTCTTTAACTGTTAACTTACTGACCCTCATGATCTCACTTGATAGGATGAGAAAGGTGAGGGTAACTATTTATTGATAACTGATTTCGAGCTTTATGATTGTTAAAAATCAAAATAATCTGTTTTCTTTTTCGATCTTAAAAGAATTAATTGTAAAAAATAAATCTCACTGGTTGCTGTCCTTGTTACTCTGGGTCTGTTTGATTCTTCCTGCGCAAGCCGTAGACCTTCGAATAGCCATTAGAAAAAATACCCAGAACATCAAGGTTGGCAGCTCTACTTCTGCGATTATTAAAGATCAAGCAGGACGGACAATTGGCGAACTAAGTCCTATGTCAGCTATTTCTGCCCAGTCCAGTAGCGGTCAAGTGAGTTTGGAAAAACTTCAGGCGGGTGCTCTTACTATTGAACCAACAGGGGATGGTTATGTTTGGATTGGCGATCGCTGGTACCGAGGGAAGGTTCAATTAGTCAATAACGGCAATCAAATCACCGCCATTAACCATGTTGATTTAGAGGATTATCTATATAGTGTTGTTGGGGCAGAAGCAGTTTCTAGTTGGCCGATTGAAGCTTTAAAAGCCCAGGCTGTGGCAGCTCGCTCCTATGCTCTTTATAAACTAAAGACGGGAAAAAATGGGCTCTACGATTTAGACACAACTCAACGTACTCAAGTATATAAAGGTCTGGATACAGAATATCTAACTACTCATGAAGCAGTAAATAGTACCGCAGGGCAAATCATGACCTATCAGGGGAATGTGATTCTGGCCGCTTTTCACTCATCTTCTGGTGGTCATACCGAAAATGTCGAGGATATCTGGACTTCACCCTTGCCCTATTTGCGAGGTGTGGTTGATTATGATCATCAATCTCCTGTTTTTGAATGGAATAAAACTTTTTCTGTTGGACAATTAGGTAATCTAATCACAGGTGTGGGACAAGTTCAAACCATGATCCCCCAAAAGACTACCCCCCAGGGAAGAGTTGTGACCATGAAAGTCGTTGGCGATCGCGGAACCCAACAAATTAGTGGCAAAAAATTACGCAAAATATTGGATTTACGCAGTACTCTATTTCGAGTTAGTACCAAAGGCAGTCAAGTACAAGTTTATGGTCGGGGTTTTGGCCATGGCCTGGGCTTAAGCCAATGGGGTGCTTATTATCTAGCGAAACAAGGTATTAATTATCATCAAATACTAGTTCATTACTATCAAAATACAACCTTGTCCCGATTGAATTAGAGCGCTACGCGCTAGGGAATAGGCAATCGGGAACAGGCAACAGTAAAGATAAAGCCTTAAAAAAAGGCAATTCAACCGTACCTACAATAACGTTGCTGCCCGTTCGGATAACAAAGAACGTTCCCCTTTATAAAGAGTAATATGACCTGCTAATGGCTCGTTTTTAAATCGTTCGGCAACAAAAGTCAGACCGTTACTTGCTGCGTCGACATAGGGGTTATCGATCTGTTCTGGATCACCAGTCAGCACAATTTTCGTCCCTTCTCCAGCACGAGTAAGAATGGTCTTGACTTCATGAGGGGTCAAGTTTTGGGCTTCGTCAACAATTAAAAACTGCCGAGGAATAGTTCGCCCTCGAATATAAGTTAGAGGCTCAATTTGCAGTAGACCCTGTTCCAATAGTTCTTCATGTCCTCGTCGCCAATGGGCAGGTTTTCCTTTAGGATCTTGAGTTCCTAAAATTAAGTCTAAATTGTCGTAGATCGGTTGCATCCAAGGAGTTAATTTTTCCTCAACATCTCCTGGTAAATAGCCAATATCTTTTCCCATAGCAATTATGGGGCGAGAAATTAGTAATCGACTATAAGTTTTTTCGTCCGCTACTTTTTGCAAGCCTGCTGCGATCGCAAGTAGAGTTTTTCCTGTCCCAGCTTGACCAATGAGAGTAACCAACTGAATTGAGTCTGTCAGTAATAAATTTAAGGCAAATTGTTGTTCACGGTTGCGAGGATGAATGCGCGAAATCCCTGAATGAGGTATTTTTGCTAAGGGTACTAGGCGATCGCCATTACCTTCTACCATTGCTAAAGCAGTATGAGAAGGACGAGATGAATCAATTAAGGTGACTGCTTGATTGACCAATAAAGGAGTGTCCAGAGGCAAAAAACCCTGGTGAAAGAATTGATTAATCTCATCAGTGCTAACGACTATCTCAGAAATATCATTGTAGATTTGTTCTATATTGACTTTATCCGTTTCATAGTCTTCCGCTTTAAGACCCAAGACATCAGCTTTGATCCTGAGATTTGTATCTTTGCTCACTACAATAACAGGGCATTGGCATTCCTGCTGTGATTCTAAGGCCACGGCCAAAACAACATTATCAGCTAAATGTCCTCCCAACTCTTGGGGAATGGTTTTTAATGTCTTACTATTGCTGATTTTGACAGACAAGGTACCACCACTATTGAGGAGAATCCCTTCGGTAAGATTTCCCAACTGGCGTGATTGATCGATAATACGGGACACTTCTCTAGCGCTTCTGCCAATACTATCTGGCTTTTTTTTAAATTGGTCTAATTCCTCGATTACAGCCATTGGTAAAATAATATCGTTATCCTCAAAACGAAAAATTGCTTGGGAATCATGGAGCAAGACATTAGTGTCGAGGACAAAAATTTTTTTCATGGCTGAGAGGACAATTAGGTTAATCCCCTACTATAGCAATCGGAGATCATTTTCCAAATACTCCAGAGGCTAGAATTTAATCCCTAAATTTAATCAGAATTTTTTGTCACTAAATTTAAAAGCATCTCCGCATCATGGGCTTCTAAAATTAGAGATCGCAGTTTCTCAGTTAAAAATCCTTCTGTAACCAATTTATCGAACAATTCTAAGAGGGATTTATAATAATTATCAACATTAAGAATCCCGATGGGTTTATCATGTAAACCTAATTGGGCCCAAGTCGTAATTTCTGCTAATTCTTCTAGGGTTCCATAACCACCTGGCAAGGCAATAAAAGCATCAGATAATTTTGCCATTAAAGCTTTGCGCTCATGCATCGATTTAACAATATGAAGTTTTGTAAGATTTTGGTGGGCTACTTCATAGCTAAGAAAAAAATCTGGGATGACACCTATTACCTCACCCCCATTTTCGAGAACTGTATCAGCTACAACTTTCATTAATCCAATATCTGCACCGCCATAGACTAAATTGAAGCCGTTTGTTGCGATCGCCTTTCCCATAGCTTGAGCTGCTAGTCGATAGATATCGCGGTTACCCATTTTAGAGCCGCAAAATACACAAATATATTTCATTACTGGTTTTGTTTAGGATCTAGTTTGTAACTGGTAAATATTTGACAAATTATTTTGAATGTCTTGCCATTGTTGGGGAAAATCTGACTCCTTGTAAACTACTAAAGCTTTTTGCAAACAGTCAAGAGCTTGCTGCAAATTGTCCTGATGCTTTTGGTTTGATTTCCCACTTAGATCTTCGGTACAAGCTAGATTATAATATGCTCCTGCTAAGTTATTTTGTAACATTGCCCAATTATAGGGAGATTTTTCTAAAGTTTGGACGGACAGAGCTTTTCGATAATAGGTGATCGCCTTAGTTAAATTATCTCTTTTCTCTCCTTTTATTCTAAGCTTAAAAGCATTTCCCAAATTGTTATTTACCATTGACCAAGGATAGGCAAAATTGACACAATTATAAATCGTTAAACTTTGCCGAAAATGTTCAACTGCCAGTTCAATATTGCTAGATTTACTCCCTACTTCCAATCTAAAATATGCTTCTCCTAAATTATTATGATTTGCTGCCCAATCTTCAGGAAAATCATCTGCCTTATGGACAGATAAGGCCCTTCTGTAATGAGTAATTGCCGCTATCAGCTTATGATCTTGTCCTGGTTGCAGATTATAAGCATGAAGCATTCCTAAATCTCTTTGGATTATTCCCCAACGGTAAGGATATTGATCTTTCGTCAAGACTTCTAGGGCCATACGGTAATGAAAAATAGCCTGTTTAAAATTTTTTGTAGGATCATCAAAAGCGCGATCACGATACATATTTCCCAAATAGCTCTGTAACATAGCCCAATTTTGGGGATATTTGACTGGAGTATAAACCTCTAATGTTACCTGATATATTATTAAAGCAATTTCAATGGCATCTACTCGATTATTGCTTAATTTTTTTAAAATTAGTTCAGCAAATATTATCATATCTCTTGCAATAAAAAAAACTTTTTGAGACTCAACCTTCCTGAAAGCATTGGGAGCCCAATATTGAATAAATTTAGCTAATTTTAAATTGATTTTATCTTGATTTTTAAAGAGAAAGTTTGTAATTTCGTTCGAGGATTTACGAGATGATATTTTCTGCAAAATTGTCATCAAGAATTGAAAATACTCATTATTCCGCTCTGGAGGAAAGTTCTTATTTGCCAAGAGAATTAATAATTAACCGAATACTTATACAAGTTTACTACATCTTGCAGTCCTAAATTGAATTAGGAAAAATAGCAGTCAATTCCAAATCTAACTCTAAAAAACCAGGAATAGCAATTTTTTCATTAGGCAACACAATATTTTTGGTCCGATAATCAAATATTCCCTGACCATCAGAAAAAGGATAAGTATAAACCTCTAAATGATTAACTACTAAGTTAAAGATCCAATAATCCCTTATTCCTGCCTCGGCATACAAGGATAATTTGGTTTCGCGATCGTAATTAAGAGTAGAATCGGAAATCTCAATGACTAAGATAATTTCTTCAGCGGTAGGATGAGCAGTTAGATAATCATCAGATTTTTTCTTAGCAATTACAATATCCGGTTCGGGCTCACTATTTGACAAGAGCATAATTGGCTCTTGTACTCTGATTTCAGCTTGTTGGCCAATAAGTTCATAAAGTTGTTTCCAGAGGCGGGAATTGCAAACCGAATGGGGCGTTCTCTTGGGTGCCATTTCAATGATTTCTCCCCTAATAAGCTCTATTTTGGCATTTTCCGTGAAAAATCCCCAATCGGCGAGTTGGTGATATTCCTCAATTGTGAATTTTCTGCGTGTAGCAATAACCATAAGACCAAGAGGAAAAAACTTTAATATTGCAGTACTATTCTATTCTGATAAGATGTAGAACTACTAATTACTATTTAAGAAAATCGAGATCGCACCTTGGAGGATAAGATACTTTGTCTGGTGGAATTAATGTCGCTATCTTAGGCGCAACAGGAGCAGTCGGGCAAGAACTGCTAGCATTGCTGGAAAGTCGTAATTTTCCGCTCAAAAATTTGAAATTGTTGGCCTCTCCTCGTTCTGCGGGCAGCAAGATCCCATTCTGCGGTCAAGAATTAACAGTAGAAGCTGTTAGTGATGAATCTTTCGCCGGAATTGATATTGTCTTGGCCTCGGCTGGGGGTTCGACCTCTAAGAAATATGCTGCTGCCGCCGTCTCAGCAGGTGCAGTTGTCATAGATAATTCTAGTGCTTTCCGCATGGATGAGGATGTACCTTTGATTGTTCCTGAAATTAACCCCGAAGCCATAGCAGAACACCAAGGAATTATTGCCAATCCCAATTGCACCACGATTTTAATGGGAGTCGCTATTTATCCTCTCCATCAGGTACAACCCATTAAGCGAATAGTTGTCTCAACTTATCAATCAGCCTCTGGCGCTGGAGCTCGGGCCATGGCAGAAGTGGAAACTCAAGCTCAGGACATCCTTAACGGGGAAACTCCCAAGCCAGAAGTTCTACCTTATCCTTTGGCCTTTAACCTTTTTCCTCACAATTCACCTTTAGGCTCTAATGGGTATTGCCAAGAAGAGATGAAAATGGTCAACGAAACCAGGAAAATTTTTGCAGATCCCCAATTGCGAGTCACAGCAACCTGTGTACGGGTTCCTGTATTAAGAGCCCATTCTGAAGCAATTAACCTAGAATTTGACCAACCTTTTCCCATCGAAAAAGCCCAAGAACTTATGAAAGGAGCTGAGGGGGTCAAATTAGTCGAGGATTGGGAGCAGAACTACTTCCCGATGCCAATAGATGCGACGGGAGAAGATGATGTGTTAGTCGGTCGCATTCGTCAGGATATTTCCCATGCCAATGGTTTAGAACTATGGCTTTGTGGCGATCAGATCCGCAAAGGAGCAGCTTTGAACGCGGTTCAGATTGCCGAATTACTGTTAGAAAAAGATTTGCTGAAAGTAACTGAAGTTACCGCAGCAATTTAGAATAAACTTCAAGAGATAGCTCATGAGCAACGAACCTTTTGGTAAAGTATTAGCAGCAATGGTCACCCCTTTTGCTGCTGATGGGAGTGTTGACTATGCAGTAGCTGAAAAATTAGCTGTGCATTTGTTGGAAAATGGGAATGATGGCCTAGTTATCTGTGGTACCACAGGGGAATCTCCGAGTTTGACTTGGGAAGAAGAGTTTAAATTATTTCAAGTAGTCAAACAAGCTATTGGCAATCAGGGCAAAATCATTGCGGGAACGGGTTCTAACTCCACTCAAGAAGCGATCTCCGCAACGCAGAAAGCTTCTATGCTGGGCCTGGATGGTTCTTTACAAGTCGTCCCTTATTATAATAAGCCGCCTCAAGAAGGTCTTTATCAACATTTTAAAGCGATCGCACAAGCTTGTCCCGATTTGCCAATTATGCTTTACAATGTCCCAGGCAGAACTAGTCGTAATCTGGAAGCTTCCACAGTTGCAAGACTGTCAGAAATTGATAATATTATTGCCATTAAAGAAGCCAGTGGCGATCTAGAGCAGGTTTGTCAAATCCGCCGTTCAACTTCATCGTCATTTGCCATCTATTCAGGAGAGGATTCCCTCACTTTGCCCATGTTGACCGTAGGAGCGGTGGGGGTTGTTAGCGTGGCATCCCATATAGTGGGGAAACAAATACAGCAAATGATCCAAGCTTTTAATGAGGGAAACAATCAATTGGCAACGAAAATTCAATTACAATTGTTTTCTTTGTTTAAAATTTTATTTGCCACTACTAATCCGATTCCTATTAAGGCAGCCCTTAATTTACAAGGTTGGCAAGTCGGAAGTTTGCGTTCTCCTCTTTGTGCGTTACAATTAGATTTATTGGAAAAACTGAAAGTAGAACTTAAAGAACAGAATTTACTTTAATTGTTTTGTCATCCATAAGTGACGGCATTTGTTAAATTGTTTTGGTTGTCAGATGACTGAGAAAATAAGACTTTTGCGAAATCATAATTTAAGTTGAGAATGCGAAATTTATTAAATTGACTATAATTGCTGAAAACATCAAATTACACTATACAAAAGATAGTTTTGTTGGCTGCAAAGAAATAATTTGAGATAAAAAGCTTATGTGTAACAAACCATCAAACTCACGGGAGGAGTGCTATTGAGTCAAGATAAAACCGCCTTGGACTATATTGAGACCAGTTGTGTTTTTCGGAAGAAAACATGATTGTCTCTAGGAAATTATATAAGATATATTGATTTGACGGCTCGAGTTTAGGGACAGCTATTTCGTCGTGGATACTGAACAATGTTTTAACAAAAATCAACTGTTGAGTGGGCGGGATTGCCGATGAAAAAAATAGACTAATAGTCTAATCGGAAATCAAATGAAGCAGTATATCAACAATACTTAAAGCACCAGTTTTTAAGAAGCAAGAGACCGGGAAAAAACTTATTTCTATTCACTATTCTGCCGACTTATAAAACTCACTATTTAAGCAAATAAAATAAGCAACTATTCACAATTACCTTCTTAGTAAATGAAAGCAAAACCTCAAATCAACACCAAACCAATGACTCAAAAAACAAATAATAACGCGATTAAAATCATTCCCCTTGGTGGACTCCATGAAATCGGCAAAAACACCTGTGTCTTCGAATATGGGGACGAAATTATTCTTCTCGATGCAGGCTTAGCATTTCCCACAGACGAGATGCATGGCATCAATATTGTTTTGCCTGATATGACCTATTTGAGAGAGAATAGTCACCGTATTAAGGGCATGATTGTGACTCATGGTCATGAAGATCATATTGGCGGCATCGCTTATCACCTCAAGCAATTTGATATTCCAGTAATTTATGGCCCAAGATTAGCCATGACCTTATTGCGAGATAAATTGGAAGAAGCCGGAGTTAGCGATCGCACAACCCTCAAAAGCGTAACCCCCCGAGAAATAGTTCGCTTAGGTCAACATTTTGCTGCTGAATTTATTCGCAATACCCATTCGATCGCCGATAGCTTTAGTGTGGCGATTCATACGCCATTAGGTGTGATTATCCATACCGGGGACTTTAAAATTGACCATACTCCTGTAGATGGAGAGCATTACGACCTCCAAAAATTAGCCGAGCACGGCGAAAAAGGCGTATTATGCCTCCTCAGTGACTCCACAAATGCTGAAGTGCCAGGGCATACTCCCTCAGAAAGTAGTGTCGCTCCCAATTTAGAGAGGATCTTTTCCCAAGCCCAGGGAAGAATCATGGTGACGACCTTTGCCTCCTCAGTGCATCGGGTAAATATTATTCTCAACATAGCTCAGAAACTACAACGGAAAGTCGTAGTAGTCGGGCGCTCGATGCTAAATGTCATTGCCCATGCTCGTAAATTAGGATATATCAAATGTCCAGATAATCTCTTTGAACCCTTAAGATCTTTGAATCGGCTGCCCGAAGATAAAACCCTCATTCTGACCACAGGTTCTCAAGGAGAACCTTTAGCGGCCTTGACTCGAATTTCCAAAGGGGAACATCGGCATATCAAAGTCCAACAAGGAGATACTATCGTCTTTTCTGCCAACCCAATTCCTGGTAATACCATTGGGGTAGTAAATACAATTGATCGCCTGATGATGCAGGGCGCGAATGTTATTTACGGTAGAGGTCATGGAATTCACGTTTCAGGTCATGGTGCCCAGGAAGACCATAAACTGATGCTAAATTTAACCAGACCAAAATTCTTTGTACCTGTTCATGGAGAACATCGGATGTTAGTTAAGCATTCTCTGATGGCTCAGAACATGGGGATTCCTAAGGAAAATATGGTCTTAATCGATAACGGTGATATCATCGAGCTCACTCAAGAAAGCATTCAAATTGTCGGTCAAGTAACTTCTGGAATTGAATTGGTAGATAGAGCTGGCATAGTTCATGACGCCGTCTTAAAAGAAAGACAACAGCTAGCAGAAGATGGTGTTGTCACTGTCGCAACAGCAATTGGTTGGGATGGCAAACTGGTCGCTGAGCCAGGGGTTCATTTACGGGGTGTCGTTACAGTCGTTGAGCAAACTCTGCTACAGCAATTGATATCTAGAACCTTGGAAAATCTTTTACGCGATCGCTGGGGTAGTTTTAGTACCACAGTTGATAATGAGTTGGAAGTAGATTGGGCAGGTCTGCGAGTTGAAATCGAAGGTGCCTTACAAAGGTTAATTAGAAGAGAATTCCAGAGTCGCCCTTTGGTGGTTTTCTTAATGCAAACCCCAGAAAAGCCTCCAGCGATTCGGACAACACGCAAAAGAAGACGTTCTGCCGCTGCTTCAGTAGCGTCATAAAAAGCAACGAGGAGTTCCATCGTTAACCAATAAAATAAAAAGCCTGATCCGTTATGTGGATCAGGCTTGTTTTTATGAATGATCGAACAAATCAAAACCAATTATTAACAAAAATAAATTTGTTTGCGTTAACAAAACTTAAGCTTCACTTTCAACATAGAAGAAGAAAAGAGCCATCGAAACTGCAAAACAAACCATGCCAATAAAAGGAACCATAACCACGGGAATCCAAGAAGCTGCGAAATCTCCAATCATATGCTGTTATCCTATACTTTATGAAAACTCTAACAATTTGGATATTACTGCGAAGTTTGCACAATTTGCTTAGTTATAAAGATTCTTAACAAAAAGTGAACTTGAACCAGGTTAGAGTGATGCTATTTCAAGGACTTGTCAAATATTTCAATTAAGGAGAAATTCAATTCCTATGGACGCGATTCAACATGGAGGAGATCCTCAAGTAGGTAATCTCGCTACTCCCCTCAACTCTTCTGACATCAGCAAAGCATTCATCCAAAACTTACCCGCTTACCGCGAAGGTATGTCGCCACTAGGTCGGGGACTTGAAGTCGGCATGGCTCATGGATATTTCCTCTATGGTCCTTTCGCTCTACTTGGTCCTTTAAGAGACACTGACCTCTCTGCAACTGCTGGGGTTTTAGCTGCTATTGGCTTGATTGCCATTTTAACGATTGCGCTATCGCTTTATGCTAGTGCGATGGGTGGAGCTCCTGTTTCTATTGTAACGGCTCCTAATACACCCAAGGAATTGGGTACTAAAGCAGGTTGGAGCGAATTTGCCACTGGATTTTTCCTTGGTGGCTCTGGTGGAGCAGCTTTTGCTTATGCGCTTTCTCTGACTCCTTATGCGGACGTTATACAAGAAGTCCTTAAGGGAGTTGGCTCTTAATCAATAAGTGATAAGTAATAAGTAATAAGTAATAAGTTTTGATTTCTCAGTTTGTTACTTAAATTGCTTGGTCTTAGCTTATATATAATTCAAGCCCAGAGTAACTTCTGGGTTTTTTCTTGAGTATAACTACAGTAATTGTTCTTCATCCTTCATCCTTCATCTTTCATCCCTCATCCCTCATCCCTCATCCCTTATCCCCCATCTTTCCTCCACTTCTTGTTTAATAGCGACTAAGGTTTTTTCTAGAGTATTTTCGTAGATATTGTAAAAAAAACTACGACTGGGAATAGCATTGGGTTCAACATTGACTTGATGGGTAATTAAAACCTGATTTGGTGCCGCACTGGGATAGGGCGAGACAGGTTCTAATAACCAGGTTCCATCTAGAGTGTCTAAATCTCCATCAAGAAAGTTGAAGGCAATTTTTTGCGGATAAGATTCGGTGATAGCCATGCGAACTCTGGCCTTGGTGCTAAAAATCAAAGTTTTAATTCGATTAAATTGCTCAAATACTTTGCGATCGCCATTAATCTCCAACAATTGACTGTCAGTTACTCCTGGGAGGAATAGCTCAAAGTTATTGTAGTCCGTCAAGACTTGCCAGACAGTATCAATAGAACTAGTAACCAAAATACGGCAAACATATTCGCCTTTCTGACCTGTGATAATTACCTTGCCCTCTCGCAGAGCAACTCTTTCTAAGACAGGAAGTTGGTCAACTGGGCCGTCAAATAGTTTGGCATGAGCAGATGTTATTGAAATATTAATGGCGATCGCCAAAATACAGCTTCCCAGAAAGAGATTAAATTTCAATTTATTCAGGATCCCAGACATAAATCAGTTATCAGTTATCAGTTATTCCCATTCGTCCCGTCAAGCGGGATAATAAGGACGTGGTCAGTTATCAACTTTAACAGTGATTTTGAGTGAATAGCTAGTTAGATAATGAAGAATTGAGGGGAGAGATTGGTGATAGGATTACAATATGCCTTCAATAACAATATCTGGAACAGATTATTCCTACCAAATAACTAAACCTGTTGCCAATTCACGACTTCCTGTCTTAGTGTTTGTTCATGGCTGGCTTCTTAGTCATCACTATTGGCAACCTGTCGTTGACATTCTTCAAGCCGATTATCAATGTTTACGATACGACCTCCGAGGATTTGGCACTTCACGAAATATTCAGAATTCGGTTAAGCGCGATTATAGTCTTGCAGCTTATGCTCAGGATCTCTGTGATTTTCTGGCTCGCTTGAAAGTCGAAAATGCCTGGTTAATTGGACATTCTTTGGGAGGTAGCATTGCTCTGTGGTCAGCAGATTTAGCGCCTCAAGTCATTCAAGGAGTTATTGGAGTCAATTCTGGGGGAGGGATTTATGTGAGGGAGGAATTTGCCAAGTTTCGTAATGCAGGACAACAGATAGTCAAATTTCGCCCGACCTGGTTACCTTATATCCCCGGACTAAGTTTGATTTTTTCTCGGATGATGGTCTACCGTCCCATTTCTCTTAATTGGGCTCGTCAAAGGATTATTGATTTAATCAATGCCGATTCCGAAGCGGCATTAGGTTCGTTATTGCAAACAACAACAGAAGAAGAAGTTCATTATTTGCCAAGACTAGTTTCCCGTTTGGCACAACCTGTATACTTTATTGCCGGACAAAAGGATCGGATTATGGAGCCGAAATATGTTCATCACTTAGCTAGCTTTCATCGGCTATTCGACTCTGGGCATGGTAATGTTTTAGAATTGCCTGAATGTGGTCATTTAGCTCCTTTGGAAGTCCCGGTCGCCCTTGCTGAAATGACGCTGTCAATCATCAATAAACATTTATGAAATTGTTGCTGATAACTGATTACTATTAACTGAAATTATGTACGGTAGCTTTGCTCCTATTTGGGGTTCTTTAGTTATTTTTCTTTTTTGTCCTTTTTTGGGAGGATTGCCCTTAATTGATTGGATCACCTATCTCATTACAGGTCGTCAACTCAAACAATTGGGAACCGGCAATATCTCAGTTTCGGCAGCTTTTTATCATGGTGGCAAGTTAGTAGGGATTCTGGCTGTGCTTTCAGAAGCAGCCAAGGGTATTTTGGCGGTCTTGTTAACCAGAATGTTTTTCCCCAATGGCTCGGTATGGGAAATTCTGGCTTTGATTGCTTTGGTGATGGGTCGTTACTGGATCGGCAAAGGCGCTGGCACTACCAATGCCACTTGGGGGATTTTTGTCCATGATCCCATTGCTGCAAGTTTAGTTCTGTTTATCGGCCTGATTAGTTTTACAATCAATCGTGATCGCAAATTGGGAAAGTTGGGAGTGTTAGGATTACTAGCACTGATTATTGGGTTGCGTCATCTGAACAATCTAGAATATTTAGTTGCGGCGATCGCACTAGGATGTTTATTGGCTTGGATCTATGAACAAATACCCGATGATTTGAATTTACCTGCTTCGGAAGTTAATCCCCAATCACAAAGAATGTTTCGTTTTTTTCGTCCCGACAAGACTATTATTTCCCTAGATCAAAAGTTGTCTGCCCAGCAAGCAGGGAGCAAGTCTGCAAATCTTTCGCTGGTCAAAAGCTTAGGTTATACCGTTGCTGAGGGTTGGGTATTACTTCCAGGAGACGATTTTCGACCTTTGTTGGCATATTTGAACCCTTCGGCTCAAGAGCCATTGGTGGTGAGATCCTCAGCAATTGGTGAAGATTCAGTCTCAGCCTCGGCTGCGGGACAATATTTGAGCATTCTTAATATTACAAGTCGAGAAGAACTACAAATTGCGATCGCAGATTGTCAGGCATCCTATTTAGAAAAATCCGCTGCCCAATATCGCAAAACTCATCAGCAAGCAACAGCAGGGATGGCAGTACTCATTCAGAAGCAGATTACTGGAGTTTATAGCGGAGTAGCTTTCAGTCGCGATCCGGTGAATGCTTTTTCCGATGGCGTTGCGATCGAAGCTTTAGCTGGACAAGCAAGTCAAGTCGTCTCCGGGAAGGTAACTCCTTGGCGCTATCAAGTTAAGTTGGGACAAGGAGACAACAGTAATAATAGTGTGACTTGTTTAAATGGGGGTGAGGATGGGATTCCCCAAAATATTTTAGAATCGGTGGCAGTAGTTGCTAGGGAAATGGAGACTCTCTTTCAGGGAATTCCCCAAGATATTGAATGGAGTCATGATGGAGAAAAGCTTTGGTTATTGCAAGTTCGCCCGATCACGAATCTACAACCAATTTGGACGAGGAAAATCGCAGCAGAAGTAATCCCTGGACAAATTCCCCCGTTAACCTGGTCACTCAACCGACCTCTAACCTGCGGAGTTTGGGGGCAAATTTTTACTTTAGTTTTAGGCAAAAAAGCCTCAGATTTAGATTTTGGGCAAACCGCCAGCCTACATTATGGACGGGCTTATTTTAATGCCACTTTATTGGGCAGCATTTTTTTACGCATGGGACTGCCGCCAGAAAGTTTAGAATTTCTTACCAGAGGCGAAAAATTTAGTAAACCGCCTCTGGGTTCTACTGTTAAAAATATTCCTGGTTTGTGGCGTTTATTGCGTCGAGAATGGCATCTCGAAACTGATTTTGAACAGGACAAGCAAAAAATATTTGCGCCTCTATTTACAGAGATAGAATCTTACGAAGATTTAAGTCTGTCTAGCTCAGCAATTATAGAGCGCATTCATCAGGTCTTAGAGACCCTAGAGATTGCCACCTATTATAATATTCTAGCTCCTCTCAGTTTTGCCATTCGTCAAGCGATTTTAAAAGTACCTCTTGAGGAGTTGGATACAAGCTGCGCCCCAGAAATTGCCTCAATGCGATCGCTTGCCAAGCTAGCCACAGATGCTTGGAAGTTACTCGCAAAAGAACAAATAACGATGGGGTCTTGTGCTTCCTTATTTGCTTATCTAGCAGATATTCCCGAGGGGCAATCCATAATTCAAAGATTTGATAATTGGTTAGAAACCTATGGTTATTTGGGGGAAGTTGTCACAGATATTTCGGTGCCTCGTTGGCGGGATAATCCCCGTCCTGCCAGAGAAATGTTGACCCAGTTATTTTTCAATGCCGAATCAAGAAGACAAGTATTAGTTCAAAAACAAGAATTTAACTTTTCTCTCAAACAAAAGTTAGTCCAAACTCGCTTTAATCTTAAAGGTCAGGTTAGTGAAGTCTACAACAAACTATTGGCTTATCTGCGATGGAGTTTTCTGGATTTAGAAGCTATTTGGTTGCAAGAAAATATTTTAAGTCAGCCAGGAGATATCTTCTTTCTTGAATTTGCCGAAATTGTCAATATTCATCAGCAAAAAACTGATCTCAATACCATCGAAAATTTAATTGCTCGTCGCAGGCAAGAATGGCAGGCAGAATCAAATTTACCGTTAGTTCCCTATTTAATTTATGGCAATCAAAGTGATTTTGAATTCTCTTTCTCTAATTCTGATTTAGCAAGCTCTAAAAAACTTACTGGCATTGGTGCTAGCTCTGGGCAAATAGAAGGCCGAATTAAGGTGCTACTCAATTACCAAGAGATCGCCAATGAGATTAACAAGGATATAATTTTGGTTGTACCCTACACTGATGCTGGTTGGTCACCTATATTAGCTCGTGCGGGAGGATTAATTGCCGAGTCTGGGGGCAGTCTTTCTCATGGGGCGATTATTGCTCGTGAATATAAGATTCCTGCGGTGATGGATGTGACTTATGCTACTCAATTATTACGTGATGGCGATCGCGTTAAACTTAATGGTAAAGCTGGAATAGTAGAAATTTTAGATTGATATGCTCATTGCTCATTGTTTATTGTTTAAATGTTTCCACTTATTCTGACGGTAATTATTGTTATTTTGGGTTCGGCAGTTTGTTCTGGTTCAGAAACCGCTTTATTATCAGTTTCTTTTATTAGAGTAAGACAATTAGCTCAATCAAAAAAACCCCGTGCTTTGGCACTTCTGGCGATCAGAAATAAAATTAATCGACCGATCGCAACTATTGTAATTTTAAATAACATTTTTAATATTGTTGGCAGCATTCTGATTGGTAGTTTAGCAACTCAGGTTTTGGGTCATGCTCTACTGGGTGTTTTTTCTGGGTTTTTAACTTTTTTGGTTATTATTTTTGGCGAGATTTTCCCGAAGACTTTATGCGAGCGTTATGCTGAGCCAGTGGCTTTGGCGATCGCAATACCGATTAGATTTCTCACAATCATTTTTACTCCTTTAGTTGTACTGGTAGAATTTGTAACTTCTCCTGTGACTAAAGGCCGTACAATCAAAACGACCAACGAGGCAGAAATTAAATTTCTCACCGCGATCGGCGAGCAAGAAGGGGTCATTGAAAATGATGAAGCGGCGATGATTCAAAGGGTTTTTAAACTTAATGACATTACAGCTTCTGATCTTATGACTCCTAGAGTGATTGTGACTTATCTCAAGGGTGATAAGACTTTAGAAGAATGCCAACGCGAAGTTATTAATTCTCAACATTCGCGAATTATTGTGATTGATGAAAATATTGATAATGTGATTGGCTTAGCCCTCAAGGATAAGTTATTAGCCGAGCTAATCCAAAATAATGGTCAGAAAAAAGTTAATCAAATAATGCGATCGGTCAAATTTGTCCCCGAATATATTAGAGCCGATAAGCTATTACAAGCTTTTCAAGAAACCAGAGAACATTTAGCTGTTGTTTTAGATGAATATGGTGGCGTAGCTGGAGTTGTGACCTTAGAAGATGTCCTAGAAGTTCTGACTGGGGAGATTGTTGATGAAACTGATCGCATTGTCGATTTACAGGAGATTGCCAGAAATAAGAGGAAAAAGCTTTTAGATTCTAAGGGAATTATTGAGAATTAGGTGAAGTTAGAAGATAGAGATTATAGCGATCTCTGATAATCTTGTTTTCCTAATGCTTCATAATAGAAGTGGTAACTATTACTAATTATAGTTTTTCCAGGAGTTAAGTTTATGTCAGATGAAGATTTAAAAAAACTAATTTCTTCCAATGCTAAAGCAATAGAAGCACTAACAGCAGAAATTAGTGAATTCAGAGTTGGTATTGATGAAATGAAACAGGAATGGCAAAAAGATAGGCGAGGTATCTATGAGCTTTTATCCCGGTTGGCTCGTTCTCAAGCAGATTTTTATGAAACCCAGTCTGATTTTTATCGTCGTTTTGATGAGATAGACGAACGTCAAACTCGCGCGTTCCCAAACGGAGGAAACCTCCGTGGGGTCGCTCGTCAAGCGAGAATGCTGGAAATTTTGGATCGATATCTTCCGCCCACGTAAACTAGGTTGTGCTTCATTATGATGGTCTTATGCTTCAAACAGAACGTCTAATCTTGCGAGACTGGCGATCGTCTGATTTAGATCCGTTTGCCCAAATGAATGCGGATGCTGAAGTGATGCAATATTTCCCAGCGCCCCTGTCACGCCAGGAGTCAGATCAACTAGTTGAGCGGATTCAAAATCACCATCAAATTCACGGTTTTGGGTTATGGGCAGTAGAAGAACGCTCCACAGGAAATTTTATCGGATTTGTCGGCCTGAATGTGACATCTTTTCAGGCACATTTTACTCCAGCTGTTGAGGTTGGGTGGCGGTTGGCAAGCTCATTTTGGGGTCAGGGATATGCCACGGAAGGAGCCAAAAAAGCGCTTATCCATGGCCTTAAAACTATAGGGTTGCCGGAGATTGTCTCCTTTACGTCACGGTTGAATTTACGATCAATTGCTGTCATGAAACGACTTGGCATGACCTATCAGGCAGCCGACGACTTCGATCATCCTAGATTACCCTTAGGTCATCCTCTTCAAAGACATGTATTGTACCGCTTGAATTTTTAATTTCCAACAAATCAAAATTATTGTTCGGTAAATATCTTTCAATACTTCATCCCTGGTTCATAATTCCTAGCCATTCGATTAAATTATCTAATTGTTTTTGAGGCTTCACAATTCCCAGACCACGAACAATTACTTTATTCGGAGCGTAGATAAAACGCGATCGCAAATGTTTAGGCAGCTTTTCAAGCAAACTATTCCAAGCAGGCTCCGCCATGGGAGTTTCTAAAACAATATGCTGTTTGCCTTCGGGCTTAACCCGAGAAAATCCTAAAGGTTTAGCGATTTGCTTCAGCTCCATTACCTGGATTAATTGAACTACTGGAGTGGGTAATTCACCATAGCGATCACACCAATCAACTGCAATTTGAGTTAGTTCTTTCTTCGAGGATACTGTCGCAACTGAGCGATAAGCATCCATTTTTTGATCCATGTCCGATATGTAATCAGCAGGAATAAAAGCTGTAACTTTCAAATCTACTTGAGTATCTTCAACCTGGGGAATTTCTTGTCCTTGGATTTCTTGAATCGCTTCTTGCAACATTTCCATATAAAGATCAAAGCCAATAGAGATCATTTGTCCCGATTGTTCAGCCCCCAAAAGATTACCGACACCGCGAATTTCCATATCTCTCGTTGCCAATTGATAGCCCGAACCCAGTTGACTAAATTCCTGCAAAGCTCGTAACCGCTTGCGGGCCGTCTCGGTTAAACTCTGCTGATTAGGATATAGTAACCAGGCATGGGCTTGAATTCCCGATCGCCCAACCCTGCCTCGTAGCTGATACAGTTGGGATAAGCCAAATCTTTGAGCATCTTCGATAATAATGGTGTTAACCCGAGGAATATCCAGGCCAGACTCGATAATAGTGGTACAGATTAAAATATCAGCTTCACCATTACTAAATGTCAGCATAGTCGCTTCCAATTCTGATTCTGGCATTTGCCCATGAGCGATCGCAATTCGGGCACTGGGGATCATTTCCCGCAATTGTCCCCCCAACTCTTCGATCCCCTCAACTCGGGGAACCACATAAAAAATCTGCCCACCACGATCCAACTCATTACGAATTGCACTGCGTACCACTTCGGGATTATAGGGAGAAAGATGGGTTTTAATGGGACGACGAGATGGTGGAGGAGTTGTAATCAGGCTCATTTCCCGAATACCGGAGAGGGACATATAAAGAGTCCGCGGAATTGGCGTTGCCGAAAGAGTCAGAACATCGACCTGACTTTTATAAGCTTTGATTTTTTCCTTTTGATTAACGCCAAATCTTTGTTCTTCATCAATTACTAACATCCCCAAATCTTTAAATTTGACATCTTTCCCCAATAGCTGATGAGTACCCACCACAATATCGAGTTCTCCTGTGGCCAGCCGCTGCATAATTTCCTTCTTCTCAGCATTAGTGCGAAAGCGATTTAAGAGGCCCACATTTATCGGATAGGGGGCGAATCTTTCTTTGATAGTATGGTAATGCTGCTGGGTTAAAATTGTCGTGGGAGCAAGTAATGCTACTTGTTTATTAGCACTAGTTATTACTTTAAAAATAGAGCGGACAGCGACTTCAGTTTTACCAAAACCGACATCACCACAAACTAGCCGATCCATTGGGCGATCGCTTTCTAAATCTAGTTTGACATCTTGAACAGCTTTGAGTTGATCTGTTGTCGGTTGATAGGGAAAAGAATCTTCTAGCTCTTTTTGCCAAGGATTATCTTGAGGATAGGCAAAACCAGATCTTTTAGATCTTTTAGCATAAAGTTTTACCAAATCAACCGCTAACTTCTTAATATTTTTCCGAACTTTAGTCTTAGTTTTTGACCAAGACTTATCAGACATTTTATTTAATACTGGTTTACTCTTACCTGTACGGCGATAACGAGAAATTGTATCCAAAGAATCGGCAGGAACTCGTAGCAAACCATCAGCATATTTAATCGCTAGATATTCACGACTGTAGAGAGTTTCTAACTCGATAAATTTTCCTATGCCATGACTGCGATGCACTACATAATCCCCAGGTCGCAATTTGTTTAAATCGACTTTCTGAGAACTGGCCCTTCTGCGTTTGCGAACATAACCCCCAGAAGATAAGCTATGTTGACCAAAAAATTCCTTATCGGTAACAAAAACTAAACGATAAGGCGGTAAAACAAAACCTTCCAACTCTGCCAAACCTGAATATTTAACTGCCACCACAATATCTTGAACATGATTTTTCTCAATGGCATTAAAATCTTGGGGATTAGGAATAAACTGCACGGGACAATCATGTTCTTGTAATAAAGATGCCGAACGAGTTGGTTGGGCAGAAAAGACCCAAGTCTTATAGCTTTCGAGATTAATGCTGTTATAAATTTCCTTTTTGCCCCGCAAAACTGCTGCGAGTTTACCGAATTGATGGGGGGAAGTCGGTAGTGGTTTACTATAGAGATTATAGACGTTTATATTGCTAGAATTAGCGATCGGTAAACGGGGCTTTTCTTCGGCTATTTCTGATAGATAAATAAAGTTGAATTCCTTGTCGGTAAAGAGAGCCTCTTCAAAAATAGTGTGGATTTTGGGTAAATGGGGCTTAATATTTTTCCATTGTTCTTCGGCATTAGCGCACCAGCGATCGCATCTCATCTGACATTGTTCCACCTCATCGATTGCGATTACACTATCTCCTGGCAAATAATCTAATAAAGAAGCAGGCTGATCAAAAGCAAGACCCAAAAAGCGCCGCATTCCTTCAGGGATATTGCCCTCCAATAAACCTTCTAGTGCTTCCTCGGACAAATATTCTTCTAAGTTAGAATCTTTTTCTAAAATTGCATTAGCAATAATCGTCGAAAAACTAGTAGGAGTTAACAATAAATCACTGATCGAATCTAGAGAACGTTGTGTCGCAGGATCGAACTCTTTGATTTGTTCTAATTCATCACCAAAAAGCTCTAATCTGACAGGTAATTCTGCGGCTACAGGAAAAATGTCAACAATATCTCCCCGGCGACTCCATTGTCCTTCCATCTCTACTAAAGAGACGCGATCGTACCCCAATCTCACGAAAGAACGCTCCAAATCCTTAGAATCCCAAGTCATTCCTTGAGTTAGAAATAAACAATAAGAAGCAAAAACTTCTGGGGGCGGCAAATGGGGCTGTAATGCTCGCTCTGTCGTAACAATTGCTGTAGGGGAAGATTTTGATTTTGCATCCTCACTGATCACTGAAAGAGCTTGCATCTGTCCCCAGATAGTTTCGGATTCTGGATCAAAGGGATCATAGGGTGAGCCTTCGGAGGTTGGATAAAAATTCACAGTCTGCCATCCCATAGCCTCCAATTGGCTAGCCCAGCGTCCAGCTTCTTCTAGGTAAGGGCAAATTACCACTAGATTTTGATCTGCTGTTTTTGCTAAACCCGATGTCACAATTCCTTTCGGCAGACGAGCAATTCCATTTAGGAGCAGTGAATTATTGTTTTGGAGTTTGGTAACTAATTCTCTAGTAAGAGGTGATTTCTCAACAGCGCGAACAACAGATGCAAATGCCATATTGGTCAATAGTTAATCTAAATTAATGAGTAACCTTTTCGTCTGTGACGAGTAAGGGACGAAAAATCTTGATGAATCTTGAGCTAATTCTAATAAATTATGACTAGCTTAAACTGGAAAACCTATTGAATATAGGTGATGGGACTGAGAACTCACTTCTCGCGGCAAACCTTTTCAGATTAAAGCGATGATGATTTGATACTGATATGAACTGAATAGTTCTAATTGTTAATTTTAAATTTTGAATTGGGAACTCTTTGAATAGTTAGCTTTAGAATTTGCTATATTTCTGATTTAGCATTTGTAAGCTACTGCACAAATCAGTTTGTTTTTTCTAAAGTTCAATTCAATAAATCAAATTAACTAAGATGGAAAGATCTAAAGTTTTTAATAAAATATTACTCAGTTCTTTAGCTTTTGGCGTAAGTTTTGGTATCGGAATGCTATTCACTGATAGCAACGTGAAAAAAGCTTTAGCTGTTGGGGGAATAGGTGGAGTTAGCATTCTTGCAGGTACTGTTATTGCTGACAAAAAACCAAATGAGTCATTAGAACAAGATAATTCCATTAATGAACTTCAAGAAAAATCCAAACTCGAATCGACAAATGATAATTTATCGGCTCCATTAGAGGAGATTTCTCAATTAGCAGAAAAACAAGAATCAATCGAATCACCAATTATCACAGAAGAGTTATCAGAGGAAACGGCTGCTCCTACTAACTCTTCAAGTGAAGAAGAATTATCTCAATTAGAAACGGGGGCCAACGAATCGGGCGAAATGCCTGAGATGATGGCAGAAGCAGATCCCTTCTTAGAAGCAGACTCAGAATCCCTTGAAGAAGCCTCAGAAGAAATGCCTGAGATGATGGCAGAAGCAGACCCCTTCTTAGAACCAGAATCAGAGTCTCTTGAAGAAGCTTCGGAAGAAATGCCTGAGATGATGGCCGAATCAGAAGATTTCTTAGAACCAGAATCAGAATCCCTTGAAGAAGCTTCAGAAGAAATGCCCGAGATGATGGCCGAATCAGAAGATTTCTCCGAGATCGAGTCTCTTGAAGAAGCTTCAGAAGAAATGCCTGAGATGATGGCCGAATCAGAAGATTTCTCCGGAATAGAATCTCTTGAAGAAGAACCAGAAGAAATGCCTGAGATGATGGCAGAATCAGAAGACTTCTCCGGGATAGAATCTCTTGAAGAAGAACCAGAAGAAATGCCTGAGATGATGGCCGAATCAGAAGATTTCTCCGGGATAGAATCTCTTGAAGAAGAACCAGAAGAAATGCCTGAGATGATGGCAGAAGCAGATCCCTTCTTAGAGTTAGAATCTCCTGATGAAGCTTCAGAAGAAATGCCTGAAATTATGGCAGAATCAGAAGATTTCTCCGGGATAGAGTCTCTTGAAGAGGAAACAGAAGGAATGGACCCCTTCTTAGAACCAGAATCCGAATCTCCTGATGAAGCTCCAGAAGAAATGCCTGAGATGATGGCCGAATCAGAAGATTTCTCCGGGATAGAGTCTCTTGAAGAGGAAACAGAAGAAATGCCTGAGATGATGGCCGAATCAGATCCTTTCTTAGAATTGAAATCCCCTGATGAAGCTTCAGAAGAAATGCCTGAGATGATGGCAGAAGCAGATCCTTTCTTAGAGCTAGAATCTCCTGATGAAGAATCAGAAGAAATGCCTGAGATGATGGCAGAAGAGAATACAATCTTAGAATTGGGTGCTCCTGATGAATTGTCAGAAGAATTACCTGATGTGATGGATGAAGAAGACCTTTTCTCAGAATTAGGAGCTTTCGACGAATCGACTGGAGAAATACCTAATTTAATGTCAGAAGAGAATACAATCTTAGAATTGGGAGCTCCTGATAAATTGTCAGAAGAATTACCTGATGTGATGGCAGAAGAAGACCTTTTCTCAGAATTAGGAGCTTTCGAAGAATCGACCGAGGAAATGCCCAATTTGGCGTCCCAAGACAATGCGATCGCAGACCTGGAAGAATTCACATTATCTAATGACGAATCAGACAATTTAGACGATTTAATAGAAGATGATGCCAATGACTTAAATAGTTTCTTAGATGCGATGACTGAATCGCCAATTGATGAAAATGAAGAGCTAGAATCTATTGATCATAAACTGGATACTTTAGACAAAATATCAGAACAATCATTAGAAGCACTAGACAATTTAATGGAAATGGTTCAAGAGTCAGATGTGGAACTTGAGGAGAAAACTGTGGATTGAAACAAAGAAATAAAACTGATCAAGACAACAAATAATACTTTTGAAGATAGACTAACTATTCTGAGGAAGTATTATTTGGAATTTTGTGCCTTCATTAATAATAGTTTCCACAGTTATGTTTCCTTGATGGTTGTCGACGATCGCTTTAGCAATTGCTAATCCTAAACCGGCACCGGTTCCAAAAGCAAGGTCTACTTGCCGAGAACGAGCAGGATCAGCCCGATAAAAACGATCAAAGATATAGGGTAAATCTGATTCGGCTATACCCTTTCCTGTGTCTTTAATCGTCACTTGAAAGTAATTTTGACGATTATATTCTCGAACTTTTCTTGAGCTTATATTCTTCTTTATTTGTTTTAGTTCGATTGCTATTGCTAATGGTAATTTGCGATCGCGGGAGCTATTTTCATCAGCTGTATACTTAATTGCGTTAGCTAATAAATTGGTAAATAAACGAGCTAAACTATCCCAATCACCTAATATAGTAAATAATGCTTCGTGAGCTGAATCTATGCTTGCGGTGGTTTTTCTGTTGGATTCCAATTCAATAATATCTAAAGATAAAACAATCCCTTTTCTCTCTGCAATGGTTCTTTGTTCTTCGATAACCTCTATTAATAAGGCATCTAATTGTACTGGTTGAAAGTTCATTTCCACCATGCCACTATCAGAACGAGCTAGAAACAATAAATCATTAACCAGGCGACCTAATCTTTTTGTGATTCTCTCAATAACCCGAAGTTGCTGCTGCTGAAGTTCTAATTCTGTTTCAGGATAAGCTAATGCCATCTGGACATTGGTTTGAATTGTCGCAATAGGGTTACGCAGTTCATGGGAAGCATCCGCTGTAAATTGTTTCAGACTAAAGTATGATTGCCTCACAGGTTCGATCGCGATCCCTGAAAGCCACCAACCAATAGTCCCCACAGCTAAAATCATCAGACTGATCCCAATGATTAAATCCCTGGTGAATTGATGAATGGGTTTAGTCACCTCAAACCAAGGATGGCTAACCCTCAGGTAACCCAACATTTGACTATGAAATTTAATCGGGTCTGTAACTTGCCGAAAAGTTTTTTTTCTCGATAAGGAAACCGTCTCTTTTTTATGATTCAAATTTAGCGGAACATTCAGGGGAGAACTAAAAGTCGACCATAACAATCTTCCTTGAGGATTAAACCATTCGAGATCAATACGATCATCCCCTACAACATCTACATTGTACCGAAAACTTGCTGCCAAATTCACTTTGTAAGCTGTTTTACTAGCTGCTATGGGTTGAATGACGATGGATCTTTCTACGACTTCGACCACATGTTTTAAAGTGTCATCAATCCTATCAATCAAAGTATGACGCACATATAGATAAACACCTGTAGCAAGCAAAAGTAATAAGATTGCGGTGACAGCAGTGTACCAAAAAGCTAAACGCAGACGAGTAGAACGAAAAAGTAAATCCATTGCCAACTGCTAACTGCTCACTGATTTAGTCGTCCCAATCTTCAACTAGCAGGAGTTCTTCGATAGTATCTTTCAAAGAGAAATCGAATGCTTGCAGTTCTTCTTTCCAATAACCCCATTTATCACCAAACAGCAAAGCTATTTTGCCAATATGATCTTCCGGCTTGATGATATTGGATTCTACTAGGGAAGATACCCTGCGCTGCAACTTAAGCATGGGATGTGCAACTTGTTTTGTCATAAGTCGATCTAGATATTTAGTAATTAGTTATTTCTGAATTATTAGGATATAAAAATTAAACTGACAGTATTGATTGAAACTGTTTGTCGAACTCATGTGCTCCCTCTTTACCTGAAAACGGTTTAGGACAGCAATCTAACCTTGGCTAAATAAACAACCTAATGATTGATAGGATTTTCGTCAGAGGTTTAGTGTAGAGTCGGATGATAGTCTACTGCATTATTTATGATCTTCGTCTTGAGAGCATTCGGCTAGAATCAATGTAGCTCACTGCTATTAGCAGATGCCTTTCACTTTTAACTCATTTCCTAGTATTAGTGCAAGTTTTTTTTTGCCAATAGCAGGGTGCCCAGAAAAAAAATCGACAAATAAAGTTTTATTCTCCCAAAATCAAGCAAAAATGGTCAAAAAAATATTTTGGTCGATTAGTGGATTGGCAATTTTAGTAAGCTCTTATTATGCCACTCTTGCTAGCATATCCCCTGTTGTGGCTCTCAATTTTTCCGTTGGCGAACCAGGAATTAATGCTCGACGCCTTCACGAACCACCATACAATCTTCTCGGACGCAAAATTGCTATAGGTCAAGTGGAGATTGGCAGACCTGGGAAGTTTGGGTTAGATAAAGCAGGCTCCTTAAATCAAGCGATCGCCCCAAGAGCAGTATTTTTTCGCGATCGCCCAGCAGCATCAGAAGAAAATCTAGACAATCATGCAATTCAGGTTGCAGGTGTGATGATTGGGGAGGATAAAAAGTTACGAGGGGTTGCGCCCAAAGCTAATTTGTATGCTTCTGCGGTGGGTTCTTTTGCCTCAGGAGGACAAGCTCAAGAATGTCTTGCTAGTCAGCATGTTGCACTACAAAATAGTGGGGATCTTCGGGCAATCAATTTTAGTTTCGGAGAATCTTTGGAACGGGATTCTCGTGATGAGGCCAAGCTAGATGGCAAGGCTTTGCTAACAGAATGTATCGATTGGTCGGCTAGGGTTCATGATACTCTTTATGTGATTGCGGGCAATCAGGGTCGCGGCGGAATTCCGATCCCGACCGATCATTTTAATGGTATTACCACTGCCTATTCGACGAAGAGACAAGGCAAGTTTATTAAAGTCGATTTTGCCAATCTAAGCTCTTTTCCCCAGGGAATTGGTCGCAGTACTATTGCGAGGGAAATTAATTTTGGCGATCGCCGAGCCATTAGTTTAGTAGCTCCGGGAAGCCAAATTGAAGTTTATAACCAAAAAGGGAAGAGCGAAAGAACTAGTGGGACAAGCTTTGCTGCGCCACATATTACAGCTTCTGTAGCCTTGTTACAAGAGCATGGAGATCGCAACATTAGTCAATCTCTCCCCAACTGGAGTTTAGATGCTCGTCGCCATGAAGTTATGAAAGCGGTGCTGTTAAATTCTGCGGATAAGATTCAGGAGCAAGGCGATGGTTTGCTATTGGACATGGAACGCACTGTCTTAAGTGAGAAAAACCAAACTTGGTTGGATTCTGATGCCTATAAAAATCCCCGAGTGCCATTAGATATTGAAATGGGCACTGGTCATCTCAATGTGTTTCGCGGTTACCAACAGTTTAGCGGGGGACAATATGCTCCTGAATTCCTGGCTCCTGCGATCGCTTGGGATTATAATCAGGTGAAAGTCGGCAATTATCAAGATTATTATTTAAAACAGCCTTTAGAAGCAGGAAGTTATGCCGCTATTTCTTTAGCTTGGGATCGCTTAGTTTTGCTTAATGATCGCAATCGTAATGATAAATACGATGTCGAAGAAACTTTTCTAGATCGAGGTTTAAATAATCTTGATCTTTATTTGTTGCCAGCAAATGAATCTAGCGACTTGCGAAATATTTGTTCTTCTAATAGTTTTGAAGATAGTGTTGAGCATATTTTTTGCAAAATTCCCGAGACAGGACGCTATAAAATTCGGGTTTACTATCGTCATCAATTAAATGATCCGATTCAATTCTATGGACTTGCTTGGTGGACAAAGAGTAAGGAATGAGGGATGAGGGATGAGGGATGAGGGATAAGG
Source organism: Xenococcus sp. PCC 7305 (assembly GCF_000332055.1). Lineage (GTDB taxonomy): Bacteria > Cyanobacteriota > Cyanobacteriia > Cyanobacteriales > Xenococcaceae > Xenococcus. The sequence continues at coordinate 22,720 of NZ_ALVZ01000210.1, read as the reverse complement.
GATGAGGAATGGATTACTGATAACTTTAACTGGCTCAGACCTGACTAAAATTTGAAATTCCCGACTATATCCGACTGACAATAAAATTGCTTTTCTGTAATCTTCTAAATGAGCTGCAAAATCATTTTGAATTCATCAGGAGCAAGTAGATAAATGAATAGTTATCGTCCCATTATGGACTTAGCAGGAGAAGTTTGCTTTAAGCCAACATTTTGGCAAATTAAAGCCCGTGTTAATCATCTAATCACCAAGTATTTAAGTTACCAAATCATATGCGATCGCCTAGAAGATTTACCAGTACAATTTAATAATCCCCAACCCCGTTCTTGGCCATCAATAGATTGGTCAACTATCACCTCAGAACAAATTATTGGCATTGAGTTAGAAGTCTTTTTGAAAATTCTTCAAGGTACCTTTGATACCGAAGCTCCTATTCGAGGCTATACCCAAACTAGTAGACAGTATCTAGAGCCAATTCATCCGACCATGGCCCGTTTTGTTGGTGGTACGGTAGACGAACAGGACAAAATGCTAGAACTAGGTTTGTGGGAAAAAGAAGAAAGAAGACATGCTCCTGCACTCATGAAAATATACCAACAATTGACCCGGCAAAAAGCAAATCCGAATCTTCGTAAACCCAAAATTTATCAACCCTCAGCAAATCCTCAACTAGATTTATACCATCACGGACTCCATCGCATTGCCACAGAATATAGCGCAGTCTGCTTATATCTTTGGCTAATGAGTCGAACCACAGGAACCATACAACAAGTCATCGGAGAATTGCTAGAAGATGAAATTAATCATATGAGTAAATTTTGGGGCTTTGGCCAATGGTTATACCCCATTCCTCCAAAATCGAAGAGTCGGATGAGAGGACTAAAACATTTAGCCACCACCATGAATCGCATGACGAGAGTATTACATTGGGACTCTTGGGCCATGACGCATAAAATTGAATTAATTTATTCTTTTAGTTTTGTTTTCAAGCAAATGCAGGGTTGGAGTAATTGTCTGACTCGGGATTATTTACAATCAATTTTTGCTTCACCATCGATTTCAGAGAAAAAATGAATAACGTAATTAACTTGATTTATTATTAAACAATTGTTTACAAAAATTTATCATCCACCCACCGATAAATCGAAGTAATCTAAAATCTCATAATGTTAGATTTGGAGCTTCTATATTCCCTTATTTAGCCCACAGTGGTACCAATGACTGCACAATTATTCTCTACTGATAAATTACTTAATCTAGATCCGCAAAAACTTCCTCAACATGTTGCGGTGATTATGGATGGGAATGGTCGCTGGGCAAAACAGCGAGGACTCCCCAGGATTGAAGGACATCGTAGAGGAGCTAATATTCTTAAGGAAATACTGACAAATTGTAAAGACTGGGGCATCAATACCCTAACTGCCTATGCCTTTTCCACAGAAAATTGGGGTCGTCCTCTGACGGAAGTTAGCTTTTTAATGACATTATTTGAAAAGCTTTTAATAAAAGAGTTAAAAGAGATGAACGAAGAGGGGGTGCGAATTCGTTTTATTGGTGATTTGTCTCCTCTCCCCGAATCGCTACAGCAAGAGATCGCTCATTCTATGGCGATAACGAAAAATAATAATGCCGTGAATTTTAATGTCGCGATTAATTATGGTAGCCGTTTAGAAATTGTGAAAGCCTGCCAAGCGATCGCTGAAAAGGTATCCACAGGAGAACTAGCACCCGACACTATCGACGAAAATACGATTTCTCAGTATCTTTACACTTCTGCTAGTCCCGATCCCGATCTGTTGATTCGCACCAGTGGAGAAATGCGCCTGAGTAATTTTTTGTTATGGCAATTAGCCTATACAGAGATGTACATCACTGACACTTTATGGCCTGATTTCAACTGTTCCGAGTTTAGGGCTGCTTTAGCTCATTATCAAAAACGCGATCGCCGTTTTGGCAAAGTCAAAGGCAGTTAACATTGACCATTAGCCATTTGCAAATTCTTTTAAGTTGTTGATTAATTGATCAAAATAAGGTTCCAAGTCATGGTCATTGTCGTTGGTAGTTTCTTGCAGGCTATAGAATTTCAACTGCTCTAATCCTAAGATCATGGCATCGAGAGGTACTTGTAACTCCTGATATAGTTGCTCCATATAACCTAATCCTTGCTCACTAAGATAGTCAACCGAGGCTCCCCCAACGGCATAACTAATGCAGCGCAGAAAATGCCAAAAGTCTCGCCAGCAGGCTTCTGCCCGAATAGGGGGATAAAGCCCTCCTCCTGGTTCTGTAATATTTGGATAGGCAGCTAAAACCTCCTTTCTAGCTTGATCCACAAGATTAGAGGCTTGATCCCTGAGCAATCTGGCTTGGGCTAAATAGTCTTCCAATTCCGGAACTAAATCCTTGAGTCGTTGTAGATCCTCATCACTTAAATAGCGCCCTTCATCATCTGCTCTTTGAAAAATATCAATTACTTGAGCCGAATATTTCCCTTGCCAAGTAGCAAAGCTGACAATTCGAGCCTTTTTAATCAATTCTTTGACTTTATCACTTAACATAATTCGCGATCGCTTATTTATTTCTATGACCCTAAATAAATTTTTACCACTTATTAAGCTCAGTAACTAATCGGCAAGAATGTAAAGTAAAGTAAAGACAACTAATTTTTATCATTTTTATTAATCTTCCATGGATATAGATCAAATTAAAACAGATTTACAAGATACAAATCCTCAAAAACGCATGAAAGCCGTCTTAGAGTTGAGAAATCAAGATGCAGAAGTTGCGGTTCCTTTGCTAATAGTAAGCATGAAAGATAAAGAATTTTTAGTCCGCTCTTTTTCTGCTATGGCGTTGGGGAAAAAGCAAAATGCCGAATCCTTTGCCGCACTGCTAGAAATGATGAAATTTGACCGAGATCCTAATGTTCGTGCTGAGGCATCCAACTCGATTTCTTTATTTGGGGCAATTGCCGCACCCCATTTAACCTTAACTTTTGAGCAGGATGATCATTGGTTAGTGCGTCGTAGTATTTTGGCTGCGGTAACGGAATTAGATTGTGCCGAAGAACTCTGGCAAATATCTGTTTTGGGCATTGCCGGGGAAGATCAAACCGTTACTGAATCTTCAATTGATTGTTTAGGAAATTTAGTTCACACAGAAAAAAAAGCTCAAGCTCTGACAAAACTTTTATCTCTAGTGGATCATGAAAATTGGCGCGTGAGATGGCGTACAGCTAAGGCTCTTGGCAAATTTAAGGATGCCGAAGCTAAAGACGCTTTAATGAAACTAAAAAGTGATGAGAACCACCGAGTAGTGAGTGCGGTCCTCGAAAGTATTATCTAGTAATCAATCCCTTGGAGGTATATGATTTTCAAGTTTATGAGGGCGGAGGGCAGAGGGCAGAAGGATTGAAACGGGTTTTAGGCAAGATGGCTTTTTTAACCTAAAACCTAAAACCCAAAACCTAACACCTAAAACCTAACGACCAATTCCTAAATAATGGAAGCCAGCTTCCTGCAACATTTTGGGATCTAAGCAATTACGACCATCGATCATCACAGGATTGGCCATTAATTTTGCCATTTTGTGATAGTCAAGTTTCACAAATTCTTGCCAATCAGTAACCAAAACCAAGGCATCACAACCGTCAGCAAGCATTTCTGCATTGCCTTCGATGATCACTCCCGATAGGCCATGACTTAAACCCGATTGCGATACGATGGGATCATAGGCTTTTACCTTAGCGCCCAAACGGTTTAGCTGCTTTATTAGCTGTAAGGAAGGAGCATCCCGCATATCATCAGTATCTGGTTTAAAGGTTAAGCCTAGTAACCCAATAGTTTTCCCTTTGAGTATTTTGAGTTCATGTTGTAATTTTTCGAGAATAATGAGACGTTGACGAATATTGACATTAACCGCAGCTTTAAGTAGTTCTGGTTCATAGCCATAATCATCAGCTGTGTGAATGAGAGCTGAAACGTCTTTGGGGAAACAAGAGCCACCCCAACCAAGACCTGCATTGAGGAATTTACCCCCAATTCGAGAATCTAAGCCAATGCCTTTGGCTACTTGAGTCACATCTGCACCTACGCGATCGCAGATATTGGCAACTTCATTGATAAAGCTGATTTTGGTGGCCAAAAAAGAATTAGCAGCATATTTAATCATTTCTGCCGAGCTTAGATCTGTGACGACTACAGGAACATTCGGCAAAGACTGATCTTCGGCAACTGTCCTCTCAACTAGAGGTTGATAGAGTTGCTTCATCATGGCGATCGCTTTTTGACTGTTACTCCCCAGAACAATGCGATCGGGATTGAACGTGTCGTAGACAGCAGAACCTTCTCTGAGAAATTCGGGATTACTAACCACATCAAAATTGGCCTGTTCTTGCTTACTTTGGCGAGGTAAATTACCTGCTCCAACCAAAGACTTTTGTTGTTCAGCTAGTCCTTCTAGAACAATCATTCTGACCCAGTCTCCAGAACCAATGGGGACAGTAGATTTATTGACAATTACTTTATAGTCATCTTGCAGATTAGCGCCAATACCTCTGGCTACAGCTTCAACATAACGAGTATCACTTTCTCCTGTGGGCAAAGGAGGAGTTCCTACCGCAATGAACAAAATTTCGCCATGACTAACACCTTGAGTGAGATCACTGGTAAATTTGAGGTTTCCTGATTCTGCCGAAGATTGCATCAATTCAGACAATCCAGGTTCATAGATAGGGGATTGACCTGACTGCATCAATTTGACTTTTTCTTCATTATTATCGACGCAGATCACATCATGCCCGATGTGCGATAGGCACACACCAGTCACTAACCCAACATACCCCGTACCAATCACACAAACTCGCATAGACTTTACCTTTGAGAATAATTTATTGTTTTTATTTTTGTTCTTATGAGAGATCCCTTCTGCCCTCTTTCTTGGTGAGCGTCTCTTGGTAGACATTCCCTTGCGCCACCTACCCCTAACCCCTTCCTACAGGAAAGGGAACAATATAGTCTCTCCTTTCAGGAGAGATTTAGAGAGGTTCGGCGCGGGGTCTCACCGCTGCCTTCTGCCTTCACTTAAGGCGATCGCGAAAATCTTTGATCGTTAATTCCAATCCCTTCCCTAGAGGAACATGTGGTTCCCAATCCAGTAAATTTTTAGCTTTCGTAATATCAGGTTGTCTCTGTTTAGGATCATCTTCGGGTAAAGGCTTAAAGGTTAATTCGGCCTCTGGGTTGACCATTTCCTGAATCGTTTTGGCCAACTCAAGAATTGTATATTCTCCAGGATTGCCGATATTAATTGGGCCAATATAGTCCCCATTCATCAACCGCATCATGCCTTCGACCAAATCTGAGACGTAGCAGAAACTTCGGGTTTGAGTTCCATCACCATAGACAGTTAAAGGATTGCCGCGTAAAGCTTGAGCAATAAAATTGCTAACGACTCGGCCATCATTTTCCAACATTCTTGGACCATAGGTATTGAAAATTCGCATTACCCGAATATCAACATTGTTTTGTCGATGATAATCAAAAGCTAATGTTTCGGCAACTCTTTTTCCTTCGTCATAGCAACTACGAATGCCAATGCAGTTCACATTTCCTCGATATTCTTCTGGTTGAGGATGAACATCAGGATCACCATAAACTTCTGAAGTAGAAGCCAGTAAAAATCTTGCTTTAACTCTTTTCGCCAGCCCCAGCATATTCAAAGTTCCCATGACATTAGTTTTAATGGTTTTCACGGGATTGTATTGATAATGAATTGGCGAAGCCGGGCAAGCCAAATGGTATATTTGATCTGCTTCTAAGCGAATTGGTTCGGTAATGTCGTGACGAATTAGTTCAAAATAGGGATTATTGATCCATTGAAGAATGTTTCTTTTATGACCTGTGTAAAAGTTATCCAAACATAAAACTTCGTTGCCGAGATCCATCAGGCGATCGATTAAGTGAGAACCGATAAAACCTGCGCCACCAGTAACTAATATTCTCATCTAAAAATTTCTTGGGTAACTTAAAAAATCACTTTTCAGGGTAACCTTTAACAGAGTGGATGTCTAACTTATAAACTAAAGAAGTTTTGAAGCAAATCAAATTAATCACAAATATTGCGATCGCGTTGAGCAACGTTACTATTGTATTTGAGATAATTGGCAATGCGATCGCATCCTTGAGCTAAAAGATTATCTAATTCTAAATTCCAGATTAGTAACCCTTGCTGCTCATCCGCACTAATAATAGTTTTGCCATCATTAATTAGGGAGACACTAGTAACTTTCGAGCTATGACCCTGCAAGGTCTTCAGCAAAGTTCCCTCTTGGGTTCGCCATAATTTAACAGTGCGGTCTCCGCCACCAGAGACTAGTAAATTACCATTTTTACTGAAAACTAAACTAGTAATTCCGTTTTGATGTCCTGACAATATTTGCAGAGGTTGGGGGTCAATGTTTCCTGATGATTTTACCTGCCAGAGCTTAATCGTATTATCCGAACTAGCCGAGGCCAAAACTGTACCATCATTGCTAAATTGTAATGAGTTAATTGCTAAATTGTGAGCCTCAATAGTTTGTAATAAGTCACCTTGAATATTCCAAATTTTAATTGTCTGATCATCTCCAGCAGACACAATAAACTTATTATCAGGACTGAGAATAATTGTTTTAATGCGATCGCTATGCTCTTCTAGGTTAGCAATAATCTCATTAGTAGTTAAATCCCAGATCGTAATAGTTTGATCTTCGTTGCCAGATATTAATAAATTGCGATCTTGACTAAAAACAATACTATTAACCCCTAATTGAGAAATGGATTGTTCCCTTGATACTTGAAGAGTAGTAATTAATTCCCGACTTGCAGTGTCCCATATTTTGACAGTATTGTCAGCACTAGCAGAGGCCAGCATTTTACCATCTTGACTATAGGCTAATTGATTGATGGTCTCTTCCTGCTCAGATAAAATATCGATTAGTTCTTGCTGGTTATTTTCCGGATTTATACGCCATATTTTAATGTTGCCTACGGTATCAGCAGTTGCCAGTGTAGCAGAATCGACAGGAGAGTTGACAATGCTAGATATTCCCTGATCTTCTAGAGAAGCACCGCTAGAAAATCTCCATAACCTGACAGTTTTATCGGTGCTAGCAGAAGCCACCAAATAATTTTGATTATCAGATTCAGCCAAAGGCCGAAATGCTAGATCTAAAACTGCGCCACCATGCCCAATTAAGGTTTGCTGTAAACTTCCCTGACTATTGTAAACATTAATTTTTCCCTCAAGAGTCCCATTAGCCAAGAATTGATCATCCGGACTCAAAACAATATCATTAATAGATTCTCGATTTGCGGAGAAGTTCTGAGACTCACTTTGCTCTCCATCATTAACATTCCATGATATAACTTCCCAATAATCAATAACTGAGATAATTGTTTTTTGGTCGTTAGTGATAGCAATACTGGTAATTTCTTTGTCTGACGCTTGAATAGTTCTGATTTTTCTCGCCCTATTATTATTAATTTGCCAGACAATAATTATGCCGTCTTTCCCTCCAGATAACAAGTAGTCAGCAGAGGTTTCAATCGTATTTACCGGGCCTCGGTGCCCCAACAAAGTAGTAATTAAATTACCATTTTCCTGCCATAGTTTAATCGTCCCGTCGTGACTTGCTGTGGCAATTATATTATTCTTAAAGGCAATATCTGTAATCTGATCGCTATGCCCTTGTAATTGCTGGATTTGTTGGGCTTGATTATTGGTAATGCGCCAAATAATTGCTGTTGTGTCGGCACTACCAGAAGCGAGGATGTAGGACTTATTGGTTGGGGATTCCGCACTTTGTTGGTCAAGATTAGGCTTAAAGGCAATATTGCTTACTTTGTTTTTATGTCCTGATAAAGTATCTAATAACTCACCATTTTTGTTCCAAATTTTAATGGTTTCATCATCACTAGCCGTCGCGATTAAATTGCCATCAGAACTATGAGCGATCGCATTAACCTTCTGACTATGACCTTGTAATAAATTTAACTCCTGTGTGCCATAAATAGCTTGCTGCAAAACTGCAGCAGTTCTGGTTTCGATGCCATCCCAACGCTGTTTACCCAAAAGCTTGCGTTGAAACTTTCCCATCTGATTGAGTTGCTCGCTAGCTTTTACTCCGGCCAAGATAGATTGTAATTGCTGATTGGACAATAATAGGGCTTCAGAAGAAGCATTTTTCGCATCGACATTCTCCAGTTGGGAAATGAGTTTCTGACGATAAGAACTCCAGGTAAAAGTTGGCAAAATAATGCCACATAGCACCAACCCTGCCACGGTGATTTTGCTGTTTCTCGATCTGCTAGCCTGTTCTTTTTTTTCTTGGTCTCTCTGTTCTAGACAAGCCTGAATAAAATTTTGGGAAACTTTCATCAACTCGTCACGATATTCATGAAACATTTCCTCGGCTTCGGTTAATCGAATACCCCTCAAGAGAAAATCAGGTTGTTCATTTTTATTTTTCCATAAAATAGCAGCTTGCTCGATTTGTCTTTGTAGCTTTAAACGAGAACGATTTTCTTCTAACCACCAGCGCAAAGTTGACCAATTGCGAATTAAAACTTCATGAACTACTTCGACTGTTGGCTCCTGTTGGATTGCCTCTTGCAGCATTTTTTCATAGTCGGGAAATTGGCTATCACCACGGCTCGCTCCTGTGACGATACTTCGAGGTAAATTGGTGACAATTAATTTGGCATCAGTTAGTTTTTTGAGGGTTTTTTCAATTAATGGGGCGGGATATTTGGGGACGATTAAGTCTGATTTGCGAACCCGACGGCGAGTATCTTCTGTCCCATCACCAATTTTGGTCAAATTGAGAAATATCCATCGAGCAGCTTCCTGCATTTCTTCGTCTAAACTTTCATACAATTCTTGAGCTTGCTGCTCTAATGCTCCTTTAATGCCACCTAATTTTCGGTAAGCACCCAAAGTCAATCTGCCAATCTGACGATTTTCCCAGAGTTTTTGCAGCACAAATTGCAGTAAGGGTAAATCTCCACTGCCTCCGCTCAAGTCCTGCAATAAAATGTCTTCTAATCCTGGCTCGACCTTTAATCCAACCTGGGTGGCTGGTTTAACTATGGCCTCACGATATTCTGATTCTGTGAGATATGGTGGGACTAAAATACTATATTGTTGGAGAATTTGCGATAATTTGGAAATTTCGAGGCAAGAAGCGATAAAATCGGCTCTCAGGGTCAAAATTAATTTGAAGCGATCGCTAGCATAGGCAAGAGTTTCTAACAGCAGATTAATAAAATAGGTTCTTTCTGATTCTGAGGTTAAAGTGAACAATTCTTCAAACTGATCGACAACCAAGACCACCATTGGTTCGGGGCGAGTTCTGAGCCATTGGACAAAACCTTCTACTCCCTGGGAGAGCAATTCTTCTATGGGTGCTCGCAATTGGGTTGTTCCCTGTTGTCCAGGCTCATTACTTAGGCATTGAGCTAAAGCTAGAAAAGGATTCGTTCCGGGTCTAAAACATTTGAGCAACCAGCGATCGCTTTGGGGAATTCGTTTGCCCTGACTGAGTTGGTGAAATAATCCCGCTCGGACAATTGAGGATTTTCCGCTACCCGAAGCGCCAATCACTGCTAAGGTGGTTTCGTGATTTATGTGATTGACTAATCTTTGCACCAAGGCATCCCGGCCATAGAAATATTGGGCGTTTTCTTCTGTAAAAGCTTGTAAGCCCATATAGGGACAAACATTAATGTCTAATATGGTTGTCCCTGCCTGATTCTTGCGATTTTTGCTTTTTTCGGGTAGTACTTCGATGACCCCTCTGGTGCCGGACAACCAGATTTCAGGAATCAGCTCACTCCCAGCCAACTCTATTTGTAACTGAGAGATCCAAGCGGCAACGGATAATCCTGTTTCGGGATTGCCCTTATTTAGAGTAGAGACTAAGGTTTGGGTAAATTGTTGTATGCGATCGCGAAGATTAATGTCTTTTTGGAGTGGGTTTCCTGGTTTTCGACTATAGGAGATAATACATTGCCCGCGATCGTATTCCAAGCGCAATTCTTCGAGCCATTCTTTAATCCCTTCACTATTTAGTAAATCTAGAACAATAATTTGTTGGGTCACTCGGGACTGATAAATTATTTTCCGTAACCATTCACGAGAAATATGAGCGCCATCTTTAAAGCTTAACCAAGCCTCTCCCGCTTTGCTATATTTAACTTTTCCTCGCAGATATAAAAAAGTGGTCGTGGCCTCAGCATTTACAGAACTATTAAGACAAGAAGCAATAGTTTCCTGAATATCCGACCATTTTTTACCTTTAGAGGGGAAATACTCGACATTAAACCCACCTTTTCCCCGTAAAACCTTGCTCAAATCTAATGTTGTTTGATTGCTACCGCAGCCATCTACGACCAAGGCTTGGCGAGAGACAGTTGTACTTTCGCTGACTCCCCATTGACCGATAATAACTTTCCCAAAACCTTCTACAATGCGCTTGGGAGTTTGTAACGTATATTCTGATTGGAGCTGCCTTTCCCCACGACTGCTTTTTTGTTGATTGATTAAGCGGATCTGCTGATTAGAGCGATCTATATAACGCAGGGTCTGATGATAAACATATTGATATAACGTATCGGCGTCGATGATACCTTGAGAATCTACAGCCTCGCCCCGCAATCCCCGCATCAGATAGTAGGTGAAGACGCCATGTCCTAATTCGGGAAATTCCCAAGATTGCTGAGAATGATCACAAGAGAGCAAAGCATAGAAGCCCTGACTTTTTTCAGCTTTGCGCCGCAATACTTTGACTAATTGAGATGTAGGGTTGGGTAAAGTTATGTTGGTTGTTCTGCGTAGGCTCATACCCCCACTATGACAAGCATCCAACCAAATTAATTGTTGATCTGCCTGACAATTACCTAACAAGCGTAAAATTTCATTTAAAGATAAACCTGTATTCGTTAATTGTTTTTTCTGGGTATCTGCCAAGCAAAGATATACTTTTTGGCTGGCAGCATCTAAAATGCCATGACCAGAAAAGTAAAATAAAATTGTGTCCCCAGAGCGGGCAGAGGTTACGATTTCTTTGAGACTGGTGCGAACGGTTTCTAATTCTGGTTTGCGATCAGCAAAATCATGGTGTAGAACAAGCTCCCGACTCTTGTCTGTTGCTTCGCTGATAGCTTCTCCTAATCCTTGGCAATCTAAGGCAGAATAACTTAGAGATGGTAACTCCACATCGTTATAGTGATTTATTCCGACTAACAAGACCCATAGTTTGCCTAGCTGAGTTGGTGGATTTATCGGTTGGGTCGGTTGAACAGCGCGAGGACACATGGGAATTAGAATGAAGGATGCCAATATCTATACTTTAGGGGATCTGTTGACTATTCATGCAAATTTTAATCAAACGAACGAAGTAATAGGCTTTTCCCTAAATCCCCAAATCCCCAAATCCCTAAATCCCCAAATTCTTATTCACAACTAGCAAATTTTGTACTCATCGAACCCAGGTTATTCACTCCGATAAAGTGAGGGTGAATGCTAAATTTTCTTGAGCTTGTACAGCATGAGGTGCATTTGCTGCCATAAAGACAAATACGCCTGGTTTCAGAACAATATCTTTTCCTTCTAAGTTCAGATTGCCTGTACCTGCAATCACATTGACTAGAGCATTACGAGTAGATGTATGTTCGGCGATTTCTGTCCCTGCCGCCAGACAAAATAAACTGTATTGACTATTCTTGTCTTTGAGTAAAACTTTACTGAGAATGCCACTAGTAGGATATTCAATTAAGTCCTGTAAGTTAGCGACAAAAGAACTATTAGATGATGCAACTGTGCTATTCATAATTTTTCCTTTAGGAATTACTTAACTTGGCATAAAAGGCGATGTAGCCGATATTATGGCGCTGCTGTTGGAAACTACGACGCATTCGTAAGATTCTGTGACGTAAATTGGGATGAGTTAGGACATTCCACGCAATTTTGACTGTTCCCCAAAGACCTTCATCCTGGAGCATTTGCCCTAAATTGAGTAAGTTCATGTCTCCTGTTTGTTGCTGCTGTATATTCAAACCGGCTTCCTGACAAGCTTGTGCCCATTCTGCGATCGCAAGAGGACTGGCATTAACCCGAATCGACTGAGATAAACTTTTTCTCACTTCGGATTCATCACTGCGCACAAACATTTCCTGAGCAAGAAATTTGCCTTCTGGTTGTAAATGATTTTTGATTGCCGACAATATCTTGGCTTTGCCGCCATCTGATTGCATAGTGAGAATTGCTTCGGCTAAGACATAATCAAATTTGTCGGTAATTTTGTCTAACTGAAAGATATCTCCTTCAATGATAGTTATACGGTCGGATAAGCCGGCAGCCTGAATGTTCTCTCTGGCTTTCGCTACGCTATCGGGGTTTTTCTCAACTCCTACAACATGAACATTAAATCTTTTGGCCAATGCGATCGCACTAGTACCAAAGCTAGCAGCTAATTCTAATACTGTGTCTTCTGGTTGAAAATTAGCCCAAGCAAATAGTTGTTCTGTGGCGGCTTTTCCTCCGGGGCGTAATATTGTTTTTCCTGCGGCAGCTAATACTTGATGACCTGGTGCAGTATCAAAATTAAGAGTAGTTGTCATGAGCTATATCCAAACTCGATACTCTTACTCTGACATTAAGTTTCAGTCTCGTCTCTGAGGTAGCTCATGTTGGAGAGAAAAGTTTCATCTTATTTGCATTCATACTAAGTCGTATTCTAAAGTGTAATTTTGCATCTCGCGCAAAGACGCAAAGACGCAAAGGGAATTAAAAATTATCTTACGTCTATGAACGCAGGTTCGTATTAGATGAATTGGCTCGACATTAATGGCATGATGCTAAATGCATCTGAAGTTTATGTTGTGAATATTATCCTTGCAATAGCTTCAAATCAAATATCGCAGGAGCAATTAAATTAATCGCACAAAGCAAAATTAAAGATAATAATCCTAAAATCAAAGTAAAAATGCTTGTCAAAGGTTGCGCTTCAATCGCCGAATTACAACAAATCTCGATCTTTCAAGGTTTAGAAACCACGGAACTCGAAAATCTTGTTCCCAATAGCTCCATTCGGGAATATCAAAAAGATGAAATAGTAATGCAGGAAGGCGATCGCATACCCCAAAAACTTCATGCCCTAATCACAGGCAGACTAGAAATCAAAAAGACCTCAGCTAATGGCAAAGAAACTTTAGTTCGTCTGATTCCCCCAGGAGAACTATTTGCGGCACCAGCGATTTTTGGGAATGGGATTGCTCCTGCGATGGTGCAATGCCAAGTAGCATCACAAGTATTAAACATCGATCGCCAAGCTTTGTTGACAGCGATTTCCCATGCTCCAGAAATTAGCTTAAGAATATTAGAAGTATTTAATCAACGTTTGCAACAACTCCATAATACAGTGCATGGATTGATTTCTGAACGGGCAATAGTGCGTTTACTTAAATTGATTCAATATTATCGCGATCGCGATGGGACTTATGCTACTCCAGAAGGAGAACGACTAAATATTAAATTGCCTCATTATCAAATCGCGCGCAGTATTGGCATTACCTATGAAGAAGCGGTGCGTTTGTTTAAAAAACTCCAAGGAATCTTAATTTATAAAAGAGGTGGCATCATTATTGTGAAAGATTGGTCGGCATTAGAATCGGCCATTCAAAATATAAATAATTGAGTTAGCGATCGCGATGCGAGATTTAATCGACAAGAAAATAACTAATAATTGATTCAAAGTCTTTCAGTACAAGATCTGTATTTTCTGAATTAAAAACTGGAACATGGACAAAAATGCAGGGTAAATCGGGTTTGGCACTTTGGAGATAACTTAAAATATCAAAATATAAGCTTTCACAAACAAATTTTCCCGCATCGTGACTAATCGAAGTACCAGCCAAATTACCCATCAAATCCACTAAATTCACAGTAGTAGATAAGCATTTTGTATCTTTGTTAGCACAAGACTCTATAGTCAAATTTTGTCGAGATTCTGCCATGCCGCAGCAAATAACACCTTGTGGGTTAATCCGCTTGATGGTTGCGATCGCCTTTTGACTAGCGAGGACTCGGTCTACAGGAAGTTGTCGCAAGAAATAACCAGAAGCAGATAACAAATTCCGCTTCTGGATCATAGCTAAAAGCTCATCAGATGAATTGGATTTTTGATGAGGCAACCAAGTTTGAAACGAGGTGAATAATAACAATGTTTGACTTTTAACTAACTAACTAATTGTTTGAAAAATCGTTCCATAATTGATTGGGGTATTTTCCCGACCAAAGTATCCACAGTGCCTTGGGACTCATCCAAAAAAGTATATTGAGGAATTCCGGTAACGCGATATCTCTGAACCAATTTATCCCATTGCGGATCATCAATATCTAGCATTACTAAGTTAACGCGATCGCCATACTTGGCCTCTAAAGTTTGAATTGTTCCAGACATTCCCTGACAAGTAGTGCACCAATCAGCATAGAATTCTAGGAGAGTCGGTTTGCCATTTGTGATCGCAGTAGGATAGGGAACTGCATCTTGAGCCAAAGCTTTAAGAGTGATTAACCCAGATAGTGGAGATGTCCCAAAAGCCAGAGCAGGACTGGCAAAAGATAGACTGAGAGTACAAATAATTGCAATTAGCACAAGCTGACACTTCACAGCCTCCGCAACAAGAGAAATACTTTTTCTTATCATTTTCATTCGTAATATTAAGCTAAAAGATTCCGAAACCCAGAATCACCAAAAATTAATATCATGATAGCGAGATTATGAAGTCCCCAGGGAAAAATTGGCAATTGAACTTATTTATAAAAGCAGCAGCAAAAGAACTCCAATTGCCCCAGCAACCCCACCACCAATCAATAGACCTTTCTTAGACTGACTAGTTTGACTTTCGGGCTGATATTGTTCCTCGCCAGCAACAGGTCTAGTTGCCGTCGCAGTTGCAGTTGCAGTTGAAGTTGACTCTGATTGTGATTGTGATTGTGATTCTGGACTAAAGATCTGGGTAAAATGGGGCTCAACTGACGCCGATTTTAGTTTCTCGGATAAATCGGCTAGAGACTCTTCAGCCTGATTCAGTTTGTTATCCTCTTCGGGAATATTTTGGTTTGATTTATCTGATTCTGACATAGTTGTTTCAAGAGTGAGTTTTTCTGGAGAGTCTTCCGTATTCTCCACTATAATAACTTGTTCTTCCACAATATTTACCGATTCTGATAAAGAATCTGCTAATGCCTCTTCTACTAGGGAATCATCAATACTGGGAATGACATCAACTTCTTCTGATAGGCGATTTTCTTCTAGCTCAAGAATAGGGGTTTCTTGGATATCTTGGGTCGGGAAATCATCAGCATTAGCAATCATTCCAACTTCTGGTTCGCTATCACCTTCTAAGTCGGAAACAATAGTCGGCAGGAATTCTTCAGGAAGATAATTATTAGAATTAGCAACGCTTACTTGTTCTGCAAGGTTATCTTCTAATTCTGGAGGGGCATTATCCAACAAATCTTTAAGAGGATCATTATCAGTGGTTGCGGCAAATTCAACTTTTTCTTCAAGATTCTCTTCTAATTCGGGAATAGATGCGTCCAGGAATTCTGCTAGCGGATCATCTTTATCACTAGTGACAGTGTTGACTATATCGTTTATATCGTCCACTTCAGGGTTGTCCGTAAGTTCAGAAATAGGATTGACTAACAACTCTTCTCTTGCGGATTCATGAGCAGTCTCAACGCTCATAATTTCCGCTGCAAGATTCTCTTCTAATTCGGGAATAGGTGTATCCAGGAATTCTGCGAGGGGATCATCTTTATCGCTTTCAAGATTATCTGCTAATTCGGGAATAGGAGCGGCTAGGAATTCTTCGAGAGGTGCATTATCAGCTGTAGTGACAACTTCAACCTGTTCTTCAATATTGTCTGAAAATGCGGGAATAGGGGTTGGCAACAACTCTTCTATTGCGGAATAATCGGGATTCTCGACTGCCATGTTGTCGGCTTCAGAATTGTCTGAAAATGCAGGAATAGGAGTTGGCAACAACTCTTCTGTCGTCAGAGAATCATCAGAACTTTCAAATTCTATAGTTTCTTCTTGAAAAGTCTCGTCTAATTTGGGAATGGAATTTATGTCAGTCATTTGTTTGCGAGTCTGCTCAGCTCCATCTAGCATCAATTTCCGAAAATTAATATAAGCAATATTCCATGCTTCTGCAAATTCAGCTGTCCATCCATCCCCCAAAAATTGTTCAAAAGTATTGAATAAAGAATTTTTCGCCATAGGATAATGTTCTGGCAATATTCCATAAGTAAAAAGTCTAGCCCCAAACCCTTGAAATGTATTTTCTAATATTGGGGGCTGACGTAGATTTTCGATCACGAAAACTAGATCATGCCAAAGCTGATGTTGGGAAGTTTCTGGATCGATTTTGGCTAATAGAAATTGTATTTCTGGATGAGACTCAAATAGA
The DNA here is from genome assembly GCF_000332055.1 of Xenococcus sp. PCC 7305. Classification (GTDB taxonomy): domain Bacteria; phylum Cyanobacteriota; class Cyanobacteriia; order Cyanobacteriales; family Xenococcaceae; genus Xenococcus. Next base: position 6,200 of record NZ_ALVZ01000210.1, on the reverse strand, counting down.
TTCTCGTAAAACTCACTAATGAATTCAGTTCCATAAGGCTTAATATATTTAAAACTTTGCTCTAACAATTCAACTTGTAAAGACATGTTGTTTGCGCTCCTCTTATTTTTATGGTTTGCGGTGCAATAAATTTTTGGGATGCGATATCTGGCTTTTCTCAAATAAATAAGAGCCAACAATAAAACTAAATGTCTTGATAAATCTTGATTGTGCAGTATCTCATAAGTTTAAGAACAGCGATGTGCGATCCTTCATGAAGTTCAATAATTCTACCTGAGCTTAGTGTGGTGCTTGGTAACTTTTATCAAGAAATAATATTTGTATCTCAAAAATAAATTATCTTTGTTGTGTAAACTGGCTCTCAGTCCCGTCATAATCGTATCTTTGTTCTTGAAAGCAAGAATAGTTCTCAAAAATGGAATTGCTCGAATATCTAGAACATCATTTAGAATTTGTGATTGCTCTTATGCAGTTTGTCCTTGAGGCTGCCGCGGCATTATGTATTTTGCTTGGATTTTTACAAGTTACCAAAATAGCGATCGCCGTAAATCGCAAATCCCACAGAGATCTCTTTATCCAAATTCGACTAGGTTTCGGCAAGTGGCTAGTGTTGGCTCTGGAGTTACAACTAGGAGCCGATATCCTGGCGACAACCGGCAATCCAAATTTCGCTGATTTGGGCAAACTAGCGGCGATCGCAGCAATCCGGACTTTCCTGAACTACTTTCTCTATCAAGAACTCAATGAGGAGTCAAAACGCAGAGAACAGTCTCTCCAGGAACAATCTTTCAAACAACCTTAATTTCATGATCTTTTTTGTAAAATTGCCTTCATGACAGCTTTTGATTGTTCAATTTGTTCTGGTGTGGGGGCAGTTTGTTGCCAGCTAGCTCTTTGTTGCAGATTATCCAACCATTTACTCACTTTGATGTAAGGATCTAAACTAATTCCTAAGAAAGGAATAGAAGCAACTGCGGTGCCGGCAACGATATCAGCATAGGTAAACTTATCACCGATAAAATAAGGGCTATTGTCATCCAAATTAGCTTCAAAATAGTGCAAAGCTGTGGCCATAGTTGCCTTGGCTTTTTCTATTTGTGGTGATGGGACTTCAAATTCCAACATATCTTTCATCAAGACAATTGAGGCTGGGGGTAATTCATTGACGGTAATCAATTCAATTGTCCGAATTTTCGCAATTTCTTGAGCATTGCTAGACATGAAACTAGGTTGAGGATATTTGGCTTCCAGGTAATCGAGAATTGCCAGGGATTCAAAGACAGAAAAACCGACATCAACTAAGACGGGAATATGGTGAAAAGGATTTAATTTCAAAAATTCTGGCTGAAATTGATCACCACTTAGTTTCATGAGTATTGGTTCAAATTCGAGGTTCTTTTCCAGTAAAGTCACCCAAACTCGGCGAGCATTGACCGAAAGACGAGAATAGTAAAATTTCAACATGATGATAACTCCTAATTGCTTAACTGGACTTAGACTCAATATATAATGACGAAGATTAAGTCAAACAAAAAAAAGACCAGAAACTATTTTGCGTTCCCTAGTCTTTTCGAGAAGTATCAATCTAAAGATTTTTGAAATAAAAGAGGACAAATTAAAAAAGTAGAAGAAGCCACAAAATAATGAGAAGACACTTATTTATATTTCCTCATCCCTTATCCTTTATCCCTCATCCCTCAAATTACATCCCCAATCCTGGAAGATTCAAGCCGCTAGTCAACTCTTCCATGCGTTCTCGCATTGTTTCAGTAGACTTGGTATAAGCATCAGTCATTGCTTCAGTTACCATTGCCGAAACAGCCTCTGCTCCCTGGGCGATCGCATCAGGAGAGATTTCCACACCCCGAGGCTCTTGATTGCCACTCATCATTACTTTAACTAAACCATTGCCACTAGCACCCTCAATTACTAATTGTTCTAATTCTTCTTGAAGTGCTTGCGCTCCTTGTTGAACCTCTTGCGCTTTTTGGAACGCATTAGCAAGTTCTTTCATTTTTCCAAAAGGATTTGGTGCCATATTCTGTAATTAATTATTGAAACTATAAAATAAATAGAGCTACTTATTTAAGATAATATTGTCAGGTTAAATGAAAGCTGAAGCAATATAGCTGATGAAAAAAGTTTACTTTTCCTTCTGCCATCTGCCATCTGCCTTCAGTGGGCAACGCCCATTAAAATTCCCCTACCAATTTAACTTCTGGCTCTAAGGATACTGACCAATGATATTCTACTTTCTCTTGAACATAACGAATTAGATTAAAAATATCACTAGCCGTTGCCTGACCACAATTGAGAATAAAATTGGCATGACGATGGGCGACTTGAGCATCACCTATTTTATAACCTTTGAGATCTAGCTGTTCAATTAACCATCCTGCTGCTCGGGGTTCAGGATTGCGAAAAACACTACCACAACTTGGCAAATGATAAGGCTGAGTCGTTTTGCGCTGAGTCCAATTATCATTGGAAATTTGCATGATTTGGTCTTTAGTAAAACCAGGTTGCAGTTGCATAACAGCACGCACTACAAATTTGTCACTCCCTTGAAGATTGGAAGTTCGATAACTATATTCCAAATCTTCTGCGGTAAGTTCTTCTAAAGTTCCGTCGGCAGATAGGACAGTCGCACTAACCAAAATATCTCCCAAACATTGTCGGTGTGCCCCAGCATTCATTACAACAGCTCCGCCAACCGTTCCAGGAATCCCGACAGCCCATTCCAGACCTTTCCATCCCCTTTTAGCTGCCTTCCAAGCCAACCTGGCGATCGGCTCTCCTGCATCGGCAATTAATCGGCCATTTGGTTCTTCAAATTGATAATCACGAAAATGACGAGTGCTCAGAACCAATCCGGGAATACCGCGATCGCTTATTAGCAAATTAGAGCCAGCGCCCAATAGAGTGAGAGGAATATCTTGGTCTTGATACCAAGAGAAACAAGTCTCTAGCTCCGACCAATTTCTGGGGGAAGCATACCATTGTGCATTGCCTCCCACTCGATAAGAGGTCTGATTTGCTAAATTAATATTAGGTTTAATTAGACTAGCAGTTAGGGAACTCATAATTAATCATTATTAAAGCAGGGGCAGGTATTTATGCTCAAGAGTTTATACTTACTAACATATCATTTGAGTCATCTTATCTATAAGAAAACAAAATTGCCTAGGATCGTCAACCAGGAAAATAGGGAAGTTGCATCAATAATTCAAACCAAGCAGCTCCAATACAGAAAAGAAAATTGCGAGCAGCAGTCTAGGAAACATTTCTTCGCTTAAGATTTCCCGTATAATTGTTTTTCAGCTAGTTTGAAATCCCTGATGGCCAAAAAATATTTATATGCTCTTCTGATTTGCCTTACTATCTTAGCGGTAATTTTTCCCAGAATTTTAAAGTCTAATGAACCCATCTGTAGCTATCATTCTGAAGTCTATCAGGGGTTGGAGCTACAAGCCTTGTCTGAGGAGTTAGGCAATACAGGATTAATCGGCAGAATTCATGGTGCAGCGAGGGCCTCAAACATGTTTGTCATGTCTGTGCGCGAGCCGAATAATTTTTTTAGTCATCGCGAATTTTCTTTGCTAGCTCGCGATCGCGAAAGCCTGAAGATTTTAGAACAAGTCAATCGTCACGACCTACTTTGTGTCCAAGGCAATTTTATTGCCAATCCCAGTCCACAACAACATATCGCGATTAGTTCCATACAAGTTTTAAACTCTTGGGCTCAACCAGAAGGCTTTGCCCCTTATCAAAGACAACTAATTGCCGAATTAACTCAGCAGGGTAGCTTGATGGTAGAAGTTCATGCGATCGCAGCAAAGGGTGCAGTGTTAGTTGTGGAATATCAAGACCTGATTCTACCAATCTATGTCACGGCAACCGAATATACTCAGGATTTATATCGGGGAGATATTGTGAAGCTAGCCTATCAAATTCAAGGGAAGCCGCAAAACCCCACTCACCTCAAACTAGATACACAAGCCGAAAAACCTCTTGAAGTTATCGATGCCATCTCATCATGGCAAAATCAAGAACAAACTCTAACTGGTAATCTAGTGAAATTCCCCCAAAGTCCGCAACTAAAATTTGATGTCTATGCCATGGCAGTAGATACTAAAGGAATCGAACGTTTCTTTACTCTGGTTAACTTTAAGGATATTGAAGCATTTCAGCAAATCCGAGACAAATTAGCCAATATTTGGGATGCTAACCTTGCCACAGCAGTATCTGGAAGAAACATGCTGATCAATCCAGAGGTTACAATTCAAGCTCAGGGTTTAATCAACATCGTGTCACCAGAACAAGCCAACCCACAGATATTACTGGACAGTGCTGAGGACGTAGTTAGGTTTTAGGTTTTAGGTGGTAGGTGGTAGGTTTTAGGTTAAATATTAATTAAAAGTTTAAACAAACTCAAAATCAGAATAGAGATCAACATCGTTTGTATTGACAACAAAAGCAACTACATCTCCTTGGTAAGAAATATTTGCTCCTCCCTCAAACTGACTAATTGTATAGTCTTCCGCTGTGCCAAAGGCAACTAAGCGATCGCCTTCTGACGAGTCAAAATCTGTGATTCTAGCAAAACCATCACCTTGATAAAAAGCCTCTGTATAATCACCTAAAACAAACTTATCCGCCCCATCTCCTCCTGTCACAATATCAATTTCAGCTGCGTAATAATTTTGACTAGAACCGCTCAAGATATCGTTGCCGCCATTTCCTTCAAGAATATTGCTATGGGAATCACCAATAATTGTATCTGCTTGATTTGTCCCTGAAACATTCAGGAAATTTACTACCTGAAAATCTTGCTCTCCAATGACAGGAATATCTTTGACAAGAAGCTGTTCCAAGGATAAATCTACATAGAGGTTAACCGTATCAGCTGGAGCAGAACTAGCATCAATTTTATTAGATTGTCCTGTAGCACCAACAATTTTCTCGACATTAATTAAAAGATCACTGTGACCATTGGCCTTCTTAACAATCCCAGTGGGAGTAACTGTTACAGCCTGACCAAACTCCGTATAATCGACTGTGTCATAACCGGCTCCACCATCGAGCGTGTCACTACCATCATAACCTTCGAAAATATTGTTACTATCATTTCCAATCATTTTATCTGATTGATTTGTTCCCGATAGATGACGAAAATTTACCACCTCAAAGTTAAGATCTCCCAGTTCAGCGATCCCTTTAACCGTAAGTCTATTAGCAGACAAATCTGCATCAAGATAAACCGCATCTCCAAAAACTGAAATCGCATCAATCTTATTTTCTTGAGCAACTGCCCCGACAATCTTTTCGACATTAATTAAAAGATCATTTTGACCATTAGCCTTCTCAACAACTCCAGTCGGAGTAATAGTTATAGCCTGACCATAGTTTCTATAATCAACAGTATCGAAATATCCACCACCGTCTAGAGTGTCATTTCCCAAACCTGCATACATAATGTCATTGCCATCATGACCTTCAAGAATATTGTTATCATCATTGCCACTCATGATGTCTGATTGATTGGTCCCCGACAGATTACGGAAGTGCAACACCTCAAAGTTAAGATCTCCTAGTCCAGAAATACCTTTTACAGTCAGTCGGTTAGTCGATAGATCTGCATCAAGATAAACCGAATCCCCAGAGGCTGAAAGCGCATCGAGTTTATTATCTTGCCCAACTGCACCAACAATTTTCTCGACATTAATCAAAAGATCGCTGTGGCCATTCGCCTTCTCAACAATTCCGCTGGGAGTGAGGGTTACAGCTTGACCAAAATCTGTGTAATCGACAGTGTCATAGCCTGCCCCACCATCGAGTGTATCACTGCCGTCATAACCTTCAAGAATATTGTTATCATCATTGCCAATCATCCTATCTGACTGATTGGTCCCGGATATGTGGCGAAAGTTTTCAACTTCAAAGTTAAGATCTCCTAGCCCGGCAATACCTTTTACTGTCAGTCTATTAGCTGATAGATCTGCATCAAGATAAACCGAATCCCCAGAGGCTGAAAGCGCATCGATTTTATTATCTTGTCCTACTGCACCGACAATTTTCTCGACATTAATCAAAAGATCACTGTGGCCATTGGCCTTCTCGACAATTCCGCTGGGAGTGAGGGTTACAGCTTGACCAAAATCTGTGTAATCGACAGTGTCATAGCCGGCGCCACCATCGAG
>NZ_ALVZ01000209.1 GCF_000332055.1 Xenococcus sp. PCC 7305 | reverse complement strand
CATTACCCATTACCCATTACCCATTACCCATTACCCATTACCCATTACCCTAATACTAATCAAATGTTTGATGTTATTGGTTCAAGCTTATTTGTTTTATTCTGGAAACTGTTTGCGGCCACTCCCCAAAAAACCATAGAACCCTTAGAGTTGGGTGCTTGGCAAGATACAGCTATTTTTGAGTTACCCACAACTGAGGTTGATCCAATGCTAGAGAAAATTGTGCAAGATTATCTCCAGACGTTGAAAAGACAGGGTTTAAAAAGCGATCGCCAAGGTATCTGGCTCCAGTCTGATTGGGAAGAACTCGCCAGTCATCAAGGCAAAACAGCTTTGTCGGCAGCTTCTTTAACCAAGATTGCCACAACTCTAGCAGCTTTGGGAAAATGGGGTGCGGATCATCAATTTGTGACGAAGATTTTTGCTACAGGGGAAATAAAAGACGGCGTTCTTGACGGGGATTTGATTGTGTTGGCTGATGGCGATCCCTTTTTTGTTTGGGAAGAAGCGATCGCCCTGGGCAATACTCTAAACCAAATGGGTCTAAGGGAAGTTAAGGGTGATTTACTGGTTAACAATCAGTTTTACATGAACTATGAATCGGATTCTTCCAAAGCAGTACAATTCCTGCATCAGGCGTTAGACCCCAAACTCTGGTCATCAGAAGTTAAACAACTATTTAGAAGTTTACCCATCACGACCCCTCGACCTCAAGTCGTAATTTCAGGAGAAGCTAAACTGCTAAAATTTGCCCCGACAAAACCGCAATCACTACTGATTCATAACTCTCTTACTCTGAGTGATATTCTCAAACAAATGAATATCTACAGTAATAATAAGATGGCGCAAATGCTTGCCGATGAGCTTGGAGGAGTCGAAGAAGTAGCTCTTTATGCGGCGAAGGTCACAGGACTAGATTCTTCGGAAGTTCAATTAATTAATGGTTCCGGGTTAGGTGTCGAAAATCGGGTTTCTCCCAGAGCAGCGAGTCAAATGTTGATTGCGATCGACAATTTACTCAAATCTCATAACCTCAATGTGATGGATTTATTTCCGATGGCGGGTAGAGATGATGTTGGCACAGTGGAGGACCGCTCGATTCCTGCTGGGGTAGCCGTGAAAACAGGAACACTCAATCAAGTTAGTGCCCTCGCTGGGGTGATCCGGCTCGATCAAGAACGTCGCGTTTGGTTTTCGCTAATTAATTATGGCTGGCAGATTTCCTATTTTAGAAAGCAACAAGATCTATTTTTGCAAAGTCTAGCCGAGCATTGGCAACTTGATGCTCAGAATTTTGCAATTCAAGAAAGCCCGGCGATTTATCTTGGAGATCCTGAGCGGAATGTTTTGGTTAATTGAGAATTGAGAATTGAGGCGTTGCTGAATCCAGATATGAATTCGTTTCGCGCAAAGGCGCAAAGACGCAAAGAAAGAAGCAAAGAAGATTAGTCCAAAATTCTTTCATGT
>NZ_ALVZ01000208.1 GCF_000332055.1 Xenococcus sp. PCC 7305 | reverse complement strand
GGTCTCAACTTTTTCAATTCTGTTCCTGAACAGCTTAAATCTATGACTTACTTTCCTCATTTGAGAATTACGTTTTAGAACGCGAATTGGTATGAGAATCCATTACATTGGGTCTTAGATGTCGCATTTCGTGAAGATGAGTGTCGTATTCGCACGGGCCATGCACCTGAAAATTTCACTATTCTCAGGCATCTCGCTTTGAGTGCTTTAAACCAAGAAAAAACTGCCAAGTTAGGGATTCAAAATAAACGTCGGCGAGCCGGATGGGATAATGATTACCTACTCAAAGTTTTGGCTGGATAAGATGCGTTTGCCCTATCGATAGCTAAGATTACTTGTTCTTGTGAACCTAAGAGTTTTGTAATTCGATTCCTATCGGTGAGTGATACTGAAACCAATTCGTCGTAACGGTCTAATACATTGCTCACACTTCTTTGACAAATATTTACTCCCTTTTCTCTTAATGCTTTGTGAATCTGTGGCACGCTCCTATGTTCTTGATATCTAAGACCGCCTACGTAAGCGATTAAATCTAGACCAAATTCATGTCCTGGTAATGCCCAAGCTCCTTCTTCTTCTGGTCGATACACTTGATGATAGCTTTCACACTCCTTATGGGCGCAACGTCTTACTTTCAAAGTGATTCTTACTACTCCTGACAAGGTTCTGATGGTTCTAAAGTTGTCATAGTCATTCCACATCTTCTGGCCACAACTGGTACAGTTTTGATCGATACAGTTCAGGATAATTTTCTGATTAGCTTTGGGAACTGAAGTTTTTCTAGCCATTGAGCTTCTTGGGCTTTCCCTTGTTTCTCTACTCTAAGCCTACTAAATATTTCCGGACAATTCTAGTCAATTTTGCCACTCTAGAAAAAAACAAAAATGATTTTCTGAGCTAACTATAAAATAATGTTTTAATGCTTACGGGTATAAAGTCTGACCATGGTTGGTTCCAAACTTAATATAAAATTTTCCTTGAACATCTCGCGGAGGTATTCTAGGATTAGCAATTAAATCATGAAAATTATTTTGGATAGCGTTTCTTATTTCTTCACTGCTCCAGCCTACGCGAAATTGCATATTATCAAAGCCTAGTATGGAAGATACATCCCCATCTTTTAAGTTTAATCCCCTTAAACCTAAATAAATATTACCTATTGATCTATCTCTACTATCAACTGGACTACCATCAGGCTTGAGTAAACTATAATCTCCATGTTTACCAGAAGCACCTTGAGAGTTAGGAATAATACCCCCTTGTTCTGGATCTCCAGTAAATATGTTGAAACCAGCTACTAAATTACTAGTTTTATATATTCTGTAACCTATTTCAATAGCACCAGTCCGATATCTGTCTCCATAGTCACCTAATAGTTTTAGGGGATCATAGTCATTTTCAAAATGAAAATTAAACTTTTCTACGTTTATTCCAAACC
>NZ_ALVZ01000207.1 GCF_000332055.1 Xenococcus sp. PCC 7305 | reverse complement strand
ATAAGCTCGTTTCACCTTAGAAATAGTGGTAATTAGCCCTTTCTTCCCTGAATCTATAAATTGAGCCAGAAACTCTTGTTCTTCAGCTAGTGATAGATAACTACGTCTTCTTCCTCCGGTTCCTGGGGTCTCGACCGCTGCGACTCCTTGACGATTATAGTCTGAAATCACCTGATGTACGGTGCGCTTGCTTGTCCCTGTATGTAAAGCGATTTGAGCTGCTGGACGTGGATCAACTAAAGCATTGTAGATAATAAACCACTTCTGTTGTCGGCGAAAGTTGGTAGCAGTTTTCATCTTTTTCTGCACTTCTTCTACTGAGAGGTGTGGTAAAACTCGACTGACTCTGGGCATGATTCTTCAAACATCTTATATTCCAGTTTCGTACCTTATCAAAATTACACTTTCGAACGCGAATTGGTATTACTAGAAGCAAACCCATAACGTCTACTATTATGTGCCGCTTTCTTCCTTTAATCAGCTTTCCTCCATCAAAGCCTTTCGATAAACCATGATGCCCTGTCTTAATCGATTGGGTATCTGCGATCGCTGCTGAGGGTTCAACATTCCTTCCTGCTTGAACTCTGATTTCTGCCCTGAGAGTATCATGAATTTTTTTGCCACAGTCCCTCTTTTTGCCAGCGACGAAAATAATAATAAACTGTCTGCCATTTGGGAAAATCATGAGGTAATAACCGCCAGGGGCAACCGGCACGAACCAGATAAAGTATCGCGTTGGTGATTTCTCGAAAATCTATGCTCCTGGGTCTTCCCAGATAATTTGCTTCTGGGTATAAGCTAGAAATTTTGGCCCATTGTTCATCCATTAAATCTGTATCGTAACTTCGGCGCATTATTATAGATGAGTATTTTTACTTGCTTCTGATTTTCTTGACTCATTCTATGATTTTTCAAACACGCTCTCTAACACCACGATTCTGTAATTCGCTCATCACATTCAGCCAAAATTTGGACGATTCATTGATGGTCATCCACATTCCCAGTAGCTCTTTCTTCCCCTCTAAATTCACGCCTAATGCTAGATGAAGAGCTTTATTAATTACTCTTCCTTCATGACGTACTTTAACCACTAAAGCGTCCAGGAAAACTATGGGATAGATCTCATCTAAAGTTCGATTCTGCCATGCTTTACGCTCTGCTTCTACTGCCTCAGTTACATTGGAAATCCTCCACACCATACAAATCCTGTAGCTGTTCTTTGATATCACGGTTCGTCATTCCTCGGGCATAGAGGGACAGTATCTTGTCATCAAAGCCATCAAATCTTTTCTGTCCTTTCTTGACGAAAAAAATCACTATATTTGGGGATGTTCTCAGATACCCCCGCTTCAATGTCATACAGAGCAATAGGTAGAGCGAGGTTCATTTCAGAACA
>NZ_ALVZ01000206.1 GCF_000332055.1 Xenococcus sp. PCC 7305 | reverse complement strand
GTTCCTCCATTGCCGTCATCAATAGTGTAGGTAAAGCTGTCAACTCCGGCAAATCCTTCGTTGGGAGTATAGGTAAAGCTGCCATCATCTTCCACGACTACTGTGCCAGCACCAGGGTCAGTAAATTCTAGGACGTTTAGAGTATCGTCTTCTGGGTCGCTGTCAACTCCTAGTCCTGTAATCGGACTAATCTCTCCCGTGTCATCGGTAATCAGATTGCCACTCACTGGAGTTGCTCCTGATGTTTCGTAGCTATTATCCACTGCATCGGGAGGAAGGTTTTCTACCGTAATGGTAACGATCGCCGTATCAGTTCCTCCATTTCCGTCATCAATCGTATAGCTGTAGGTATCAATCCCGCTAAAGTCTTCTTCTGGGGTATAGGTAATGCTGCCATCAGCGTTAACCGCAGTTGTGCCATTGGCCCCATCGGTAGCGCTTGTTACGGTTAGGGAATCTTCGTCGGGGTCACTATCATTGTCTAATACTGCTGTCGTGGCTGGAGTATTTTCATCGGTCGTATCTGCATCATCATTCGCTATGGGGTCATCATTAATAGATTCAACTGTAATTTCTACATTTGCAGTGGCAGTTCCTCCATTGCCATCAGCAATAGTATAGCTGTAGGTATCAGTTCCGCTAAAGTCTTCTTCTGGAGTGTAAGTAATGCTATTATCTGCGTTAACCACGGTTGTGCCATTAGCACCATCGGTAGCACTAGTTACTGTTAGGGAATCTTCGTCGGGGTCACTATCATTGTCTAATACTGCTGTCGTAGCTGGAGTATTTTCATCGGTCGTATCTGCATCATCATTCGCTATGGGGTCATCATTAACTGATCCAACTGTAATTTCTACATTTGCCGTCGCTGTCCCTCCATTACCATCATCTATCGTGTAGCTATAGGTATCAGTACCATTAAAGTCTTCTTCTGGAGTATAGGTAATAGTTCCATCGGCGTTGACTGTAGTTGTGCCATTGCCCCCATCGGTAGCACTGGTTACGGTTAGGGAATCTTCGTCGGGGTCACTATCGTTGTCTAATACTGCTGTAGTTACTGCTGTATCTTCATCGGTTGTATCTTCATCATCAACTGCTATGGGGTCATCATTAATAGATTCAACTGTAATTTCTACATTTGCAGTCGCTGTTCCTCCATTTCCATCAGCAATAGTATAGCTGTAGGTATCAATCCCGTTAAAGTCTTCTTC
>NZ_ALVZ01000205.1 GCF_000332055.1 Xenococcus sp. PCC 7305 | reverse complement strand
TCATAAAATTAGCTGAGATTCTCTAATTCTGCTTATTATGAGTATACAATGTCAGCCTTTCTTTTCTCTCAAATTTTCGTCGAACTCACGTTGAATCAAAAGACAAATTTTTAATTTTTTGCTTTAAAATTTTACGATTCTTTACTACTGAAAACTACTAATAATATTTTGATTGACTTTGATATATCCTTCATCAACCACAGCAAAATGTTCTTTTAATTCTTGATGTGCTTGAGGCAAAGCATGAAAAGGAATCGCAGGATATAAATGATGTTCGGCATGGAAAGGCATATTCCACATCAAAAACTTAATAGGAAACCAGGTTAAAGTTGTGCGAGTGTTCGTTAAATAATTACCATCTTTGCTGCATCCTGTATGTTCTGCTAGGAGGATAAAGCGCAAAATTGGTTGTCCCACTGCTAAAGGCAATAACCAGAAAGTAATAAACCAAGGTTGTTGAAAGATCACAGAAAGAGCGATCGCGCCTCCATAAACAGCTAATTGCAATCGAGTCGATCTAATAACCTCATCTTTACCATCTTCAGAGATATAAGGCATATTCTCAAACTTGCCTGTCGCAACTTTATAGTGAGTAGCAAATTTCCCCAACCACCAATTACATCCGCTGATTTCAATTAAATATTCCTGCCAATTAGTCGGCTGAGGATCTTCTAATTCGGGATCTTTACCGGGAATTCGGGTATAGCGATGATGCCATTTATGATAGCGACGATAAAAACTACTGTTATAAAAAGAAAATACTCCTGCTAACCAGGCAACCAAATCGTTGAGACGAGCATTGGCAAAAGCAGTGCGATGTCCAGATTCGTGCAAAGGTGCAAACATTGCAGCCAAGCTAAAACCATAGATAACTAAAGCAGGTAACTTCAGCAACCAATTATCTGCTGTTGTCCATAAATATCCGCTGATTGTCATTACTGTTAAATGTCCCAATAATCTAACTAATCCTGGAAGATTTGCTTTTTTATTGAGTAATTTTAATTCGGCCCCGGTCAGGAGCTGTTTGGCTGATGATGATTCTAAAGGAAGAGGAGTTTGAACTTGGCTATCCATATATGTTTGACTCGACAGTGATGGTTGATAAAGTCAGCAATTCCAAATTCAAAAATTAAGAAGTATTTGCAGGGATGAAAGGTTCTGGTTCCGCATCGCCGAGCATAAAGTCGAGGAGATGGTGCCA
>NZ_ALVZ01000204.1 GCF_000332055.1 Xenococcus sp. PCC 7305 | reverse complement strand
TCTGATACCTGGGTGTTCGCACCGAGGTTTTTTGTTTTTAAGGGTATAGCGATCTCTAATCTCTTCGCCTTACTCTTAACCAAGTGCGATCGCTATAGTTCAAATTATTTTTTCGGAAAGATAGTTAGATTAAAATGAATCTATAAAACTAAATTTATGCTGCTTAAATCCATAACCATCAGACCCCTACTATGGTGAAAATCACTCTAGAAGTCCCAGATGAACTTTCAGAACAGTTATTGCAAATGGGCGATCGCCTTCCCGAGCTTTTAGCACTTAGTCTGCAACAACCGCCACTCCCAGCTAAAATTTATCGTTATATTCTCGATTTCCTAGCAAGTAAACCAACACCAGAACAAATTATTGCTTTTCGTCCTACTGCTCAAATGCAGGAAAGGCTCAAAACTCTACTAACACTTAGCAAAACAGGGAACCTTAGCATCACAGAACAACAAGAACTTGATGAATACGAACGTATTGAGCACTTAGTAATCATGATTAAAGCAGGGAGCTTTCCTTATTTAGAGGGTTAGTTTATGAGCACGACCTATATTCCTGTAGCAGTGCGTCGTTTGGTAGAAAAAAGAGCCCACTATCAGTGTGAATATTGCTTAATTCCTGCTAATTTGTCTTTCTTTCCCCACGAAATCGATCACATTATTGCAGAAAAACATGGCGGGAAAACAGAAGCAAATAACTTAGCTTATACTTGTTGGCGTTGCAACCGATATAAGGGAACAGATTTAGGATCGTTTGATCCGCAAACAAGCGATTTTTCTTTTCTATTCAATCCTCGTATTCAGCAATGGATTAAACATTTTGCAGTTGAACATTTCCAGATCTTAGGATTGACTTCGGTTGGACGAACAACGGCAAAATTACTTCAGTTTAATAATGATGAACGTATTGCAGAAAGGGAAAGACTATAACAAATTTCGCATCGTAATACTTTAACTTTTTTTGTAGCTCTTAAATAGACTTGGTTTCTCCTGTTATTTGCGATCGCGTTACTCATCATCTGCGATCGCATTGAATTATTACTCCATCAAAAAAATACTGGTAATCCCTGATTAGATTTGCTTATCAATAGCATCAAAAAACTTTTTGTCAATTTTTCTTTACAATTCTTAAAATTACTGTTACATTATTTAATATAGACAAGTAACAACGC
>NZ_ALVZ01000203.1 GCF_000332055.1 Xenococcus sp. PCC 7305 | reverse complement strand
ACTTCTTCGGGTTCAGTTACCGGATCAGTTTGGTCACTATCTGCTACACCTACATTGGCAATAGTTGTACCGACATCGCTATCTTGAACTGTATAACTGACAGACAAAGTATTAGATTCCCCTGGTGCCAGGTCTACTGGAGTTGATGCATCCCCAGTCAGATCATCGCTGATAACTACATTGGTTAAATTAGCATCACCAGTATTAGTTGCAGTAATGTCATAAAGAACATCATCCCCAACGCTTATGAACCCATTGCCATCATTGTCTGTAAAACCAGTATTGGTTTTCACCACAGATAATTCAGGATCTGGAACATCAACTTCTTCAGGGTCAGTAACAGGATCGGTTTGATCACTATCTGCAATTCCAGTGTTGGCAATAGTAGTACCAAGATCGCTTTCTTGTACAGTGTAGCTGACAGATAAGGTCTCCGATGCTCCTGGGACTAGAGTTACAGAAGCTGAGGTATCTCCAGTCAAGTCGTCTGTAATAATAACATTGGTTAGATTTGCATCTCCAGTATTAGTTGCAGTGATCTCATAGAGAATATCATCACCAACACTAATATCATTAGAACTGTCATTATCATTAAATCCAGTATTGGTTTTAACGACTATCAACTCAGACTGTGGAATGGGAATTGTTTCAGGATCTTCATCCGTTACGGGATCATCATTAGGATCGTCCGCGCTGACAGTCCCTAGGTTTTCAATCGAACCGGTATTAACATCTGCTTGAGCAACAACTACTGTTGCCGTAGCAATTTCAGTTGCTCCTGGTTGTAAGATAGTTACCCCATCAGCATTCACATCATCTTCGACTCCCAGGTCAATGGCTCCGAGAACATCATCAGTAATCGTGAGATTATCGAGAGTGATATTACCAGTGTTAGTGGCAGTGTAGGTATAGGTGATAGTATCTCCCACACTAATATCTCCTGACCCATCGGCATCATCGCTTAAAGTTCCTAATTTGTCGATTTTGATCGCTGGAGTTTGATCAATAGGAGCATCAGTCGAATCATCAACTGGGTCAGTTTGATCACTATCAGCAGTAGCAGTATTATCAATTTGACCAGCAATCATATCATCAGGTTCGAGGGTA
>NZ_ALVZ01000202.1 GCF_000332055.1 Xenococcus sp. PCC 7305 | reverse complement strand
AAGATGAAACCAAGACCATACGCGATCGCTAAAAAATAAATTGCGCTCAGCAAAGCTTGGCGCTTTGTGCGTCATGAGATTTAAAATGGATTAGGCTCTATCTTCTAGCTGCTGAATCAGGGTTAAAAAACAGTAGGAGGGAGAGCCGATAAAGCTTTGGGCTCTAGATCAAGAGAAGGTTTCTGCGGGAAATAAGAGTAAGCTACTAATCCAGCCAGAAGATTCACCAGAAAATTCCAGATACTCCTGTGTCTTGAATGCTCTATTTGAGAAATATTTTTGAGTTGGTCATTGACTGTTTCAATTAAAGCTCTCTTTCGTAACAAAATTTTGTCGATTAGTTTCACCAACTTCTGTTTCATATTCTTTTTGTATCGAGTAATCAGCTGTAATTGTCTTTGATAAAGCTCCTCAAATAAATCTTGAGAGATATATCCGCGATCACCAAATAGTTTGCCAATAAGATCTTGAGTCATTTCTGGGACTGGCTTTCGGTCATCGACATTGCCTGGAGTTAACTTAAAAGCTAGTAATTCACCTTTGTCATTAATAATCAGATGCAGCTTAAAACCGTAATGCCATCCCATAGAATTCTTTCCCCAACCTGCAATATCTTTAAACACTTTATGCGAACGACTACGGCAAGGATGACAGACTTCTATCGGCGTTGAATCAATAAAACTAATACCTGTTACTTCTCCTCTGCGAGTCTGAAGGAAACAGCACAGTAACATTAAACACCAAGGCATCATTTCTACAAAACGGTTATAGCTAACTAATTTAGGAAAGGCTTTTTTCCAGTGTGGTAGTACTTGTAAGGTATAAAATTCCTTGAAAGTCTTAAAGCCTGAACCATGAAATGCAATCACAATAGTCATTACTTCACTTAACGACATTCTGGAACGGCAACGCTTTTCGTGAGGCATTGAGGGCAGTTGTTTCTGCTGTTGCCATAGTTTTGACCACTGGAGACAAAAATCATCTACGTCGCAAAAAATTGCTGTGATATCTAAT
>NZ_ALVZ01000201.1 GCF_000332055.1 Xenococcus sp. PCC 7305 | reverse complement strand
CTAAAAACAATACAGGGTTTAATGATAATGATGGTTCTGGCGATATCAGCGTTGGTGATGATGTTTTTTACGACTTAACAGCAACCAATGTTCCTGTTGCCTTTGGTGGGGCTAATTTAACCAATGTTGTAATTACCGATGATCTCACAGGAGATACTTCAACTCCCGTGACCTTAGCACCTGGAGAATCGGATACTTTATCTATTAGTTATACAGTTCAAGATAGCGATCTGGGAACAGAAATCGACAATATTGGAACAGCCGATAGTGACCAAACTGACCCAATCACCGATCCTGAATTTGTACCTGTACCTGAATCGACTTTGGATATTAGTAAAACCAATACAGGGTTTACAGATAATGACGGGTCTGGTGATATCAGTATCGGTGATGATATTCTCTATGATCTGACCGCAATTAATATCCCTGTGGCCTTTGGTGGTGCTAATCTAACCAATGTGGTTATTAGCGATGACCTTACTGGGGATACCTCAACTCCTGTAACCTTGGCTCCTGGAGAATCGGATACGCTTTCTGTTAGTTACACAGTCCTTGAAAGCGACCTCGGAACTACTATTGCCAACACTGGAGTTGCCGATAGTGACCAAACCGACCCGGTAACTGACATTGAAGGAGTTCCTGTTCCAGATCCCGAATTATCTGTAGTGAAAACTAATACCGGTTTTACAGACAATGATGACAATGGTTTTATCAGTGTTGGTGATGATGTTCTTTATGACATTACTGCAACCAATACTGGTGATACCAATTTAACCAATGTAGTTATCAGCGATGATCTGACTGGTGACACCTCAGCTCCTACTGACCTAGCACCAGGAGAATCTGACACTCTATCTGTTAGCTATACAGTTCAAGATAGCGATGTCGGTACAACTATTGCCAATGTAGGTGTAGCAGATAGTGACCAAACTGATCCGGTAACTGAACCCGAAGAAGT
>NZ_ALVZ01000200.1 GCF_000332055.1 Xenococcus sp. PCC 7305 | reverse complement strand
AAAATTTACTGGTTCTGAATAAGGATTTGGGGATTTAGGGATTTGGGGGTCTAGGGAAAAGCCTATTAATTCGTGGTTCAACTTGGGAAATTTAATCAAAAGGAAAATTCGTCGAACTGACGTTGAATGACAATCTGAGAAACAATCAGTATATTTGAGTAGCAAAACATCCTACCTCATAAATTGTCTCTGACACCTTAGATTTAATTAAATGTTTTTTTATCAAGCCTATGGTTTGAATATTCGCTCTGACTTTTCACTTCCCGAATTAATTGAAGGAGGAACCGGAGAAGATCTCTATATTCAGCAAGAGAAGTTTATCCCTCCGTCCGATTTTAAAAAAACTTCGATTAAACGTCAAAATGTAGAGGTATTATTTGGAGGTAATCCCAAAGAAGCCTATTTACAATGGCCGGGAATAGCAACTCTTTTAGCTAAAGATGGTTGTAATCTCATTGTGGATCTTGATTCAGATGTGATCAATCCTCAATTACTAAGCCTCTATATATTAAGCGAAGCTTTAGGTCTGATTCTCTACCAAAGGGGTTTTTTCCTGCTTCATGCCAGTGCTGTACAGATAGCAAACCAAGTAATAGTCTTTGCTGGAGTTCCCGGCGCAGGTAAATCAACTACAGCAACTGCTTTTGCCAAAGCTGGCTATAAAGTTTTATCCGATGATATGGTGGCAATTTCTTTGGCTGAAACAGGTAAGCCAATGGTCTATCCAGCTTTTCCTCAGCTTAAAATTTGGCCATCAGCAGCTAGAGGACTGGGTTATGATTTACCTTCTTTACCTAGATTATTTTCAGGTTCAAGAAAACGAATCATTAGAGACCAAAATGATTTTCCTCTAAAGCCATTGCCTTTATCTCATATTTTCTTTCTAGAAACAGGGCGCAGATTAAGATTTAAATTAATCCAGGATGCCAATGCTTTTATGCTCTTAGCTCGTTTTTTTCCTCTTCCTGGAGCTATGCTACAAGGGAAAGAACTAGAGCATCATTTCCAGAAATCTATTCAATTGATGAATCAGATAGAGCTTTGGAAAATCAAAAATCCTCGAAGATTTCGAGCTCTCAAGAAATTAGTCAGTTTTGTGGAACAAGAGTTGGGGACAACTACAAAATTACTCGCTTAGTTATTGTTGATTGCGCAAATTTTAGTTGGATAATTATGTCTTATAAATTAGAAAGTTTGATCGCACCTTATACCATAGAAGAATTTTTTCAACATTATTACGAAAAAGAGTATTTTTATATCTCACGTCATGATGAGAATTATTATAATGGCATTCTAAATACTCAAGATATCGATTTATTTTTTCAGAATCAAAGCTTGCAAACTTCTGGGTTGAGAGTATGCAATAAAGGAGGAGAAATTCCGGCTTCTCAATGGAGAAGAGGATTATCTCAAATCGCTGACAATGACAAGCTATTTGTCTTATTAAATCAGGGTAATACCTTAATTATTAATAGTGGTAATAGTTCAATTATTAAACTTATTAATTATTGCCATGTCTTAGAAAATGAGCTGAATTTTCGCCTACAGTCCAATATTTATATTACGCCACCAGATGCCCAGGGATTTGCCTATCATTACGATGATCATGATGTTTTTATCATGCAGACCACAGGCACAAAGACCTGGAGATTGTATCATTCTCCGATAGAAATTCCGACTAAAAAACAAAACCATGCTAAGTTTATGAAGGGCAAGTATGAACTGGGTGAGCCAACATTTGAACAAGAAATAAAACCGGGAGATCTATTGTATATTCCCAGAGGATTGGTTCATGATGCGGTTACTACCGATCAAGCATCAGTGCATATTACTTTAGGATTGCATCCTAGTTATCGCTTTGAACTACTACAGGAAATAGTCAACCTTGCCCAAGATAATTTGTTATTTAGAAAGGCAATTCCCAATCCTTTTACTCCTGAGTATCAGAAAAAAGCTTTTAAAGCGGAATTCAAGCAACTATGTCATGATTTTATTGATAATGTTGATATCGGCTCATTATTAGAAACTAAGTTCGACAATTTTCTAGCCAGCCAAACTTCCGAAGATCAAAATAGATTTTTTGATTCGATACAAGTCCATAAACTAAATTTGAATTCTGTATTGTCGAGAAGAGAGAATATTGTATATAAGCTAGAAAAAGATGACGAAGAAATTCATGTCAAATTTTATCGTAAGACGTTAGATTTTCCCCTATTTACCGAATTTTCTCTACAAACTTTACTAAAAGAAGATTCTTTTGCCGTCAAAGATATTGGTGGCCTCATTAGTGAAAATGGGAAGATTGAATTGGCAACTAAATTTGTCCGGGAAGGATTGCTGAGGATTGAAAAAATCAATGATTAATCTTGAGGGTAAATTTGTCGTCCTGATGCAACTATGATAGGCTGTTGATCTCCAGAAAATTGATATTGGGAATTAGCGGATCTTCTACTAACCCGATTCCCTGGTAACTCCAGCGCTTCAATAATGCTTTGAGCTGAGTTGGCGATAATGATTCGACACTAAGGCGATCGCGGAAATCTTGAGCATGGGTATTAAGATAAGACAAAGCTTCATAGTCTACTTTAAATACCAATAAGTAATTAGCTTCCTTTGGCTCTTGTTCCTGGGGAATCCTCGCGACTAGATATTTACCATCTTTTAAAGAACGAATGACATAATTAATCTGGGGCACCATGGGAACTACTTAATGATGTGAACTGTAAATTTTGAACCTTATGAATCACCAAACCATAATAGTTTGTCTAGAAGAAGTATCAAAAATTTACGGTAGTGGGAATACTACAGTACATGCTCTAGACAAAGTAAACCTAATCATAAACCAAGGTGAATATTGTTCTATTATGGGCGCTTCCGGTTCAGGAAAATCTACGGTGATGAATATTATTGGCTGTTTAGACCGTCCTACCTCGGGGAAATATTATCTGGATCAGCTTGATGTTTCCCAACTCGAAGACGACCAGTTAGCGATGATTCGCAATCATAAGATTGGTTTTGTCTTTCAGCAATTTCATCTTCTGCCCCAAATGACTGCTTTGGAAAATGTCATGCTCCCGATGATCTATGCGGGGATTCCCCCCACCGTTAGATGCGATCGCGCCAAGGCCGCCTTAATTAAATTGGGCTTAGGCGATCGGCTACATAATAAACCCAATCAACTTTCTGGAGGACAGCAACAAAGGGTCGCTATTTCTAGGGCGATCGTCAATGAACCATTACTGTTACTCGCGGATGAGCCTACAGGAGCACTAGACTCTCGCACAACCCAAGAAGTTCTAGAAATTTTTCAGGAGCTGCACAATAGCGGGATCACTGTCGTCATGGTCACTCACGAGCCAGAAGTCGCCCGTCAAACCCAAAGAATTATCTGGTTTAAAGACGGGAAGGTCGTCCATCCCAATCTCACTCCTCAGCAAATGCTAGAAACACTCACCAACTGAAGCCCTTAACAAATAATTGAATGATGAACCAAATCTTAAAAAAATATAACTAATTATTAAGTAGTACGCCGTTCTCATAGAATGATATTATGCTGGATTAAGAAATCTGTATTTTTGTATACTAATATTTATAAAATACCTGTAGACAAAAGATCGTTTGTAAATGAGGGGCAATCAGTAGACTTGTGAGTCCATATCAAATGGTAAATTCAAATCAAAGCTTGGAAGAAGACTTGCCAACTGGTTACAACCAAAAGGAAATCTCCAGATATTATCGTTATCGACCTTGGTTAGTGATCTGGCGTGCCATTAAAATCATCTGGTTCTTTGGAAGTTTTTTTCTCCTTCTGCAATGGGATCGCTGGACAAACCAACCAGTAGCCACATCGCAACGCAGAGCTACCCAGCTAAAAAATATTTTAACTAGCCTCGGCCCCACATTCATTAAAGTAGGACAAGCTTTGTCCACCAGACCAGATTTGATTCGTCGAGATTTTCTGGATGAATTAATTAAACTCCAAGATGATTTGCCACCCTTTGATAGTCATACTGCCTTCAATATTATTGAAAGTCAGTTGGGTTGCACCATAGACCAAGTTTATCGAGAATTGTCTCCTAATCCTGTCGCAGCCGCCAGCCTAGGGCAAGTGTATCGAGGTGTTCTGTACTCAGGGGAAGAAGTTGCGGTCAAGGTGCAACGACCTAATCTACGTCCTTTACTTTCATTGGATCTATGTCTAATGCGCTGGGGTGCTGGCTGGTTAGGGCCTTGGCTGCCTCTCAATTTAGGACATGATCTGACGTTGATAGTTGATGAATTTGGCACCAAGTTATTTGAAGAAATCGACTATGTCAACGAGGCGAAAAACGCCGACAAATTCGCCGAGAATTTTAAAGATGACCCCGAAGTTAAGGTGCCCCTGATTTATCACGAATACAGTCGGGGTGCAGTCTTAACTTTAGAATGGATTAATGGCTTCAAACTAACTGATCTCGATGCCGTCAGAGCTGCGGGATTAGACCCTGATGATCTGATTCGCATTGGGGTGACTTCTGGTTTGCGCCAATTACTAGAGCATGGTTTTTTCCATGCTGATCCCCATCCCGGAAATCTCTTTGCAACCCCCGATGGTCGCATGGCATATATTGATTTTGGCATGATGGATCAGTTGGATGAAAATACCAAAGAAACCCTCGCTAGTGCAGTTGTGCAGCTCATAAATCGTGACTACCAAGCTTTAGCCAAGGATTTTGTTAACTTAGGTTTTCTGACTCCTGATATTGACATCAATCCGATTATTCCGGCATTGGAGAAGGTATTGGGACAAGCGATCGGCGAAAGTGTCGCGGATTTCAATTTCAAAACCATTACAGACGAGTTTTCGGAGTTGATGTATGAATATCCTTTTCGAGTTCCTGCGAAATTTGCGCTGATCATTCGTTCTTTGATTACTCAAGAAGGTTTGGCCCTAAGTCTCAATTCCCAATTTAAGATTGTTGAGGTTTCTTATCCCTATGTTTCTCGTCGTCTATTAACTGGAGAATCACCCCAATTGCGGAAACGTCTGTTGGAAGTGTTGATTCAAGACGGCAAGTTCCAATGGCAAAGATTGGAGAATATGATTGCGATCGCTCGTGCCGATCAAGCTTTCGATCTTTTACCAACTGCTCAGTTAGGTCTGCAATATTTGATGTCAGAAGAAGGGCAATATCTAAGAGATCAGCTTTTGCGAGCTTTAACAGAAGACGAAAGGCTACATACTGAAGAAGTACAAAGAATTTGGAGCTTAATTCAAGAAGATTTAAAACCCCAAAAGATTTTTGGCTTAGCTGTTAGTGCCTTTCGCGACTTTTCTTCCGAAAGTGTCGCGGCATTACTGCCAACGGCGATCGCTTTTCGTTGAAGAATAGAAAATTGGGGAATTTCGCGTTCAATTGCGCTTTCTTAGTAAATTTGGGGTTAAATAGGCTATCTATGTCTGGTTTATAGCCTTTTCCTCAAAACAAAGTTGGTGGCCCACTAGCCTAGACTAAAACTAATAAGACCTACAATTGATTATTTCCTTGTGATTTGATTTTTGATTGCTCTTGATAATAATCCTTAAGTTTCTCTTGCAACTTTTCATAAATGCGCTTGCATTATGAACAAAAAATTCTTTTCCAAAGCTAATAATGTCTTTAAAGAGTGATTAATCTATGTTTAAAAAGCCATCTTAAAATAACCAATTAGCAATTGACCAGAAATCGTTCAATATCCTCAAAAGATTGAAAATCAAGCAATTCCTCAGTCAAACAATCAAGCTGCTCAGAATTCAACGCAGAAATTTTATTAGTAATAGCAGAATCAAGAGTGCCAAATTTACGATTTAGCAGACGCAAGATAGTAGAAACTCTACCCTCTAATAAGCCCTCTTGCCGACCTTCCTGCCGACCTTTAGCAATACCCCGCTGTTCCCAAGAAGTTGTTAACTGCATAATTTATTCCTGTTCCTCCAAATTAATTGTATCTAACTGAGACTGGAAAGCTTGCTCTTCGATGGCATCAAGATTCAAATAAGTATCAACAAATCCAGAAATAAGCTGCATCCTAGCAGGATCAATTTCAAGAGAAACCAGCAACCGCAAGCACTCAAGCTTAACCCTAAGTCTATCCTCCTGAGCAATATTCATCTTACTCATCAAAGCAGCAGCTACAGGATTTCGATTCTCCACAAAATCACGCCAATCAAATTGATTAAGCTGAACTATTTCATAATCAAAAGCAAGCACTCGCTTATCAGGAAAATCAACAGTAAAACTGCTAGCATCAATTCTCAAAGGAGAATCATAAAAAAAACCACAATCGGGTAAATCGGAGCATTATACTTCAGAAACAAAGTACAAAAATACTTAAAGAAACGTCGATTAAAATCAGACTTACTAGAAGACTCATTCTCCACATGAATTAAGAAAGTAGAATCCTCACCCTTAAACTTAGCTAGAGCGACAATATCCAGAATTTTCTTGCGACCACTAGTGATATTGGCAAACAATTCCTTATCAACAAAAGAAATCGAATCAGGATCAAAATATTCAACGATGGCGGGAAAAAATAAATCGAGAAATTCAACAAAAAAGGTTGTTAGCAGTTCCTTAAATAGTTGATCGTGATTTGTCTTCATATTTACAGTGCAAATCGGGATGACAGGATTTGAACCTGCGACCCCCGCTTCCCGAAAGCGGTGCGCTACCAAGCTGCGCTACATCCCGTGATTATCCCACATACTAGCATATAAGGGATTTTACGAGAATCATTAAGATATTATGGCTGTTTAATAAATATCTATAAATAGTTGTTTGGTAACACAATTAAAGTATTACCTTGAATTTCTACAATATGAACATTTTCATTATCGGAGATCAAGATACTAGGGTCAGCCGATTTTGCTCGCCAAGAATTACCTTCATATAAAACCCTGCCCATCTTACCAGGTTCAATTGACGATATAATTGTGCCTTCTTTGTCATCCCCAGAGTAATGTCTTTTCGATGAAGGGGTTAAGAATTTTCGAGACAGAATAGTAAACAATGTCGAAAGAATCAACCATAAACCAACTAACAATACGGAATTAGAGGTGACTAAAGATATTCCCGCCACGACTAACGCCGCAAATCCCATCATCAATTCTACAAAGGCGCTGGGAACAAGGAATTCCAAAATACAGAGGGCGATCCCTGCAATAATCCAAAGAATAGTTAAACTTATAGAAATTGAAGTCATATTAAAATACTTTTATGATAGTAATCAATATTTCCGTTGTCTGAGTCTGACTCCATAATAGCCATAATCAAAAGGGGAATGAGAGGTTACTCCATATTTCCCTGCTTCAAAAACCTGTCGGTAAATCGGTAGTCTTTTTGACTCTAAGAATGGTAAAGTTGCTAAGAACAATAATCCAATTTTTCTTAGCAAAGAAAATCTCAGAGAGTAAAAAAGTATGAAGGTTGGCGATCGCGTCCGCGTTAAAGAATCTGTAATTGTCTATACTCATCCCAAAAGCAAAAAAGCACCCTTTGATATTAAAGGACTAGAGGGGGATGTGATTGATATCCTCACAGACTGGCAAGGAAGACCGATTAGTCCTAACCTACCTGTACTAGTGAAATTTGAAAAGAAGTTTAGATCTCATTTTCGTCACGATGAGTTAGAAGTTATCTCCGAATGAATCCTATTTGGTTAGGGGTCGATCCTGGTTTAGCAATTGTGGGTTGGGCTATTTTAGAAGAAGCCCCCATGGGGGAACCATTAATAATTGATTGCGGGACGATTGAAACCGCCAAAGAATTAACGACTCCTGAAAGATTATTGGAAATAGAGAAAGACATTAGCGAACTACTCCAAGAATTCCAGCCCCAGCATATTGCTATTGAAATGCCTTTTTTTGGTCGTAGCATCAAGGCCGCTGGAGGAGTGCTTCAGGCTTTTGGGGTTATTAATTTGGTTTGTTATCGGGACACCGGAATTTTGCCTGTATATCTTCATCAGTCCAGTTGGAAATGCCATCTTGGCAATGGCAAAGCCAAGAAAAAGGATGTGGCAGATATGATTCAAGTTTTATTTGGGCTAGAGTCTTTGCCGATTGATGATAGCGTCGATGCGATCGGTATTGGTTATGCAGGTTTATGTGGTTTGAGAAATAATATTAGTTAGGTGAAGGCAATGTAGTCCATCCTTAAATAGGAGAACTGCTATGTGAGATAATTGCTAGGAGAAATTATTTGTTCTTTTTATTTAAAGATGCGTTTTCAACCACCAATGACAATGAGGGATTTCTTCGGCAAAAGTGAGGGGATCTGGTTTATCGAAAGAAGTGTGCATCATTTTGATGTTACCCAAAACGAATCAGGTAGATCTAATCTCATTGTTGATGTGATTCAACCGGTCGATTCTAGGGTCGAAGAAGTTTGCTCCGCGCAGGGAGTAGATATTGCCCAAGCCAGAGGTGGGGCCAGTTTTCGCTGGATGGCAACTACTGACGAGAAAGAACCGAATGAAAATTATGCTGCTATTTTAATTGATATTCCCGATGATGATACGGGGCTAACAGGAAAACTAATCCGTAATAAAGGATATGTCGAAGGTATTCCTGTTGTGAGTCGTTACTGGTTTGGCCAAGATGGCATTCTAACGATCAACACAGATTATGATAACAATCAAGGACAAGAACGAGCTTGGTTTATTAATGATGATTTTCGGGTTCGGGTCAGTACGACAAAAATGATGAATGGCATTAACCTTACTACTTGCTGTTCGGAACGTCGTTGTGTCTCACCGGAAACTTTGGCCAAAATGGTGGAAAGACATCACTCTAATAAGTAATAAGTCATAAGTAATGAGTAATAAGTAGTAAACTTTTAGGCAAAACTTTGCAAAAATTAAGCTTAACGAAACGCCATTTTCTGGTTTTACTATCTCTATTTGTGATCACTCCTCTGGGCTTATTGTCCAAAGTTTATACGGGCATTGGTCAGGAGTGGATTAATGATTATTCAGGAGATATTTTGTATGAAATATTTTGGTGTTTGGTTTTCTTTTGGTTTTTTTCTGGCAAGAAAGCAATTGCAATGATTCCTTTGTGGGTGTTTGTCGTCACCTGTGCAATTGAACTCGCCCAATTATATTTCGTTCATGTTCCAGTCGCAATTCGCTCAACAATAATCTGGCGTCTACTTTTGGGGTCAACTTTTGCTTGGTGGGATTTTCCCCATTACGCGCTAGGCTGTTTTTTAGGTTGGCTGCTCTTAATTCAATTAAACAAACTATCTAGATAATTATTAATATCTCTAACTATCAACTATCACTATGACTGCAAAAGAAAGTACGACTTCTTCTTGGCAAGAACAAGTAAAAGAAAATCTAATTACGATCGCGATCGCCCTTGCTATTGCTTTACTGATTCGGGTTTTTGTTGCCGAACCTCGTTTTATTCCCTCTGGGTCAATGTTGCCTACCTTAGAAATTGGCGATCGCCTAGTCGTCGAGAAGGTTTCTTATCATTTTCAGCCGATCCATAGAGGCGATATCATTGTTTTTCAACCACCACAACAGTTGCTCAGTCGCGGATATGAAACCAACCAAGCTTTTATCAAAAGAGCGATCGCTAAAGGAGGTGACACCGTAGCAGTGCGAGAGGGAATCGTCTATGTGAATAATCAACCGTTGGCTGAAGATTATATTGCCCAACTACCTCAATATAATATGCCCTTAGTTAAGGTTCCTGAAGGCAATTTATTTGTGATGGGGGACAACAGAAATAATAGTAATGATTCTCATATTTGGGGGTTTCTCCCAGAAACCAATATTATCGGTCAAGCAGTATTTCGTTTCTGGCCTTTTGATCGTATTGGCAGCCTTTAATTTAGTTATTACAGTTATTGTTTTTTGCGCTTGGTGTAGATTTTGTAAGGTTCTCTTCTTTTGTCTAATTCACCCCAGACGTATTATGATGAATATCTTCCTTTGGATAGAAGAATACACTTATAGAAATAGGTAATGTTATCACAACAACGACAAACATAAATAATCAAAATATTAGGAGTAAAACATGGGTATTTTAGCCTGGTTGATATTAGGTTTAATTGCTGGTGCATTAGCAAAATTAATTTATCCCGGCCGACAAGGTGGCGGTATTTTCGCTACTATATTGTTGGGTATTTTAGGTGCATTCGTAGGTGGATACCTTGGTCAGGTTTTGTTTGGAAGTTCTGGCGCAGCGGCGGCTTCAGCTGGGGCTTTAACCATCTCTAGTGTTATTTTTGCTGTGTTGGGAGCGATGTTATTAATCTTTATTTGGGGGCTGATTACTCGTCGTGCTTAATAACCACTAACTAACTAAATGATTTATTGCAATAGATTTAGTTGGATGTATCTATTTCGCTTTTGGGAAAGGGGGTAAAGCATCTGGTTCTAGGGAAACCTCATAACAGCTTTTGACAGTGCTAGTCTGGTTCCAGGGGGGATGCCAGTAAGTCTCCTGAATCACGGTTTTGCTATCTTTTGACCATTTGAACTTCACCAAGCTAAGGTTATTTCTCCCCACTACTTCCGGCCCTTCCTGTAGCCAAGGATTTCGCCATAACCAGGAAATTAACCTGGTTTTCAGTTTTTGCCACAGGTTATCTTGATTTCTCTTCCTGCTCAAGATTCGCTGCCAAGGTACGGACTGTGCCGCTTGTCTTCGTATCCATTCAATACGGTATTGACAATCGGGAATAGGTTGATTTAGATTTAAATGTTGTTTATTTCGCTTCCAAGGAGACTTAGTTATTCGCTGGATTTTTAGTAGTTTTTCCCATACTAGCCAGCGTTGCGTTTTCTCTGGAAGCAAAGATTTTAGTTTGGTATGAACTATGCGAGATGGGAGTTCTGAGTTTTTCATCGCGCTGGAAGTCAATTGAGCTAATACTGTGCCTGCTGCCGAGTCATGAAACCAGTGAGTAAGACGCACAGCACAACTATAGTGAATATCCCCGGAAAGAATAATAACGCGATCGCGCTGTCGACAAAGATTAAGTAATAGTTGTACAAAAGCACCTATGTGAAAGTTCCAGGAATCTCCTACATCATTATTAAAAACGCGATCACGACTCAAGTCAAACTGCTGAATCCAATCAATAATATCTAGGGCGACGAGATTTGTTGGTAAAACCACAAAAGTCGCTTCAATTTCGGGTTTGCTCTGACTCAAAGGAATTGCTAATTGTTGCTCAAAAGCTTGGGGTGATAACAACATTGGTGGTGCCAGTCCCTGATCTTCTCCCTCGGGATAACCTCGCCAAGTTCTAGTGTCTAAAACAATCACTTCGTGATTACTACTACTAACTGTATAGTTCCAAGGAATAGCTTGACTATTTCGTGAAAGGATTAAGACATCTTGATCTCGGTTCAGTTTTGGTAGCCCCGTTGCTATATCTGGAGCAGGAATTCCTAAATAGCGATCACATTCTGTTTTGGCGGTGCTATCTTTGCCAGCAGATGCCAACCAGCGAGAAGCAAATTCCAATAGTTTTGCTCCTCCTGTTCCAGGCTCAAATTTTTCGGGAGTATTTCCCCAAGCCTGGAATAGGGCATAAGCTAAAATGCCATTTTGGACTACTCTTTTGCCTAAGGGTTTTCCTAAAACGCGATCACACCATTCCCGATTTAGATACCAATCATCGCTTACATCATGGTCATCACAGATGGTATAGACGGGGATATTGGCTAAAGCCCTTCTGATACTCTTTAAATCTTTAATGAAGCTATTTGTATCGGAAATTTCTTGTTCCCAATGACGAGCTTGTTGTTGGTTTTTAAATAAAGTTTTACCTTTGGGAAAACGAGATGGCATAAATACTGGGCACCAAGCCAATAGATATACCGCAGCATATTCTCCAAAACTAAATAGGTGACTTTTAGCCTCTTCTGGGGAGTTCTTGACCATGGCAGTCAAGCCACCTTCAACACGAGCGATTTCTGTTCGTTGACCAGGCATTAAGTCATTAGCTGAGATTGTTCCCGCCTTTAAAGGCAGCTCTTCTGACCAACCAAATAACAGCTCATTAACTCCGTGAGCGAGCCAAAGAATGGGATCGGCAACATCATCCCCATATATTTGGTCTCCTGTAAGAAATAGCTGATGAGGTCTTGCGGTAGCTATCGTTGCCGATTCTTGAATTAGATTATCTAAAAAAGAAAGTGAATCAATCCCTCCACCATGAGGCTTCCGACAAGAACCATGAACAATTTTTAGTTGATTTAAATCCTGTGGGGGTAGGGAAAAAGTAGGGAGTTGATGGGAAAAATAGCTCAGATTACAGTCTCCTATCTCAAGATCATTAATTAAGCTATGGCTGTCGTTCAACTCTTCATTTTTGCTGCAATTATTATATATATTATAGGCGTATATTTCCCCAGGCTGAAGCAGAATATCATCAGTTGAGCCAGCAGTAATAGCAACCAAATGTAGATTTTTGCCCAATTGAACTGTCTGATTGCTGCCTTGGAGTAGCAATTTTTCGATAGTTGCCCCCTGATCTTTTGTCATGTAAATCTTTAGGGAAAGCGATCGCGCTTCCTTCAATGCTAGCCAAACTGTAACTTTGTCTGGTTCTGTACGACGTAGTATTGGCCCAGCAAGAACTAAAGGCAAATCGGTAATTTTTGGTAGATAATCAAGAGCGGATGGCAGCGGATTCAAGGTTGAAAACTTGTAGTCTATTTTTCTAAAGTTAGTAGTCTCATTGAGTCTTTGTTTGCCAGCAAAAAGGCTTGGCAATTGCCAAACCCTGACAAAAATGCAGAAAACAGGATAATTAATCTAGCTAATTGCTTTTTTGATATTGTCTTTAACGTTCTCCACACTATGCTGAACTTGAGCTTCAGCTTGTTTTTCTTTTCCTTCAGCTTTATCTTGAGGGTTCCCAGTAACTTCTCCTACAGCTTCTTGAACTTTCCCTTCAATGTTTTTGGCTGTAGCCTTCATTCTATCTTCAATACTCATTTTTATAATTCACCTGTATTAATTTTCAAGTATATTAACGAGAATTCAAAACATGATTCATCTATCAAAAGATTGATCCTCTGAAAGATTAGCTCATTTTGATGCGACCATTACTAAACGCTGCGAGTAATGCTAAAAGACCAATAGCTCCATAGACAAAACCTTTTGCAACATAGCCAAATCTTGCTAATGTTTCCATGATAATTAAAATAAACATTTTTATTTATTTGTAGTTTATTTAATTGATGTCAAAGTTTAATCTAGCTCAAGATAGTTAAGTAAAACTTTTAAGTATTTAATTATTAAAATTATTGCTTTTTTCTCTTTTGATATCTGGCCCAGCATATCCAGAAAAAAACCAGAAAATAGAGCGTGCGGTATCTCGTAGAATTTTCACTTTAGGTTCTTGGCGATCGCCTCTGGTCCTGACTTCCATAGGAGTGACCACAATTCCTTGACTGCCGAGAACAATCATCGCGATCGCTCGGGCCCTGGGCATATGAAAGTCAGAAGTAATCAGGTATAGATGCTTGATGTGATGTTGTTTAAACTCCGGGACTAAAGTTGTAAAGTTTGTGACAGTGTCTGTCGCCTGATTATTCAAAAAAAAACGCTCAGAGGACAACCCAGCATTGTGAAATATTTGCCCGGTGATTTGGTCATTACTTCCAGAAGAAACCCAAATCAGCAAATCCTTGTTTTGGCTTGCCAATTTAGCAGCTAGTTTTTCTCGTTGATGATCTCCTCCCAAACACAAAATAGCTTGGGGCTGGGGATATCTGAGACTCGCGATCGCAATATTAATTGACATAATCGCAACAAATATACCAATCAAAGCGATTGACCATAGAAAAGGGTAGCATTTATGGTGATATTTTCCTCTTTTCCGACTCATATGAACTACTATCTCAAACATCGAAATTGTTGGAATTAGATTTTATGCAAGTTATTTAAGAGAAAAAACTTTGTCAATCGAGCCTTTATCCAAGTCTTGAGTAGCATTAGTTGCTGGCCTCACAACATAACAAGACCCCAAGACCAATAAATCCATTTGAGTACGGAGAAAACATTCAATGGCTTCCTCTGGCGAACAAACAATTGGTTCGTTTTCATTAAAAGAAGTATTCAGTAAAAGTGGAACGCCTGTCCTCTCAGCAAAGACTTTAATTAAAGACCAATACAAAGGATTAGTTTTTCTGCTGACAGATTGTAAGCGACCAGTGCCATCTACATGAGTGACGGCGGGGATTTCTTGTCGTTTTTCCGGCAATATGCTGAGAACTTTTTCCATAAAAGGCACAGCAGTATCAGTCTCAAAATATTCGCTGACATTCTCCTCTAAAATGCTGGGAGCAAAGGGGCGAAACTTTTCCCGAAACTTGATTTTAAGATTAATAATATCTCGCATATCTGCTCTTCGAGGATCAGCAAGTATAGAGCGATTACCCAAGGCTCTCGCGCCAAACTCCATTCTGCCTTGAAACCAACCAACAACTTTCCCCTCACACAGGGCATCAACTACTTTAGTGAGGAGATTTTCTTCCTGCAAAATTTCAGATTGTAAATTATGTTTTTGCAAAGCCTTTAGACATTCTGCTTCAGAAAATTCTGACCCCCAATAACCATGTTCTAACACAAAGCTACGAGGCTGTTTTAGAATTTGATTCCACACAAAAAATGCTGCTCCAAAAGCAGTGCCATTATCCGCTGCCCCAACAGGAATATAAATATTCTTGAAAGGTGTATTGTGGGCAATTTTTCCATTGGCAACAGAATTCATCGCAACCCCACCTGTTAGGCAAAGGTTTTCACTAGGGCATTTATCATGCAACTTATTAATTAAATGGTAGATTATTTCTTCGCTCACAGCTTGTAGCGAGGCCGCGATATTCCGATGTTTTTGGGTCACTTCTGATTTTGGGTCTCTGGCAATTCCCAATAATTTTTCCAGTGCTTGACTATGAAAAGGTGCAACTTTTGGGGCTCCTTTTTCCCAATTCATAGCAATCCCATTTTTATGATGAGTAAAATAGTCTAAATTCAATTCAAAACTATCTCCTTTGGGGTACACAATTTTTCGCATTGCCTCTAGATATTCTGGCTCTCCATAAGGAGCTAATCCCATTACTTTATACTCGTCTCCATAATTTGGAAAACCAAGATAAAGAGTGATCGCATTATATAAATACCCCAAAGAATGGGGATAGTAATTACGGCCAAAATATCTTAAATGATTATCTTGTCCTGCTGCCGTCAATGTACTAACAAAATCACCCATGCCATCATTAGATAAAATTGCAGCTTCAGAGAAAGGTGAGACAAAAAATGTAGCGGCTAGGTGAGCTGTATGATGCTCTACATGATGAATTTTGGCCTTAATATCTAAAGCATCACATTGACAAGCTTGGGCAATATTTTCTTGAATATTAGTTGACTTACTTTGTTTACTCAGGCGATCTAGCAGTGACTTCAATGAAGGTCGATTTTGAAGCGTAAATAATAGTTTCTGATTCAGATTTGCTTTAGGATTAAAAGAAATCGCAATATGATCTACATCAGAAGCTTTAATATCCCCAACATCCAGACAATACCTAATAGATTGACTAGGAAAACCGGCCCAATGCTTAATTCTGAGAAAACGTTCTTCTTCAACAGCAGCAACCAACTGACCATTTTGTACTAAACAAGCGGACGCATCGCCATGATACGCATTAATTCCTAAAATATTCATTTATTTTTCAAAATATAGATTGTATTAATAGCAATCAACTAGGAAATGATAATCAGTTCGCTAAGATTATTACTCAACCGAGAATTATAACTTCTAAATTATTAAATCTACAAATCAATTTTTAATATTTATTTCTGCAAACAAAAAGTTAACTTTTGCGACGGCAAAACATACTTAAAGCAATATAATTAATAGCTTTTCATCTGTCTTGCGACATTTCAAGAAGATCTTTCTCAATTAAATGTATTGCTAATAATATTTCAACAAATACTCTTTGGCTAGTATAATAAAAGCCTAGCCAGCCATCAAAAATTAATCCCTTAATGATTAAGCAATAGAAAAACATAATAATTGGCGCAAATATTTTTTGCTTGCGAATTTTATCTTGCAAATTTAATTTGTTTAGTGGAGTTGATCGCAGTTTTTCAGCTTCGATAATCATATAGCGATCTTGCGCCCATAACCAACGAGTTAAAGACTTGCGATCGTCATGCAAAATGTAATTTTTTAGGTAACTTGTTAGCCCTTGTGTTTTCACGAAGTGAGCATGTCCATCATCGAAATAAGTAACACAATTCTTGCGGTATAAAGCTTGGCGAGGTGGTAAAACCGTTCCTCTCAAAGGCTTCCCAAAAATACAATATTTAAAATTAATATGATAGCTATTTATCGGGTTAGTACTAGGTATGCTTCTGATTTCTGCCATGAGTTCATTAGTTAACCAGTAATCAGCATCCAAAGATAGAACCCATTCACTATCTACTTTTTCTAGGCCATAGTTACATTGTTGAGCATAGGTATCGAATGCCCTTTGCCATAATTCTACTTGGGGATATTGTTTGAGAAGATTGAGGGTTTCATCGGTACTGTAGCTATCTATAACTACAATTTTTTTAGCCCAGGTGAGTTGTTGCAAAGTTCGCTCAATATTAGGAGCTTCATTATATGTAAGAACTAAAGGGGTTATCTGTTCTAACATGATTCAATTTGTTCTGCTCAATGATTCAAATCACACGAACATAACATAGATTTCCAAAGATAAGGTAGTCTTCCCGCAAAATGAAACTCTAGATTGCTAAATCCTTCTGATTCTATTAAATCACTTAATGTCGTTACGGAAAAAAACTTAATATGACCACCATCCCAGAGAACAGTATGATGGCTATCCATTTTCCCCAAAATGGCCAACACTAAATTTTTAAAATATCCATGATAAGGGGTAGTCAGAATAAATCTACCGTTGGGCTTTAAGCATTTGCGAGCATATCTGACCAATTCTCTTGGGTAATATAAATGCTCTATTACTTCAGTAGAAATGACAATATCAAAAGCTTGCTGAAGTTCCTTGGGCGGTTCTGAGTAAATGCTACCTTGAAAAAACTGACAATTAGAATAATACTCTCTTGCAGTTTTCACTCCAGATGCTGATTCTTCTATCCCCGTCATTTGATAACCTTGGCTAGCAATTTCGTTGGTCAAACTACCGTTACCACATCCAATGTCTAAGACAGTAATGTTTTGTTTTATAGACGAGTTAGTTCGGTCTAACAAGAGAAGCAATGGAGATAATAAATATCGATGATGGCAACCTGGTTGTGAATTTTTATAAGAGTATTCATAATTATTAATTGTAGAAGTCATATTTTATCCAATTATCCTACGTAATTACTGCTAAGTCATAGCACAAATATTATGAGTTAATAACCCCTTGGTATGTATCAACTAATTTTAAAGCAATACTATTCCAAGTGTAATTTTCTAAAATAAATTTTTTGGCGCGATCGCCCTTTTCCTTAAGTTCTGGCAGATTATTCAAACAATATTCAAATGATGAAGCAATAGCATCTGAATTTAAATTTGTAACATAACCAATTTGTTCCTGTTCTAATATAGAAGCTAAAGCAACACCAGGGGTAATTAAAGCAGGAATACCTGCTGCCAAAGCTTCTATTACAGCAACCCCAAAATTCTCTGAATGGGATGTCAGAGCAAAAATGTCTGCACCTTGTAGTAGCAAATTTTTATATTCTCCCTGAACAAAACCAACTCGATGGGTACAAGCAGATATATTGTGTTGATGAAGTAGGTTTTCTACCTCGATTTCATATCCAGGATCTCCATTTCCTGCCAAAACAAAAATGAAAGATTTATGAGTTAACTTGCCCAAAGCTGAAATCAAATAATCTAATCCTTTTTTAGGATGCAATCGAGCAAGAAATAAGATAATTGTTTCGTTATCTGCTACTTGTAATTTATTTCTTAATTTGATTCTTGCTTCTGGAATGGGAACAGGAATAGATATCCCATGAGGCAAAATAAAACTAGTAGATTTTAAATTAAGATTATCTGCTTCTTTTTGCTCTTGTTTTGTGGTGAAATGTAATGCTTTTGAGGCATTAAGATTTGCTTTTTCAATTAAACCAAGATAAGCTCGTTTTTTTTGATAGCCCTGTTGTAATGACCAGTGACATAATTGCCCTAATGGACGACAAATGTAAGGAATATCTTTGAGTCTTGCAATAAACATTGCTGCTGTGGAAGGATAGGAGAAAATAGCATGAACATGAATAAGATCGTAATTCGTCACATTGTGCCATAACCAATGAGTTAACTGACCAGAAAAAGCAAATTCCCTTACAGAGTGTATTTTTGGGGAATAGCGCGCAAAAAAACGAACAGGAACGCACTTATACTCAGTTTTAATTCCTAAAGAAACATCTAGCAAATTATTGCCATTATCATTAGTAGTGACAATTTCAGCATTAATGCCCTGGTACATCAAAGCTTTAACCATCGCTAAAACAGCTTGGGAAGGTCCTCCTCTAACTAGTGCGATTGAGGGAATAACATGAAGAATTTTCATTGAAAAACTTTAATTGTTTCTGCCACATAATAATGGAACTTTTCAACTCCATCGGTTAGAGAATGCTTAACAACACTTTGCTGAGCTTTAGCAGAATAAGATAATAGTTCAGTTTCAGAGAGCGAAATTGCTTCTTTCATTGCCCGATAAAGAGAGTGTTTATCTCCTGCTTTAACTAACCAGCCGTTATTCCCTTCCTTGAGAAATTCTAATGCAGCCCCAGTGCGATTTGTTCCAATGACAGGCAGACCAGAAGCCAACCCTTCGGGGACGACTAAGCCCCAACCGTCATGTCTTGAGGGAACACAAAGAATATCTGCCTGATGATAAAAATTTGGTAGATTTTCCCATGATTGAAAGCCCAAAAATTCTACCCGATCATGGTATTTTGATAATTGCTCCTCCAGCCGTAAACGCATTTTGCCATTACCCATAATTTTGAGTTGAATATGGTTAAATTCATCGGCAAGCTCACAAAATACAGCTGCTAGTAAATCTATTCCTTTACGAGGGATTAAGGAGCCAGAAAAAAGAAAATTTCTAGATTTATTATCAAACAATGTTTGCTTTTTATAATGACTAAAATGTTTTAGTTCTGAAAAGTAGGGAAAGTTAAAATAATGGCGCTTCGACCCAAATTCTTTTTGATACTTCGCAATTGCCCAATTCCCGATACCCCAGATAGGAGCTTGGGAGTGATGCAAGGCTGATAGTTTCCATTTACGATAGTAAGTTCCGAGGTAACCTAGTCGATTATAGCCAATCCTTTCACCCCAAAAACACCAAGCTTTTTTACTAGCGGCACGATGGTTAATCAGTTTGATAATTTGAGGATGTTGATAATAATTGAATATTACTAGGTCAAATATATTGACCAATTTTGTGACTTCTATGTATTTTTTGATATCATCATCTAAAAAAATGTGATTGTGGTTGATCTTTGGTAGGCTCCAGGATCGTGTTGTCGAACTTTGATAAATATAAGCAATCGTTAAATCTACAATGTTACTGACAGCAATTTGATTAAATAATTCTACTTGATAGGGAGATGGAATATGGGTAACGATTAAGGTACTTACTGTTTTGGACATCAAACTAAATTATTTGTATTTCGTTAGGCTTCATGGAAAGTAAATAGCAACTTCTGTTCTCAAACAGACTTTGACCTTTGGCGACTCAATACCAACTCAGTAATGAATATCCATGCCAAGATAGCATAACTCATTAATATTAAGTCTTGCATTGAGCGACTCCCAGCAAATAGAGTCATGGTTGATAGACTATAAACTAATTTGGCTGATTGTGTATCTTGGATCAGCAACAAACTTGCACAATTAGCTAAACGACCATAAAGCCACCCTCCAAAAAAAACAATCAGAAAGCCGCCACTAAGATACCATTCTCCAATTACAGAGCTAGAGAGGGAAACTCCCTTTTTTCCTAGAATACTAGGTAAATCAAATCCAGGATTGGTTGGTTTCCCTTGCCAAAATACACGAGGGATTGGTCTTACTAATACATAGAAAACCTGTTTTTCATAAACATAAGGATGATATCGAGGAACTATATCTATGATTTGAGCTAATCGGAGAAAATTATCGTCAACATGAAGATGTTCATGAGTGAGTTGGACTTCTCCCGTTTGAATGATTTTTTGAAATCCAACTCCTCGATATTCCAACATCAACTGTAAAAATGCTAGTAAGATGGCGGTACAAATAATTCCGATTAAAAAATGTTTGATTTTGATTTGCTTTAACTGGATAAACCAACAAATAAGTGCAGCTCCAAAAATCACTCCGATAATACGACGTCCTCCACCATGAGCGAGAAATGCAGCCATGAATAAGGATAGTGCGATCGCCATTATTACTTTTGCCGTTAATTTTTGGCTCTTGAGAATGAGTAATATAGTTAGAGTAGGCAATAAGTAACCAAAGTAACTAAGGTGATCAAGAAAAGCGTCCCATCCACCTAATTGACCTCTTCCCCAAGGTGCTGTCCACCGATTGGTTCCCAAATAATAAATCATTCTTGTGGGATTAAAATTACAAGCATAGGCGTATTTAAAAATTCCCAAGGAGAAAAATACTAGGATAAATCGGAATATTATGGGGGCATCAAGGACATAACTAGTCGATTTTGCAAGAAATCTCGGCAATTTCCAAGGACGAGATAAGCTAGCAATCCAAATTCCAGAAACAAACAATCCAATTGCAACAAAAGCTCCTTCGATGCCTAGAACATTAACCTCTACTAAATTATAAGTTCCTTGTAATAAGTCTAATAACAACCAATAGATGGGAGCTAAAATCAAAATATGCTCAATTCTTAAGGCTGTTTGGGGATTACGAAAAATAGCCACCATTGGCGCGATCGCTAGCCCAATACTCATCATCAATGCTGAGCTAAATAATGCTCCTGCCGGATAGGGATTATTGGGAATAGATATTAGGGCTAGTATTGTTCCTAAAAAGGTTCCCATGAGACCAAGAATAGGATAGATTCTATATTTTTGGCTTAAGAGAATATGATCGGGAATTTTAGAATTTGGATTTTGAACAATGTAATTTACCATATGATGTTCACGATTAATTAATTATCATTGCCATAAAAAACACTTCAGTTTTATTGTTCAGTATTTTTTAATCTTTTCTTTCTAAATCAAGTTTTACTAATTGTTCTTGAAGATTATCTAAGCTAAACTCAGAAAAATCATGAGAATTTCTTGCAAAATTTTGTAATTTATTAGGATTTTTAAGACAAAAAGATAGTGCCTTTGTTATTTCATTTCCATTAACCTCTGGCAATGTTAACCCATTGATATTATCTTTGACCA
Source organism: Xenococcus sp. PCC 7305 (assembly GCF_000332055.1). Taxonomy (GTDB): domain Bacteria; phylum Cyanobacteriota; class Cyanobacteriia; order Cyanobacteriales; family Xenococcaceae; genus Xenococcus. The sequence goes on along the minus strand of NZ_ALVZ01000200.1, from coordinate 34,587 downwards.
CTTCACCACAAAATGGAGATGCAATAATCGGTAATTGCCAAGCTTGTGCTTCTAATTGAGTTAGCCCAAAACCATCAGAAAGAGTAGGGAATAAAAAGAGATCTGCCTGTTGATAATATTGAGCTGTTGTACTACGAGAAACTGCACCTAAAAACTTAATCTTTTTATTATCTTTGATCCGCTGTGGCACCTGAATTTTTACTGAGCCAACAAACCAAAATTCTATTGGTTCATCTTGAAGTAATTCTGTTGCTTCTAACAAAGCAGCAATTCCTTTCCCCAAAGTTATACGCCCTAGAAATAATACTTTCAAAGGTCTTTTATGGGAAAATGAAGGAGGATATTTTCTAATAAAATTATGATCAAAAGTTGAATTTTGATAAGCTAAAGGAACAATATAAATTTTTTTATTCGGCATTCCTTTTTTTTCTAAAGCTTTTTTAGACCATGAGGAGTTAACCAGAATTTTATCAGCGAGAAAACATTCTTCCAGCCAATCTTGCCAATATTCAGCTGGCGCTAACTCAAAATTTTCATGATAATTAGGATAGTTGACAAATTTCTGTTGAATTATTTCTTGATGAACCAAGCCTGCATCAATCTGTCCTAAAACTGTCTTCCAACCTTGAGCTTTAGCATAACGGAATAACTTGAGAGCGGCATAACTGTATGCAAAAATAGTGGTTTGTGAAGGTAGTGGGTGAGTATATTTTTTCAAGACTTCTAGAGCTTGCTCTTGAAACCAGTGATTATGAGCAATGATTTTTTCCCAACCAGTCTTGGTTTTGATTTTTTGGGCCAATTCAAACTGAAATAAAGATTGATTAAATGAATAAACTGATGCGTCGGCTAATTCTGGGTGAAACCTTTCTCTTAGATTCGTTAAATAAGACTTAGGTAGATAATTCAGAGGGGAACGAGATCTTACCCAAAAATCTGTAATTAAACCTCCTAATTGTCCTTGGTGATGTAAAGCTCTTGGGATGGCATAATGTTCTCTCGCCCCTATTTGAAAGCAAAGCCAAGTTGATAAGGATTCTTTCATAAGCTTTATGATGACTCTATTTTTAGCCGTGAATGCATAAAATGACGCTCACATAACAGAAAAAATAAATGGCAGAGCAATAAAGTGATAGCCACCGTGCCGATAGCTAACCATCCATTCATCGGTCTTGCCCCAAAAGTCTCTATAGTCCAAGCACTAACAAAAGCCACTAGAGGGAAATGACAAATATAAATGGTATAAGATTCAATACCTAAAAATTCTAAAAATCTATGCAGGGGATGACGAAAAATAATGATAGGTAAACTAATTACGATCAGTAAGATACTAGAACCTAATAATGTATAAAATAATAACTTAAATGATTCTGAAAGATTCAGATTAATAGCGATAAAAGCAATTGATGAGCAGAAGCAACTAATCAAAATTGTCCATTTAGGTAATCTCTTTCTTACTACCATTTCGGCAATAATCGCACCACTTAACCAAATTGGATAATGAATTAAAATTGAGCGAATAAAACTAGAAGGTAAAAACCAAATTGAGGCTAATGCTAAACTAATTCCGGTTAAATAACCATGCCAAGTTCCAAAACGACGAATTGTTAGCCATAAAGGATATAAAAGATAGTAAACAAATTCATAACTAAGAGACCAAAAAGGTCCATTTGTACCAAAATCTTTCCCTAAACTACTAGGCAAGAGAAATAAAGCAGGAATAATAGAAGTCCAAGAAAAACCTTTGTTGACAAAGTTATTATCTAATAAGACATCCCCTGTGGCAGCATGATAAAGAGTAGGATAAAGTGCACGACCAATTAAATCTACAATTAAAGTTAACAATAAAGCAAATACATAAGGTGGGATTAAACGGTGAAAGCGTCGCTTGAAAAAATAAACAATATCGAGTTGAAAACCGTTTTTTTCTGCTAATTGTTTGGATACTCTTAAATGGATAAAAAAGCCACTTAAGACAAAAAATATGATGACTGCTTCATGTCCATAGCGAAAACAACCAGACGAATAAGCAATAATGTTACTCCATAGAGGATGAATATATTGTTTCCATTCACTATGTCCTGCCCATAATAGCCAACGAGCATGACCGCATAAGACATATAGGGCCAAAAGACCTCGCAACGCATCAAGACTCTTGAGGTTTAAAACTTTTTTCTTGTTCTTGATTAAGAGTGTCATAGTATAGTTCATTAACTAGAGCGAAAATTTCGCCATCGTTGATAATTTTGAATTGACATATTTTGACGATATTTTTTATATTTATATATCTCTTTTAGCCCAATATATTCACCTTGTATTAAGCCAGGACGAAATACTCTACAAGAAAGAATTAATCTGGATATCAAAGTACGTATTTGTTTGATTAATTTTAGCTTTTGAGGAACAAACCAATCATTCCAAAGAACGATATTACGAGAACCATAGAAATCCATACGCCACCAATTACGACCTTCATTGGAGGCTGTATGATGAACAAGAAAGCTAGGAAAATGATAGCAATATAAATTGTCCTGAAAAGCTCTAGCTGCTATTTCCATTTCCTCTCCTTGATGAACTAATTCTTCGCGATAACCACCTAATTGCAAAAATCTTTCTCGATGTAACAAATGCCCGCAACCAATAAAAGATCGAACTTGATAAGGCTCTTGTTTACTAGAGCTATTTTCATATTTATTTCGTGTGGGATTATAAATGGGAAAACTCAGACAAAATAAATCAGAGCAATTTTCAGCAAATTCAACAGCAGCAATTAAAGAAGCTCCGACGGGATAAGAATCATCGTCAAGGCTAAAATAATATTTTGTTCTGATAGCTTTAGCTAGCTGATTTCGTCTAGCAATATAACCTAACGACACAGCAAATCTTTTTATTTTAATATTTAAATTAAATTTTTCGAGATCAAATGGGCAAGGATAGGTAGAAAAATCATCATAAATTATGATTTCTAGGGCTTTAAAATTCTTTTGTGCGATTTTAGTAAGAGTAATTTCCAAGTCTTGCCAGCGATTTTTAGTGGCGATACCGATCGAAACCAATTCGGATAAATTGTTATTAAGATGCATGATTGTCAGTTTTATTTGAGAGCAATGATTCTTTTTGTTGCTTGTATTTAATAACCTTTGCTGGAATACCCACTGCGATCGCACTTTCAGGAATATCTTTTGTTACTACACTTCCCGCGCCTATTACCGCATCATTACCGATAGTTACTCCTTTAAGAACAGTCACATTAGCTCCTAACCAAACGCGATCACCAATTACAGTTGCTTGGGCGAACATTGGTTGTTTTAAAGGCGTCAATTCAGGATCTAAACCATGATCGTGATCGGTAAGATAGCATCCAGGACCTACAGCACAATCTCGTCCGATCTTGAGTGATAAGATCGCATCAATAAAAGCATGGCGATTGAGATAAGTGCTTGCCCCAATAATAATTTTGGGATGAGATAATGACTTGCCACTACAGAGTAAAGTGACACCGCGATCTAAAGCACAGTTAGCCTCAATCTCAATTTCTGTGTAGTTACGAGGGATCTCTATTTCTCGAAGCCAAATATAACCCTTAAGTTTTACTCCTAAAGCTCGATAGTAGAGGTTCCGCCAACGACTACTAAACCCTTGGGTAATACGCTTGCTATACTTTACTATTTTTATGACTAAATTCATGATTCACTAACAGTCGTTTGAGAAGTTTTAAACATAATTTCTTTAACTCCACTAAGTTTCCCAAATAGAATATTAGGTAAAGATAACCATCCTTTGCCGGAGGATAAAGAAGCCAAAATGCTAAATAATTGTAAAACAATTAATTTAAAATAATCTTGAGCGGTTTTTCGTTCTAAAACTTGAGTCATGACATAATGACGATTGACTAAATCCATTTTTGCTAACATCCCTAGATTGTTTTTATGATCTCCTGGTTGAGAATCGTGAAAAATACGAGCTGTCCTAGCATTAGCTAGTTTCCACTGTTTTCCAACTATCAATGAAAGAGTGACATCTTCCATTAAAGAATAACCAGTAAAAAAATCTGTAAATAAAGGTTCTGGCAAAGCTTTTCTTTGATACATAACGCAAGTTGTATTGAGCCATTCAACGGAAACGACTTTCGGTAAACTGGGATTGTCTTCTGGCAGCAAGTTTAAAGCCGGACCAATACACTTTCCCGCATAACTTGGTTCTTGGCGACCATGTAATAACCGAAATAAATGACGACTAATTCTGCTAGGAGTCAGATACTTTTGATTGGTAATCATTGCGTTTACTCCTCCTAGCTGAGAGTCACTGTGTAAGGCTTGCCAAAGTCGCTCTACACAATTTGGCTCAAAGATAATGTCATCGTCAAGCAACCAAATATAATTTTGGGTTGCATATTTCATGGCTTGGTTGCGTTGAGTTGCCGCACCGGTTTCTGTGGCACGATGATAAATAATATTAGTATCAAGATTGATAATTTGACTTTGGCATAATTGTTTAGTTTCATCATTAATAGAAGCATCAACAACAATCATCTCTAACGGCTGTACTGATTGTTGAGCAAGGCTAATGAGCATTCTAGTCAAGGGAAGAACACGGTTTTTAGTGGGTATTATAGCAGAAACATCAATTAACATTATTGATCAATTATTGGCCGATAAAATTTTGTTTTTATTTACACTAATAGCTAGATGCAATGATTTTTTGATTGCATAATTGATATTCTCTAAAATAATGGCTTGGGAATTTTTTCTAATTGAGAAATAGCTTGATAAAACTCTCGATACACATTAGTATGAGCGAAATATTTTTCTCCTATATCTAAAGTATTCATAGCTAATTTTTCGAGATATTTGGGGTTCTCAATTAATTTTTTTACAGCGATTTCTAAAGCTTGAATATTTGGAGTATCGACTATTTCTGCCGTATCTGGATTTTCTCTTGCCCAATTTACCGCAGAACAGTATGGTGGACCCCAGATTAGAATTGGCAGACCAATAGCTGTATAGTCGGCTAACTTACTCGGAAAACACAGTTGCATATGAGTTTTATAATGCTCGGAAAAATCCATCGGGGCAAACAACACATTTGCTTCTTGCCGTAAAGTATCAATTAAATTCCTATAAGGTATAAGAGGCCGAAGCTCGATATTGCTTCGATCTAGACCAATTTGAGCAGCTGACTCTGCTTTTAGCGAAGCATAGATAATTAGTTTGCTTTTAAATTGTTGTAGAACTGAAGCCAAAGAAGCTAAAGTATTGGCTTGGCCTGGAGTATTAAGTGAGCCAGCATAGGCGAAGACTAAAGGTTTATCTGATGAATTATAATTTTGTTGTACAGTATCATGTCTCTCGATATCCAGTGCTCTAGATGGGTACATAACGCTTCCTGTCACCCCATATCTTTGGCTGTAGGCTTCCACCATGTAAGGAGAAACACATAATCGAGAATGAGCCTGTATATAGATGTTTTTTACAAGACGATCAAATTTGGCTCGAGACCAAGAAGGCACAGGCATTATAGATATAATGTCGTCGTGAATTACTAGATGTAATGGAATACCCAACTGTTTTGCTAATTCAGCAGCAGTCAACCAAGAAAATCCATGGGTTACAGTCAGTATCGCTTCAGGTTTAAAATTATTAGCAGTTTCGATAAGTTGGGAAATTCGTTTTTTAGCAGTTAATAATAAATATAAATTATATATAGGAGTTAATCTACTGTGCAATAGTCTCTTTTTCCCTACATATAAGCTTCCATAATTGACTCGATAGAGACGAGTTTCTACTTGAGAAATATGAATATTTCCTTCAATAATGTGTAACTTTTCAACAGGATATTTTTGCAATAATCGATAGAGTAATGCCGAACCTGCGACAGTCGATTCAACTGGCACATCGCCAATATAAAGTAGTCTGGGCAAACAAGATTCTTCCATTATTTTTAATTGCAATCTCCTTGTAAAATTTGACGATATAAGTTGATATAGTGCTTAGTTTGAGTAGCTAAAGAATATTCATTAAGAATAATTTCTCGACAATTTTGACTCATTTGTTGGCGTAAGTTTTTATCTTCTAACAACTGCACAATGCCGTTACTAAAATCTTGAGTATCTTGTGGTTTTGCTAGATATCCAGTTATCCCAGGACGAACTAAATCCGGTACGCCTCCAACCTCAAAAGAAACCATCGGGGTCGCGCAAGCCATACTTTCCTGTAGCACTAAAGGAAGATTATCGGCGCGAGTGGGAAAAACGAATAAATCCGACGCAGAATAAGCAATAGATTTAATACGATCGCTGTCAATATATCCTATATTAATTGTTTTCATGCCAAGAGTATTGCCAATCTCTCTACTACAATTGCCCATCGTCAGCAATATAATTTCCTGCTTCAATGAGGCTGGCAATCCTTGCAATGCTTTGACGAGTAAATCACCTCCTTTCCTCGAATCTGCCAAACTTTGCGCGCCAAACATTAATACTTTTTTATGGGGAGGAATATCGAGTGCAGTGCGACATAATTGAGGGTCGATTGGTTGATAGGCATCAGTATCAATCCCATTAGGAATATGATGAATGGGAAAATGACTTAAGAGACTTTGCTGCACTTGTTTAGTGAGCCATTTACTCAGAGTGACAATGACTAAATTGGCGCGATTATAAACCCAATTTTTGAGCTTCCATTCCCAGTGAGTATTGTCTGTTTGAACTACAGGATAACTATGAGGATAAGGACAATTTCCGCAACCAGTTTTCCAGCGATCGCAATCAAGACTATAGACACAATGACCTGTAAACCCCCACATATCGTGCAACGTCCACACAGCAGGCTTAGCTTTGGTGATTGCTGGAATTGCTAAATAATTAAAATATCCGCCATGTAAATTGTGAAAGTTTAAGATATCAGCTGCTTGATAAAGATTATGTTTTCCCAGAGCAAAACTACTCAAAAGATTGACATAGTTCAAACCCAAAGGTCGAGTAATAGAGGCGACCAATTTTTCGATTTTTGCTTGACTAGGAATCACTGTAACGCGATCGCATTGCTCGGTCGAACTGCCAACTAACAAATGAGAGTCAATATTTTGATTTAGTAGACCCTGATGGAGACGATAGCCAGCGATCGCCGCTCCTCCTTGATGATCCGAATTATTAATTTGCAAAACTTTCACGGCGATTTTTCCTCAAACCTGACTAAGTTTTAATAGTGATTCCATTTTGGCTTGCCACTTTCCTGCTGCTACATCTTCAAGGGGAATTAGACGGTCAAGTTGGCCTTTAGCTGTTAGAAAAGCTGTAATCTTTCCGCCTCCGGTATAGTCAATTGCTAAATAGGGTACACTGAGAGCCTCCGCAAATAACACGGAATGAAATCTCATGCAGATATTAAACTGTGAGTGATACATTGTTTGTAAGATCTCCTCGGGAGAGACCACAAATCTAGCAAATAGAACTCTAGATTCCGCTTCAGATTCTATAAATAAGCTAGAGATTTCTGTTGCTAAACGACGATTAAAAATGCGATCGTCCCCTCCCACCTGAAAACTATGCATCGGCAAAAGATGAACAGCTGAATCTTGAGCCTCAGCCACAAAAGCCACCAATTTAGCCAACTCAGTCTCAAACTGCATTTTGAGATTTACATATTCTTCCGTCGTTCTTTGGCCGGCATAGCCGATTTCCCATTCTCGGAAAAAACAGGAAACATTGGGACATTTACCCAAAATTGGCGTCGTATTAGCTAATTGAGATTTTAGCGACTTAACATAGTCCGTTGCCGGATCAGCAACTGTTTGAATATCGGCGCGAGCAAACTCATTGAGACCTCTGGCAGCAGAAGCCGCATCGCGGAGCGTAACATGATCTGCTAATCGCATTATTTCTGCTACTACTTGAACGTAGAGAGGATTAACCAAAGGACCAATGCCACAGCCTTCGATTCTGGTCATAGCCCCTCTCTTACTCGCTTGGATAAAGCTATATAGAAGATGATTGAGAACTTCAAGATCCATCAATGGGCCACCACCAACAATTACCTCATCAGCGCGATCGCATATTTGCTCAAATTCTGGCGAAAAAGTCTCTACCACTACCACTTCGCCCAAAGCCATCTCTTTGATAGTCCATTGAGAAATAAAAGGATAGAGACTCGCAAGATATATTTTCTCTGGCGGTTGACTACGCGATCGCAAATTTTTGATGATAGTCCATAAAATTGCTTTATCCCCTGCGGTTTCCGTTCCATACCAGCCAACAATCAGAACTGCTTTAGAAGTTAACTTTAATAGAGCACCAATATTTCTGGGTCGCTTACTTAATTGAGCAGCCTGTTTAACCAACTTCTGGCAATTATATTTATCATGCCTACGTTTCGATTTGAAAAAGAAAGCAACTTTCTCTCGAAAATTGACTGGGACATGATAATCGTGAATACAATCATCACAGTGATCTTTAATAATTTCTTGGCGCTTACCAAGATTAGAAAAATAAAGTTTTGCAGCAGACTCTTTTAAACTGTTGCCAATAATTGGTGACTTAGGAGAGCAATATAATAAATCGCCACGAGAAGTTAAAATCACGGTTTGCGTATGATAAGGACAACCAGTTTGTCTCGATTTCCCTTCTGCTAGCATTCCTCTAATACTGCGATAAGTTTTTTGCCTAGCTGAATTCAATTCAAAACTATGTTCAGCACGGAAAAAAAATAATCCGAGATGATAGGCAGTTTTCGCGTCAAAATTTCTAATATATTCTGTTTGTTCCTCGTTATAAAGACGATTGATATATTCGGCTACGCGAAAACTACCCCGTAAGCCCTTAGTTTTTACAAAGTCTAATAACTCATCGACATACAAAGCATTGGAATTCGTAATAGTGCAACCAAAAGTTACAGGAATTTCAGCTGCTCGCAAATAATCGATAACAGCAATCGCAGAATCAAAATTGCCTTTTCTGCCCCTAACAGTTTCATGAACCTCGCCAATGCCATCAAGAGAAACCATAACCTGGAAACTCTTCCCATATTGCCGACAAACTTCCGCACATTGAATAATTCTTTGCTTGACGACATTTTCGATAATGGCATTAGTAATCATCGAAGCCGAACTAAGCTTAGGTAAACTAGTGCAAGCAACTCGAAATAGTTCGGGTAAGTCTTTCCGTAATGTCGGCTCACCTCCAGTAATTCCGAGATCTACCACATTACTAAATAGAGGATCGCTGAGAACTTGAGCCAAATCATCAGGACTCATTTCATAGTCCTTTTTTTCTTGCCAAATCAAACACATTTGACAGCGAGAATTACAGACATCATTAGCCATCATGCTAATCGCTGTCGGTTTCAGGGGCAATATTTGACCAAGCAAGTTTACCCGAAGATCTTGATAAGCTAGCTGGCTTAATGAATAAGTTTTGCGAATTATATTTAGCTGCTTTTGTGTGAGCTTTGACTTGATAGCTTGTTTGAACAAATTGGACATAATACAGTAAACATATCTAGGTTAATTTTATTTTTACAGTGGTTTCGTTGCCCTCCAACATAAATTTGCTGGAGTTCTCTGCTTATCACCAAGAAAACGATCTAAAATTATAGCGATCGCATTTAAAAATCCAACTAGAGGAGCTAATAATAAAGCTCTAAACCTAAATAAATTTTGTGATTTATTTTCTTGTCTTGTAGATAGCATCCAGTCCATTGCTAATATAACGGCAACTGTAGAATAAACCCCACCATTACCTTCGATTTTTATGTCGACAAATCCTGCATTTTCTAGGAGTTTTTTTATTCCTAAATCCGTATAGCGACGAAAATCATAAGGCTCTAAATGTATTGGACTAACATGAGGAACAGAGCCAATAAATAAACCATCTGGCTTTAAAATACGATAAATTTCGGTAGTTGCTTTAATTGGATCATTAACATGTTCTAAAACTTGATTACAGAGAACAATATCGGCAGTTTCATTCTCTAGTGGTAAATTTTCAGCATAGCCAGATAATTTTTCTATTTGCCTTTCATCATCATTAGCTAAACTAGTAAATCGATCAATAGCAATATATCTTGCTATCTTTCCTGTGAAATATTCATAATATGGACTATTCCCTGCACCAACATCAACAATATAGTTTTGGTTATTAGTAATTTGTGATATTACTTTCCTGAGAAATTTATTAATGTGATTAATATTATGAAAGTTAAAAGAAAATATAGTATTTCTGGGATGTTTTCCTAAAATCCAGCTATACAGTTTATTGTATAGCGAAAATCCCAACCAATAAACTTGTCTCAGAAGTTTAAATTGTTGATCGGTTAATTGAGATTTTACAATTCGCTCCAAAGCTATCTTACTCATAAATATAATGATTATTTTGTTACCATTTGCATTAATTTTTGATCCCAATTCTTCCTGTATAATCAAAAAGTTTTGATATTAGCAATTATGTTACGATTAGTTCCATCTATAAGGTTTCCACAATTCTATATTTTGGCGGTCTAAATCTTTGATTTTTTTTGCAGGTACTCCAACTGCAATACATTGACTAGGAATATCTTTGACTACTACACTACCCGCTCCAATAACAACATCATCACCGATTGTTACCCCTCCAATAATAGTTACATTAATGCCACACCAAACACGAGAACCTATTTGAATTGGCATTCCTTTGGGTTCTAAAGTTACTGGATCGTGAGTACCAGAATTAAGAGTTAAACATCCTGCAGTGAGAAAGTCATCACCGATTATAATCTGTTTATAATTCCAGATTCGAGTAAAACTACCAATGGAACAACGTTCCCCTAAAGTTAATTGACCTTTATTCTTAATGTAAATATCATGCCCCATACGTATTTTTTGATTGAATTTAACCCCCATAAAACTCAAATATATTTTTCTGAATTTTTGATCTCTATCATAGAGAGAATTAAATAATTTAAATTCTAAATCAGCTAAATTATCTAAAAATAATTTTATAATATTAGTAATTAATTCCATTGCAAAATACCTGGAGACAAATATCCTTTCCAATTACTTCCTTGAGTTTTATCTTCCATTTTTCCAGAAAACTCAACCTTAAATTTAATTATATCTTCTAACCTTTCATAAATATCTTGGTTTCTAACCCCTAAGGCAAACATCATATAATAATCTCCTTCTGCAAATATATTGGCTGGAATCATGCATTCTCTTTTCTCATTATTTCCATAAGAAGATTCAGCAAACTCATCTGTACTGTGAATCAACCAAGATCCTTCACTATTACGAATTACTATCGTGACGACAATATTATCAATTCCTTTATTCTCAAACTCACAATTAATTTTGATAGGTAAATGCATTTGGAAAGCTTCATATTGCATTCCTCTTTGAGATAATTCAATTTTTGTGATGTACGGGACATCTTTTTTGGATTCAGAGAAATAACAATTGGACGTAGTTTTCTCCCGAGAATCGTTATAATAGCTAATAGAGTTATTAACTGATCCTTGATAAATTAAGTTACCAGAACTCAGGACAATTCCAGAACTACATAGACTTTTAATTGCACCTAAATTATGACTGACAAATAAAACAGTGCGACCTTCTTTCCCTACCTGTTCCATTTTGCCCAAACATTTTTTCTGAAACTGAGTGTCGCCGACGGCTAAAACTTCATCCACCACTAAAATTTCTGGTTCTAAATGAGCAGCTACAGCAAAAGCTAAGCGCACATACATACCCGAGGAATATCTCTTTACCGGCGTATATAAAAACTTCTCAACCTCAGCAAAAGTCACAATTTCATCAAATTTTTTCTTGATTTCTGCCTTGCTCATACCTAAAATTGCACCATTTAGAAAAATGTTTTCCCTCCCTGTTAATTCGGGATGAAATCCAGTTCCAACTTCTAATAGACTGGCAACTCTACCTGTAATTTTTATTCGACCTTTTGTGGGCTCTGTAATTCTACTGAGTATTTTTAGTAATGTTGATTTTCCAGCTCCATTTCGCCCAATAATTCCAACCTTATCGCCCTGTTTAATTTCAAAGGAAACATCTTCTAACGCCCAAAACTCTTCTCGGATACTATCATCTATATATTTGGGATTAGTAATTTTCTGAATAGCTAATTTAGCGCCATTGGTAATAACATCTCTCAAGGCAGTATATTTCTGCGGCTTTTGATGCCCAATCACATATTTTTTACCTAGATTCTCTACCTTTATTGCTATATCTGACATAACTATATTGAATTTCCGCCACTAGTTCTAACATTCTCGGGGCTCAATTGTCATCCCTGAACAAAATTTATTTTGTTTTTTTTTGATGACCTTGAGAAAAGATTAACTTTCTATTAGTATCTAGGCATTAATTACCAAATTACAATTTAGCAACTTTAATTAAATAACATCAGCAAAAGTGCGTTCCATCTTGCGAAAATACCAAATACCACCAATAAATAAAATTATCACTAAGCCTAAAGATAAGAAAAATCCCGGAACATAAATATGAGATTCATTGCCTAAAATTGCCCAACGAAAACCATCAATCACTCCCACCATTGGATTGAGAGAATATAGCAATCGCCATTGTTTAGAAATAATATTGCTACTAAACCCAACAGGTGAAACGTAGAGCCCAAATTGCACGATAAAAGGCACAATGTAGCGAAAATCGCGGTACTGCACGTTTAAAGAGGCGAGCCATAATCCTGCACCGATTGAAGCGGCAAAAGCGATCGCAATAAACAAAGGTAAAGTTATAATTCGCCAACTGGGGACAAAATCATACCAAGCCATTAATCCCAGTAAAATCATGCCTGAAATCAAAAAATCAACGAAACTAACCACCACAGCACTAGTCGGGACAATCAAGCGCGGAAAATAGACTTTCGAGATTAGATTCGAGTTACTAATTAGACTATTGCTACATTCGGCAAGGGAATTAGCAAAAAACTGCCAAGGCAGCATAGCTGCAAAAACAAGAATTGCGTAGGGGGCATCACCTTCGGAAGGTAATTTAGCAATTTTTCCAAAAACAACAGTAAACACGATCATCGTCAAGAAAGGTCGGATTAAAGCCCAAGCCATCCCGATCACTGTTTGTTTATACCGAACTAAAATATCTCGCCAAGCGAGAAAATAAAATAATTCACGATATCGCCACAAATCCCGCCAATACTGTCTTTCCGTACGACCTGCTTCAATAATTAACTGTGGAGGATTACTTACCATATTGATTCTTCAGACTGATCAAAAATATTTCGTTTTCCTATTTGTATTTCTGTTTCTTGATTATGTCTACTTGATCAGCCCTTAATTGTGGCAAGTAAGTTCTTTATTAAAAATTTATTTCAGTTATTGATTTCCAGAGAACTGATGTTGGGAATCAGCGGATTTTCCACTAATCCAATCTCCTAATAACTTCAATGCTTTAATCATGCTTTGAGCTGAGTTGGCGATAATGATTCGGCGCTGAGGCGATCGCGATTCTTTGTCTTTGTCCTCCTGATAAGTTCGCTCCTCGATTATCAACTAAAGATATGCGCGGTCACAGATTTTTACTCATAACAGACATATCGTAGATGGCTCAGTAAAGCAGAGAATATTTTTGGCAAAAATTATCAAAAAAGTGGAGATGCTACAAATGGGCTATCCGTGAGATTGGAAATGAGAGTTCAGGGTAATGATTTCAGGTCGTGGCTCTTAACTAAAGGGCGATATTAGATTAATAGGTGGAGCCACCACACTCGAAATATGGTGATAAATCGGGAGAGTTCGAGTCTTTCATCGCCCATAAAAATAACTAATGCTGAGAACAAAAGATTAGACTAAAACTTGATCTAACCTCAGCCGTCGTTAATTAGTTGATATCATTAGCCAACTGGTGTAGATAGTCAATGTGTTTCATGGTTGCCTCAGTAGGTTGAAGACCAACCGCTTCTAGAATATCTTTCCAGCGGTAAGTCCAATCATGTTTGAGTAAACAATTTGCTGTATTATCTCTGGCTATCTTAGCTAATCTTTCTGGTTGGGCGTCAAGTTCGGCGATAACATCCGCTATATCTGTAGTTCTAGGATCTACTTTAATAATAGGTTCATCCCAATCAAAATATTTGGAAAATTCTTTATTGCCAGGAGGAATTCCTAGCATGACGGTTCCTGCTGCTGCACATTCAAAAAAGCGATAACCAATCTCTTGCTGACCTCCTGTTTCCTCGGCAACGTTAAACTTGGCATAGTAAGTAATGGCATACCGAGATCTTTTCAGCAAATTGGCAAATAAATCACGATGTTCTTGGTGATTGTCGATCAGCAAATATTGTCCCTTGACTGTATCGTAGTAGTAAAAAAAGTTTTTTTGAGTTGTTAGCCGTTTCAAAGAGTTATGAACCTCAGGGCTCCGACGACCCACATAAGCAACATCAATACTTCTTTCAGGGGGATCTGGATAGGGACAAAATCTTTGAGTATTGACAGCAGGAGGCAGATAAGTGCAGGGTTTTCCAAATCTTTTGGCAAGCCCTTCCACACAATGGGTAACCCCTACAAAAATGTGATCGAAACTCCGAAATGGTTCTTGTTGTAAAGCCCAGTCATCTAACTCTGGTTCCCAGGTTTCAGCGATAAAACAAACAGCATGACGGCATTTATCTCGCCAACCTTTGATGGAGTTGATGAGATGTAAATACCAAGGACTGTCTACAACAACAAAGAATAAATCATATTCACGATCTAGAGTCATGCCATCGGGAAAGGACGTTATCGCTCTAGCAAATTTATCTGAACCACTAACCGATCTAGCTGCACGATAAATTTTGCGAGATAAGGGATACTCACTCTTAGGGCTATATAGGTCGGCACCTTCTATATCGCAGAGTAAATCTTCCCATTCATAAACACAACAATTGGCCGCTTGGAAGCGTAAGTTCCTAAGGGAAAAGATTAAGGTACGAGGTTTAGTATTAGTGGACATAGTTAAGACTAAATAACTAAAGGAATAAAATATTTGACTACTTCATCACCAGTTTAGCCGTTTTCTTCCAAATTTTAAGGCGGGCAATGCCCGCCTTACTCAAGAACCCAAAAATCTTTAAATTTGGGAATTATCGCAACTTTGAAAGCTTAAAAATACTATAGGGTCATTAGTTCAGCTGATACCCCCATCTCTTCCATCATTTTGCCAATTTCATCACAATAAATTTCATTCATGACAATTACTTTATCAGGCTGATATTGTTTTAAAAACTCTGGGGACATAATTTCTTTTCCTACTCCAGGGATAAATTGTCCGTGACGATTGGGATTAATATCTACAACATATTCAATTCTGTCAATCGTGTCCAAGGTAGTTAGAAAAGCAACACATTTAGACCCAGAACCCCAAACCACTACTTTTTGATTTTCTGCTTTCATTTGGGTTAAGGTATCCTTCCATGCTTGCAGTTTGCCCTGAATATTTTGGGCAAAATACTTAACATCTGCCGCGACATCCGCAACCGATTCTTCAAAGGGATGAACCTTATCAGAAGTTTGTTCCGCGATCGGCTGAGCTTCCACAATTAAATATTGCCCACCGTATTCTTTGTATAAATCTGTGACTTCAAAACCACAAGAACGGAACAAACGAGCTAGGGTTCCAGGGCTAAAATAGGAACAATGTTCATAGTAAATATCTTCAAAAGCCATCTGTTGCATCACCCGAGTGTTGTCGGGGATTTCCAAACAAAAAGCGATTTCTGTGCGATCGCCTATGGAATCACGAACAGTTTGGACAAATTCTTTAGTATTTTGAATATGTTCTAAAGTATGACGGCAACAAATAAAATTACCAACATACTCAGCATGATTTTTACTATAGTATTCCCGAATAAATTTGACGCGATCGCTAGCCTCACTCTCGACTCTTCCTGGCACTACACTGGGGTCAATTCCCACACCGCGGTTGTTTCCTAATTCGCACAGTAAAATCAGGAAATCTCCCTTATCACAACCGATTTCAACAATATCTTTATCATGTAAATCGTACTTCTCAATCCATTTATCAGCTAGAAATTTAGCAAACTTGTTAAAAGTAGGAGAATAACTTTGTTGGCTTTCATAATTAGGCGCATAGGCAGAGCAATTAGCATCAAATTCTACATTAGTAATAAATCCGCATTCTGGGCAAAAACCAAGAACCACATCGCCACAAGGAAAATCCAGAGCCTTCTTCTTAGAAGGCATCATCAAACAACTATGAACAGGAACATTTCTGACTTCATAGAAGATATGTAATCCCCGAGAGCCGCAATTAGGACAGTTATGTTTGTGATCAAGACTATCCAATTCAAATTTCGTAGCAAGTGCCGAGTTAACCATAATTTTATTATTTTCTAGGTAGGTTGAATTAATTATTCTCTAGTTGGCTTAGTTGATTCATCCAAGGCATAAAAAAACAAGAAATTAAATTTTGTAAAACTGACAACTAATTAAGCATTAAGAATCAAAAATCTACTCCACAATTTTGGGCTCGGGGATAGGAACAATAAACTTACCCCCAGCTGCACGATAAGCCTCTTGCTGTTGCATAATCTCCTTGGCAAAATTCCAAGCCAAAATCAAAACATAATCAGGTTGATCTTCGAGCAACTTACTAGGCGCAAAAATGGGAAGATGACTAACACTGTAATAGCGACCCTGCTTGAAAGTATTAAGATCTACTATGTAATCCAATAAGGTCTTATCAATGCCCAGGTAACTGATCATTGTATTCGCTTTCGCCGCTGCGCCATAGCCAACAATTTTTTTACCTTGTTTTTTTAGATCCCAAAGAATATCAAGCATTGCATATTTGAACGACATTACCTTATCAGCAAAATCTTGATAATATTCGACTCTGTCCACTCCTAATTTACTCTCTAAATCTAGTAAGCCTTTAACCGATTCCTGGACATTTTCCTTCGGTTCTACATACACTCTTAAAGAGCCGCCATGGATTGACGTACGCTCAACATGGTTAAAATATAAACCATGTCTTCGAAATAGATTATCTAAAGCAGTAACTGAAAAATAACAAAGATGTTGGTGGTAGATCGTATCAAATTCACAATGCTCCACTAAATCTACTATATAAGGAGCCTCAATGACTGCTACTCCAGTCTCCTTCAGTAAAATCTTAATGCCTTTAACAAAACCATTAATATCTGGAACATGGGCTAAAACATTATTCCCCAAAAATAGATCTGCCTCTTTACCTTCGGAACGTAATTTTGTGGCCAGTTCTTCAGTAAAGAAAGTACAGATAGTATTCACCCCAGCCTTTTGGGCTGCTGCTGCTGGTCCAGATGCCGGGTCAATCCCCAACACGGGAATCCCTGATTCCACAAAATTTTTAAGCATATAGCCATCGTTACTGGCAGCTTCAATAACTAAGCTATTGCTATCCAAATTCCTAGTTTTGATCAGGTTTTTTGCACTTTCTCCGAAATGTTTAAGTAGAGAGGGCGAAATCGAAGAAAAGTAAGGATAATCTTGACAAAACAAAATCTCGGGAGGAACTTGTTCTGTAATTTGCACCATGCCGCAATCTGGGCAAAAAGCAAGATCTAAAGGAGCTGTATACTCAGGTTTGGCCAATTCCTCCACCTTCAAAAGATTATCTGCTAGAGGAGTGTAGCCAAAGGATATTACCGTATTGAGGTTGCTATTTCCACAGGAAATACAAGATATACTTTTCTCTTCCATCATTAATAAAGTATCTTAATTCTAATTATTTTATTTTTTAATCTAAATCTGATTTGACCTTCGATTATCGAAAATCAGGGAATAAACTATCCTGATAGTATTCAGATATTATTATTCCCTTTATCTTCATCTTAATTAACAACCGCCAAAGCTTCTTGTCTCCAATAGAGACTAGTATCTAATAGGTCTTGTTCAACAAGATATTTGATATGGGCAATTCTTTTGTACTTAACCCCTTCAAACTCTTCTAAACTTAGACCAACCTTTTTATAAGCTTCGTATAATTCCTGTGCCCCTTTACGAGCATTCCATTGGGGCTTGAAGTTAGGCAGAGCTTTCATGACCTTGTCACATTTGACTCTATAACAACGTTTGTCCGGCCCACCGTTGGGGTCATATTCAATGTTGCAGTTAGGAACAGTTTCTTTTACAATATCTGCCAACTCACGAATTTGGTAGTTATCTTCGTTGCGACAAATATTAAAAGCCTCGTTATAAACTGCATCTTTAGGAGCTTCCAGAACGGCAATAAATGCTCTAGAAATGTCCTCAATATGGACAATAGGTCTCCAAGGAGTACCATCACTTTTAATAAATACTTTGCCCGTGGTTAATGCCCAGGCAACTAAATTATTAAGCACTAGATCAAATCGCAAACGAGGAGAAACTCCATAAGCAGTGGCATTACGCAAATAAGTAGGACAGAATTTTTCGTCTGCTAGTTTACTCACTTCTTGTTCTACTCTGACCTTAGAAACACCGTAGGGAGTTACTGGATTGAGTGGTGATTCCTCATTTAACCAATCAACGCCTCCTGCACCATAGTTACTGCAAGAAGAGGAAAAAACAAACCGCTCTACTCCAACTTGCTTAGCTAGTTCGGCCAATTTTACAGATGCGCTAAAGTTAATGTCTTCGGTCAGACCCGCTTCATAATTGCCTAAAGGATCATTTGACAAGCCTGCAAGATGAAGCACCGCATCATAACCTTCGACATCTGAAGGCTTGAGATGTCGAATGTCCTTAATAATTTCTGGTATTTCGACAATTCCTTCACCAAAGGTACAACGCTGATAATAGTCAGTATCCAAGCCAACTACTTCATACCCTTTTGCGAGCAGCATTGGTACTAAAACTGTCCCGATATAACCTTTATGTCCAGTCAATAATATTCTTTTCACAAAAACCTCTTTACAGATAACGAAATTTTTATCTTATTCTCAGGGAAAGGAATTGTTTACTGATAAACAAATATAAATCCTCATTTACCAAATATGCACAACAAAAGACTAAAGTAGCAACCGAAGATCCACGGTTTTTCCCAACCCTGAAATTACTAGGATAATTTTAACTTAATAGTAATCTTACTTAAACTAGCTGCAATGTATCTGACCAAGTTTTCCAAGGTGCATTACCCGTTTCCCACATTTTTTCTAGGCGTTTCTTATCTCTTAATGTGTCCATACATTGCCAGAAACCTTCATGTTTGTAGGCCATGAGTTTGCCATCTGCGGCCAACCCTTCTAAGGGCTCTTTTTCAAAAAGGGTAGCATCCCCGTCTATATATTCAAATACTTCTGGTTCTAGGACAAAGAATGCGCCGTTGATCCAACCTTCAGCAGTTTGAGGTTTTTCTGAGAATTTGGCAATGCGTTCCCCCGAAAATTCTAAATGACCAAAACGCGCTGGAGGACGGACTGCGGTTAACGTTGCCAAAGTTCCATATTCTTCCTTGTGGTGATTATGAAATGCCAATAGCTTCTTGAGATCGATGTTAGAAACACCATCTCCCCAAGTCATCATAAAAGTTTCTTTGCCATAGGCTTGGCCTTTTTTCGCTCCGGAAAGATAAGGAATGAGACGTTTAATTCTTCCCCCAGTATTAGTAGATAATCCAGTATCAATCAACTGTACAGTCCAATCGTCTACAGTGCCGTCGCTGTGAGCGGTAATTTTGCCGTTGCGTAACTCTACTGTTAAGTTACTATTAAGCGCACAGTAATCACTGAAATACTTTTTGATTACATGACCTTTGTAACCCAAAGCAATCACAAAATCACTTAAGTCATAATGGTAATAATGTTTCATGATGTGCCACATTATAGGTTGAGTCCCAATTTCAACCATAGGCTTTGGCTTATCAACAGTTTCTTCTGAAATACGAGTTCCTAACCCACCAGCTAGCATACCTACTTTCATAATGTTTTCTCGAGTTTTTTAGTATTGTTTATTTTCTACTTATGTAATACGTGATTTATGACTAATCGCGCTTTCATATTACTAATATATATGAGGCATATGAAGTTTTAATGAATACACCCAGGAAATTAGTTAAAGAAAAGACGAAGATTTTTCTGCCATCTGAGGGTAAATACGAAAATATAGATAATCAATGATTCTCAGATATAGAACATGAGTAAAAAATGAATAATGAGAAATACGCACAAAACATTTGACATATGCAGGGATCTTGTTGCTTGGGATATTCTTCGACAGCTCAAAGTTTGCTTGGCAAGTTCTAAAAACGTTCTCCAATCCCAAAGTGAATACGACTATCACTTTCATCATTGATTGCATAATCAACTCGAATTGGGCCAAGGGGAGACTGGACTCTCACCCCAATCCCATAACCAAAACCACTTCCTGGCAAGTTTCTTCTAACGGAGGGTTCTCCTGGTACATCACTGTCAGTGCCGAGGACTGTCCCAAAATCTGCAAACAAAGCACCGCCAACAATCCTGAAAACAGGAAAGCGATATTCCACTGTGCCTTGAAGATAACTTCTACCGTTACCTACTTCTCCTTCTGGGTAACCTCGCACCGAATTGCTACCGCCAACAACAAAAGCTTCATAGGGCGGTAAATCACCGAGGATTGTTCCTGCTTGAACATTAAAGGCAAATGCTTGAGGTCCTTCAGTGAAATTGAGTAAACCTGTCGGAATATAGTAGCTGTAACTGGCCCGAACACGGTTAAACAGAATAGTCCCTGAGCCGATAGGGATAGTTTGATCTACGCCAAAACGTAGTAGTGAGCCTGCAGTTGGCTGTAATCTACTATTGCGTTTATCCCTAGTGGCACCAAAACGTACAAAAAACAGGTCATCCTTGCCATCATCACTAAAGGCCAGATTTTGACTGCCATCTTCTTCTCTAGAAACGGGTGATGTATCACCATCAGAATTTTTGATGACTACACGTTGATATTGAAAACCCGTGGATAAATTCCAATTGGCACGCTTAAATACATCTTTAGATAGGGGGCGACCGAAATTGATTCCCCCACCAGTACGTACTACCCGAGGACTATCGTCACCATCTTCAGTTCGAATGTCATCATCATCACCATCATAGACAAGAGAAATAGAACGACGACGAAAAGCATTAACGGTATAAGAAGTACGATAGGGGTCTCCAGCAATCCAAGGATCGGTGAAACTCAAATCGAACAATAATTCTCTTTCTCCTAATTGGAATTCTGTGCCGATAGTTTGGTTATTTCCACCTAAATTCTGCTGTTGATAGCTGATTGTGCCGAATATCCCGCTAGAAGAGCTAAAACCAGCACCCGCAGCCACTGAACCTGTACTATTTTCGACTACGATTACATTAATAATTACCTTACTGGGATCTTCTCCTGGCTCAAAGGATAAACGAATATCTTCAAAAATTCCTAAACCAAAAACTCGCTGTAAATCCTTTTGTGCGGTGTTACGGTTAAAAACATCTCCTGGTTGGAGCTCAATTTCTCTAGTTATAATAAAGTCACGAGTTTTTCCTTCTGTGGGTTCATCTTCTTCGTCAATAAAACTAATTTCAATATTCTCGATAACTCCTTCTGCCACCACAAGAATAACTGTTCCATCCTCATTGACTTCGGGTGAACCCACCACTTGAGCCAATTCATAACCATTCTCCGAGTACCATTCGTTGACTTTTTTGATCCCTTCTTGTAAGTCTCGAAGATTGAGGAGGTCTCCATAACCAGGGCTGAAGATTTCGTTTACTGTTTCTGGAGGTAAGACTTGTTCACTGATATCAGGGGGAACCGTTTGAATAGTTACTTCATTTAAGATGGGGTTGGCGACAACGGCAAAGGTAATTTTTACCCCTAGAGGTGTATCTTCGGGGATCACCTCGACATTTTGAAAGAAACCGACAGCGTAGATTGCGTTAATATCTTCTTGGAGTTGTGCACGCGTTGTGGTCCTTCCCGGTTTAGTGTCAATCGTCTCGTAAATAATCTCGGTTAATCTTTCATCCACTCCTGTAACATCAACTTCTGCGACTAGAACACGAGATTCTGCTTGATTACTTGGTGTGGTGGGAGAAGTTTCTTCGGTTGCACCATTGGTTTCTTGAGCAATCTCGATAGACTTAGCCTGAGCCTGGGCTTGGGGAAACGGGTCTTTTATTTGATTTGATACCCGATCTACTTGTAGCTCTCTGATACTAGCTAACAAGGGATTTGTTTTTGGTTGTTTAATTAATCTTGGTGTAGGGGAATCTAGGGTCTTTTCGCTCTGATTAACCCCTCTTTCCATATTGGGTTTGGCTATTGCTTGGATGGATAAGGCAAAGTTCCAAGTTAAGGATGTTGCCAAGATTGTTGATAAAGCAGAAGATAAACGCAATTTTTAATTCCTCGATTTTTCCACACACCCACAAAACGATCAATACTGTAACAGTTTTTTGGCTGTTGATTGATTCATTATGAATTATGAATAGCAAATCGGGAATTAGTTCCTGAACTAATAGTTACTCATTGCTGTTGACTTTTAACTATTAACTGATTTCTTAATGGTTAATTGCGGATAGTACCCTTTCCTGAACTGTTTGATATGCCGATTCTATCTGACCTAAATCTTGACGAAAACGATCTTTATCCATGATTCTTGCTTGGGGATCGGTTTCGCGACTATCCCAGAGACGGCAGGTATCAGGACTAATCTCATCGGCAAGGATTATCTGATTTGTCGCATCTATGCCAAATTCTAATTTGAAGTCTACTAGGATAATATTGCAAAGTTTGAAAAAGTCTTGAAGATGTTGATTGATTTTTAAGGTCATCTCTTCAATAGTAGCTAATTGTTCTGAGCTCGCTAGATTGAGTAGGGATAAGCGATCGCGCGTGAGCAGCGGATCTCCTAGGGCATCATCCTTGAGATAGTATTCCAACAAGGGTTTTGGTAAAACTTTTCCTTGTGGTAGCCCTGTTTGACGGCATAAACTTCCTGCAGCAATATTTCTGACAACTACTTCGAGAGGAATAATTGTCACAGCTTTAACTCGCATCTGATTGACTTCGGGGCAGTCTATATAGTGGGTGGGAATTCCAGCTTTTTCTAGGTATTGAAATAATGCCGCGGCAATTGTGCAATTAATTGCTCCTTTACCCGTAATTTGCCCTTTTTTCTGAGCATTAAATGCTGTTGCATCATCTTTGTAGATTGTTAGTAATATTTGAGGATCTTTGGTGGGATAGAGAATCTTGGCTTTTCCTTCGTAAAGTTTTGCTGTCTGCATCATTATTTAAAGTAAGTTTTGTTACGTAATTTGTTAATTATCAAGGTTAAGATAAGGTTAAGAAAAAGTTAATCAAGAATTATTACAGGTGATGGTGGACTTTAGTTTAAGTGAGCAATAATTTCCCAAAGCACTGGATTTGAATCCAGTAAGATTATAAAGAAACTTATAGATATTTAAAGTTCGAGCAAGTTTAAATCAGAAAACATAATCAAACAACCATAAAGTCACTTAGTTTGAGCGAAAAAATGCTATCAGATAACGATAAACATGATTTTCTTTATCCTCGAAATTCTTATCATGGAGAGGTAAGTCCTACAAATTTAGTTTTCAATGCTAATTTACAGGAATTTTCCCAGAAAATCAGTTATATTTGCGCTCTAGAAGCTGGGGGGAAAGTTCCCCCAGAAAAAGCCTTTAAACAAATCAAGTCTTTGTGGAAAGAGCTCAAACGAAGTAAGAAACAATTGGGGATTGGGGAATAGCTTTTCCTAGGTTCAATAAATTAAGTTTACTTCGTGGTCGCGAAATGTTATTTACTAAAGTTGTGCTCAAGTTCTTTTTAGGCTTCAATGAGTAATAATACACAATGGGCAATTGCATAGTCCAAAGCTTTTTTTGCTAATAGAAAATTAATTCTTGGGAATTGGTGTATTTAACTACAGCACCAGTAACTATTAGTCACTCAAGATTAAGGGATTAGAGCAAAATCTTTTCCTGATATTTTCGATCAGAATTTATGCAACCGAAAATCATTGTTTGTGGCTTAGGGCGAAATGGAACCAAAATCTATAGCTTATTGAAGCGGCAAGGTGCAGAGGTAGTCGGTATTAGCGACTCTTCCATCACAAGACAATCGGACGAACAAATTGTTATTGGTGATCCGCGGGCCAATACCACTCTGATTAAGGCGGGAATTAGACAAGCTCAAACCTTAGTCTTAGCTCATGATGATGATGCCCTGAATTTGGCAATTTTGACTCAGGCAAGAATACTTAATCCTCGCATTCGGATTATTAATCGTTTACTTAATCAGACTTTGGGAGAACGTCTAGATCTGACCTTGCCTGATCATATTTCTCTAAGCGTTGCTGCTCTTTCTGCGCCAATTTTTACTTTTGCAGCTTTGGGTAATAAAGCGATCGGGCAACTAAAGTTATTTAATCGTACTTGGCCTATACAGGAAGAAATTATCAATGAGGATCATCCTTGGTTAGATAAAGAACTCAAGGAGTTGTGGGATGATCCGAATCGGATGTTAATCTACTATTTGCCAACTCAAGGTGAAATTGATTTGGTTTCAGCTATTGGTACGGGTGTTCGGCTTAAAATAGGAGACTGTGTCATTGTCGGTACTAAACCTAAAGTCTTTAGCCAACGCCCTTCTTGGTTGCAGAAACTTCTCAAGGCAATTTTTAATATTCCCCGTTATCAGCATTATGCCCGTCCTGTCACCTTGATTAGTTTGGCGTTGCTGTCGGTCATTTGTTTGGCGACTCTTACCTATGTCAGCTTTAGTTTAAATACCTCCTTTGTCGATGCGTTGTATTTCACTGTTGGTATGATCACTGGTGCTGGTGGTGAGGAGCAGGTGGCAGAATTTGCTTCTGACAATATCAAGGTTTTTACAGCTGTGATGATGATTGTGGGGGCGATCGTCATTGGTATTTGTTATGCTCTGATTAATGATTTTGTTTTAGGAAGTCGTTTTCGACAGGCTCTCGATGCGGCTAGGATCCCAAGGCGAAATCATTATATAGTCTGTGGATTAGGCGGTATTGGTGTTCAAATTGCTCGTCAGCTTCATGTTCAAGGCTATGAGGTTGTGGCGATTGACTTAGATCACAATAATCGTTTTTTACACTATGCTCGTTCTTTGGGAATTCCTGTGATCCTTGAGGATGCCAGTTTACCCTCTACGCTCAAAGCAGTTAATATTCGTCATGCTGCTAGTTTAATTGCCGTTACCAGCCATGACACAGTCAATTTGGAGATTACCCTAACCGCTAAAGCCCTAGCCCCTAAATTGACAAGCATTGTCAGGAGTGGTGATCCTCAGTTTGCTCAATCAATGCAGGAGGTGTTTGAGTTCGATCGCGTGTTGTCACCTGTCGAGTTGGCTACTCATTCTTTTGCTGCTGCTGCTTTGGGAGGGAGAATTTTGGGCAATGGCATGACTCAAGATTTGCTCTGGGTGGCGATCGCAAGTATGATCACCCCAGGACATCCTTTTTGTGCTCAAACTGTCGAGGAAGCAGCAATTAAAGCTGATTTTGTCCCGTTATATCTGGAAAGAAACAGTCAAACTTTCCATGGTTGGGAGTTGCTGGAGCTCTGTCTTCAGCCCCAAGATATTCTGTATTTAACTATGCCTGCTAGTCGCCTGGGGCAATTATGGCGATCGCCAGTAGCTAATGAGTTAGTTCTAGATCAAATTACTGGGTAAAAGGTTTGGGGTAAAAGGTTTTGGGTTTTAGGTTGTAGGTTTTAGAGGCCAAGGACTTTCACCTCGTGGATTCTCTGATGGGCAATTGATCGAGATGAATCATAAACTAGAGTTATTATTTGCCTCATCACTCCAGCAATTCTTGTGCTCGTTATGATATTCCAGAATGTCAAAAGGTTTTTGTTAGAAAATGCCAATCGGTTTTTGGGAATGCTCCTGGGTCTATTATGTGTTCTTAAGATCTACGGTTTGTGGAAATATCGAGGGGAAGTGCAACTTGCCTTTAGTGAAAATGTTTTTTACTTTCCTAGTCAGCTAATTGTTAATAATTTGGTTCATATTACCTATCTTGCGATCGCCTCTTCGATTCTACTCTTGGCTCGCAAACCAAAGAGACAATATTCCCAGTCAACTCCAATCTTAATTTCTCTGCTCGGTTCGTTTTTGCCATATCTATTACTTATTGCTCCCGTCTCTGAATTACCCCAAATTCCCATTATTGTTCCAGTTTTATTTGTCTTCGTTGGTGGCCTAATTTCGTTGATTGGACTGCTTTCTCTCCGCAAAAGTTTTAGTATCACCCCAGAAGTTAGAGGATTTGTGGTTTCTGGGATATATTCTTTTATTCGTCACCCTATGTATTTGGGCGGTTTTGTTTCGGTGGCAGGCATTTTGCTGAGTAGTCTTAGTATTTTTTCTCTGGTTGTCTATCTGGTGTGGCTAGTAATTCAAATTTGGCGAGCAGGACTTGAAGAGCAGCTTTTGCTCAAGGAATATCCTGAGTATCAGAAATATCGGCAAAAGACAGCGGCTTTTGTTCCTATGATTTGAAAGCAGAGGGGAGTTCTAACTTTTTCCTTCGTTTGAACTTCCCTAGCATCTCTTAAAATGAGAGTAACAAGAAAAAAATAACCAAATTAGTAACGATCAATTCAGCTTAGGTATATTTTGCTGTTCCCTTGTTTCTTGAAGGAGGTAGTAGATGTCTTTTTTCTAGATCTTGCTTCACTCAACAAGAACTTCTCAATGTTCAGTAAAGATAGTTAAAGCTAAATGGAGGAAATTGCCACAAGAACTGAAGCTAGAGGATTGACCCCAGAAAAACTAGTTGTTTACTCAAATGATATTGACTTGAAATCTCAGGAAATTAATATGGAGCTGGCGCTGCTCTTGACGAGTCAATAAATTAACAAGCGACCCCGCGGAATTTTCAATCCATTTACCCAGCTTCTTGTTCTGGGAAAGGGAACGCGCGGGTTACCAGGTCTTGTGTCTATCCGAATTCAGTCAGCATATACATGACCAATAACGGTAACCTTATCATCTCCTACTGCTCCTGAAGCTCCTTGAACTAAGGTTTCAAATTCATATATCCCATCAATGATTCCTGTAATATCCATGCGAAAATCACGAGATTCTCCACCTAAAACATCAGAGCAACCCAAAGAATCTGTGCAGACAAAATCAATAGTCAGACCAGAAGTGTCGCCCACAGTTGTAAAGCTCAAAGAACTTGGTTTAATAACTTGGTCAACTAATTGCTCAATTTTTGTTGCGAGACTATTGGGATAAACATCTTCATAGATGCCTCCAGTCTGACTGGCAATTACCGAGGCTTGGTCGCCATTATTGTCCAAAGTCGTACTATTATTACCAACTTGTTCACTACTCAAGATATTGATCGCCACAACTTTAATATTTTCATCTTGCAAAGCTTGTATCGTCTCTGGAACATCTACCGTACTAGTATGAGAGGGCGCATCTCCAAACCAAACTATTACCTTTTGTGCATCAGCGCGCCACTGAGTATCGTAATTGGTCGCAATTCCACTAGCGGTAGAATCCCCAGAAGTTGCAGCCTGATGCAAAGCAAATAAATTAGCTTCTGGCCAATCGTATCCATAACCAGGTGGAGCAACCCAATTATTGATAGCCGCGATCGCATCTGCTTGGTTTCCTCCCGCGACAGGCTCCAAAAGATGATAATAGCCAGCACCATATCCACTGGGGTCGCCTTCTGCGGGATCACTAAAGTAATGGGCAACGCCTATTTCGATGTCGCCATAGGTTGTCACTAAATTATTGAGTAAAGTAGTAGCATTATTTTGCACATTGGTAATTGCAGAACCCATACTGCCAGTATTGTCGGAGAGAAATAAAACATCTACTTTTAGCTCGGGAGTAGCGTCCAAGGTAACTGTGCGATTAATAGAAATACTTTTAGTGATTTTTACGGTTTTATTGATATTATCAGGAGTTAAGGAATCAGCATTTGCCCCTTGGGCAAAAAACATGTTTGCAGCTAGTAAAACTAAACTATATTTCAGCCCCAATATTTTTTTATTATGCATCTTAATTTTTCTCAAAAATATTTCTTCGATATAATATTCAACTTAGTGTGATTACTATTTATAGGTAATCTTTGATCAAAATGTAACAGTAATTTTTCCAAACAATAATCGCGAAATTACTGGTTTACTGCAAGTGTAGTTTCATCAATTAAATATTTGATGGTATTTTTTAGTAAAGGCAGATTAAAGAGACAAAAAGGTAAATTAAAGACATAAAACTTAATTCTAGTTATTTTTGGATGTCTAAACCGAGAAGCTTTAGTTATGATAATCCTTTGAATTATTATTAGAATTAGATGAACTATCGTTTTTTCAGCAACACCGAGAATATACTGAGGTTATTTTATTCTCGAGGTCAGGAGCAATTAGTAACGTCGAATTAGCGTCTACTTTTTGCCTCAATCAGGCTTAAGTCTTGCAGCTTAATTCTATTTAGTCGATTTTGGCGAGTAAGTCGCGATCGCTAGTGCAAAGATTTCTTTAGTTATAGCGATCGCAACACAAGGCATATTACAATAACAAATATTTTTCTCTACAGACTAGCTAAAATACCAGGCCAGTTTTGGTCACCTTTTTGAATATTTCCAGGAATATCTTTCGCCCATCTTCTTTGGACTCCTTTGTTGTAATTAAGATATAGTTTTCCTTCTACTATTTTCCAAGCTTCAGGATCGATGGGGGCAGTATAGTTTTGGCTGACGGCCCATGCACAAAACCCTCCATACTGAGGAGCATATTGTTCAGGGTTTTGAGCAAATAAGTCTCTATTTTGGGAATTTTTAAATAGCCATGTTGTATTTCCCCATTGATGGCTAAAATTTTTGTCCCCGATAACTGCTTTGCCCTCTGTGAAATAAGCCACAGGATCTGCTCCCCTAATGGCAATTCCTTCCTCTTCATAGAAAGTAGTGGAGCTATTTGCTTGAGCGAGCAAAATTTGATTTTCTGTAATATTGCTTTCGGTTGTTTCTCCACTCACGATTGTGGTTAAACCCCAAGTAAAAAAAATAAGACCGCTAATAAGAGTAACGTTTTTCAATTTCATGGCGTTATTATCTGGCTTGAAATAATGTTTTTCTTTTCACCTAATATATTTAGGGAGCAAGATAAAAGGAATCTGGTTATTACCTGAAAGGATGATTAAATTTCACCTTCCAAACTGAGAAAATTCTGTTCTAGGGGCTTTAATTAAAATTTGCCCTACCATTCTTGATTAATCATGCTTCTATAAGTTGAGCATTTGTATGCCTCTCATAAAAGCTTGGGAAATAGAAGGCAAGATGCTGTTGTTTTTGGCATTATCTTTGCCTTTAGTGAAAACCACTAATAAATAAGGTTGTTGTTGAGGGATTTCAATATAAGCTGCATCATGACGAACTTGAGATGTCCAACCAGCTTTTGACCAAATTTGGGCATTTGTCGGTAAAGCCTCTCCCAGAAAACCTGTCACTTGGTTCTCTTCTCCTTGATACTTTGCCAGATCTTGGGGGTTGAGACTTCGCTTGAGCAGTTTCATCATTTGAGAAGAGCGATCGCTTGAGACCGCAACGCCGCCAATAATACTGTGTAATAATCGCGCAATGCTATCAGTTGTTAACATATTACGATTTTCCATCATTTCCCCCAGAAAGGCTTTTTCCCTACCATAAGGCCCTTCATTCCAGGGTTTTTGATTAACATTAATCGCATCCAATTCTGACCAACCCAAAGATTTGAAATAACGATTGACAATATTTCTCTGATTTTTCCAAGTCTCAAAGGGATTAGGCGGTAATTCGGGGCCGCTAGTTGTCCCCGTTAAAGTGTCAAGAATTAGACTAGTCGCATCATTGCTCGAATCGGCGATCGCATCTCGAATCGCTCTTTGTAATTCTATACTGTCTGAGATCATTCCCCCTTCGAGCCATTCTTGAATTGCCACTAGATAAAATAATTTCACAATGCTAGCAGGGTAAATCCTTTCAAAGCCTCTATAGCTAAAACCCCTAACCTCATGTTGCCAAAATTCTTCAGCGGATAAAGCCCCACCAGTATTGACAATCACTGGGTGATCGTAAACTATCCAAGTAAGAGCAATTTGATCTCTTGCTAGAGTAGGAAATTCCTGAAAAACCTCTTCGAGAATCTGATGTGCAATTTCTGTTAGTTGTGTATCCTGACGAAAAAAGACCATAATAAGGTTTAATGATTGTCAACTGTTAAGTTAACTAGATAGTAACTGGTTTAAGACTATTGGTTTGCTGATGCTGATTGCTCATAATACTATCTATTTATGTCTATTTATAAATTAAATGAAAACTGTTAAATCTCAATTCAGCGATCGCGTGACAGAGAATAATGTTTTAGATTCAACCCCAGAAAATAAGCCAAAAACCCTAGTCACCAATAAGTCATTGAGTTTTTGGGCAGTATTTACTTCCACTTTTGTCACAATATTTTTGGCAGAAATAGGGGATAAAACCCAAGTTGTAACTTTACTCATGAGTGCGGAATCTCAATCTCCTTGGTTAGTTTTTTTCGGAGCAGCAGCGGCCTTGATTACCACAAGTTTGTTGGGAGTGTTGATTGGTTATTGGTTATCAAAAAAACTCGATCCCAAAGTTTTAGATTTATCTGTCGCTATTTTATTATTATTTATTACAGCTTGGCTCATCAGCGACATTCTCTAGTCAAGATTAAACATTTAATAGTTCTCAATTTTCCCCCATTCGAGGACAAGCAATTCTCAATTTTTAATTAATATTTATGGATTTACAACTTTTAGGGCTTAGTTTTATTACAGTGTTTTTGGCAGAAATTGGAGATAAAAGTCAGGTGGCTGCGATCGCATTAGGAGGCAGCTCCAAACATCCTCGCGCTGTATTTTTGGGTTCCACTGTAGCTTTAGTTTTAGCCAGCTTTCTTGGTGTCATAGCTGGCGGCGGCGTAGCTCAGTTCTTGCCGGAGAAGCTATTGAAAGCGATCGCTGCTCTCGGTTTTGCGATCATGGCATTGCGGTTGCTTTGGCCTGACCAAGCGGATGACTAAGTTAATAAGTAATGAGTAATAAGTAATAAGTAATAAAGAGAGTTTTGAAATATCAATTATTGCCTAAATTACGATGGGGTTTGGTGATTCTGTTTTTGGTTTCCTCATTGGTGTTTGCCAATTTGGCTTATTCCAACAATTCTGAGTTTAATCGCTTAGAACAAATCCTTACTGGTTATGGCTTTATCGTCAAACAGGAAATACCACCAAAAATTAATAATTCTGGTTTAAGACCTTATGGTCTAATGAACAGTAAAACTAAGACCATTTGGATTAATCCCGTAGTGTTTGAATTGGGAAATGCGCGATCGGTTTTAATTCACGAAGCTGTTCATGCTGCTCAAACTTGTGCCGGAAAAGGACAAATTTCTTTGGTAAATCTAGATCTAGAACCTCCTCAATTTACCAGACCCTATTTTATGCGTTATCATTCTTATCGCAGAGAAATTGAAGCTCAAGCTTATACGGTGCAGGTGCAACCTGATTCTTTGGCGATCGTGATCGAGTTATTAGAACAAAATTGTTCTTAAATACTAGATAAACCATGAATTTAGATCAACAGTTACAAATATTAATCAAAAATGCTCCTAATTACGGAGTTCCAGCTCTGGTTATCGAAAAAGCGATCGCGCCTGTATTAAGAAAATTTGCTGAGCAGTTAAAATTCTCGGAGTATTATATCCTACAAAATCCCACAGAAGATTGGGTCATGTTTAAGGTTAAAGATAATCCCCAGCAAGATTCCGAGAAGACTGTGATTTATGCTTTTACTTCACATCAAGACGCAATTCAATTTAATCGAAAACAAGATGATGGAATTGTCGCAAATCCTTTGCCAACAACTCATATTTTATTTAGATTATTTTCGGTAAAACAAATAAATAGTATTGTCTTTTTCAACAAAGTCGAAAAAATGGAGCAAGGCATTGAATTGCAACGAAAGGATTTGCAAAATTTAATTCAAGAACAACTACAAAAATTAGCGAAGACTAAAGCTAACAATATTGCATAAAACTGAGTGGCTTAGCGGAATTAATTGAACCTTATTTTTGCTGTTCCCTATTCCCTATTCCCTATTCCCTGTTCCCTAACCCTCATTTTCTAATTGATCATAAATAATACAGAACTGATAACTGAAATAATGCATAAGTTTGATTTAAGCAATCGTTTTTACTACCAAGGACAATATCCTTGTCCCGTATGTCGTCATGGGCAAGTGACTGCAATGCCACTTATGGAAGCGTTTGCTTGTGACTTTTGTCAGCATATTTTTACGACAAATTTTGACAAACAATTAATTAAAATGGCAGATAGCCAACTTCCCCTAACCTGGTACTGGAATGGGAATCAGTGGCAAGGAATACAGGGAGAAGGAACCAATTTAAGTTGGGGCTATTTACTCTCAGGAGCGGCTTTTGTGACTTTTCCCACCGTGATTGTTGCGTTAGGAGCTTATATTTTCCCTACAGCACCAAATAGTCCCTTATCCTGGTTACCTTTGCTTTGGACTATTCTAACTCCCTTAACTCATTTACTAATTGTGCTATGGCTGGTTGTTGAATATTATCAGTTACCTCTTCTCCTCTACCTTAATGCCCTAAGAAGACGCATCTCCCTTGACTGACTTTCAAGATTGCCAATTATTTCAAGAATTATGAAATTGCATTTCTACTGGCTGCCCAAAATTTATTTGGGTGTTTTTTGCAACTCAGGTCTTTCTTCCCCAACAATCGCATCAGTCACAGGACAGACCTGGACGCAAATGCCACAGTCGATACAAGTGGCAAAATCGATCCAAAACCAATCAGTACCTTTTACATTCTTACCTGGCCCTGGATGTATACATGCTACGGGACAAGCACTAACACAATCAGCTATTCCTTCACAAATGTCAGTAACTATTGTATGAGGCAAAATGAATTCTCCTTGAAGTTTTGTTAAGTTAGGGTCTTAGCCGATTTTACCGTTATTTTGACAAACTAGCATTCTGCGATCGCAAGCTAATTGTCACCGCTTATAGTCGTCTTCTTCTGATGGAGCTAAATGAGGATTATATTTTACTACTAAGATCATTCAATGAGGAACAAAGAATCAGAGTTCTTATTTAGTTAAACCTTGTAAAGTATCGCAAAATACTATAGCTAATTATTGTTAAATAAGACATACTGGGAATGTGGAGAGTGACAGGGGAAGTCTTTATCATGTGGGAAAGGTTGTTATTGGCTGCAATAGCTACATTGTGTTTTTATTTATTTTTGAATTTTGGAACAAGTAATCCGCAATCCAGTTTTTTCGGAAAAAGTCTTACTAAAGCACCAAGTTTTATTTTTAATATTCCGATCTTTAAATAGATAATTCTAATATAGTTGTAATCTAGATAATTGTTGATTTGATGTCGCGAATGATTAGTTTTTGACAATTTTGATTCGTTACTGTACTATAGGTGCTTAATATGAATCAAGAGGCCAATGAATAAACGACTTCAATTAGCAATTATCTCCTGCGGCATTGCCGCCTCGGTTATTTTTCCCCAGATTTGCCAAGCAAAAACGGTTGAAGAAGAGATTGAGAAGACTGGGATTTTAAATGTCGGGATTAGAGAGGATTCGCCACTGTTTGGCTTTAGTAGTGACAAAGTGGGATATTGTGCCGATTTTGCTAATTCTTTGGCGGAAAACCTGAGTCAAAAACTAGATAAAACTATTACAGTAAATTTAATCAAGTCCACAACTCAGACTCGATGGGATCTTGTCAAGGATGGAACTGTCCACCTTGAATGTGGGCCCAATACGATAACCCCTGAACGGGAACAAGAATATGGAATAACTTTTTCTAAACCCTTTTTTGTAACAGCAACGCAGGTGTTTGTCAGAATCGATGCTACAGAAGAAAGTCTCAGGACAGGAACTATTGGAATCATTAAAGGTACGACCAACGAAGCAGAAATTAGGCAAGTTTATCCTGAAGATCAAGTTAATGACTCTTTCAAACGCAGAAGCGAAGGGATAGCTGCTGTTCAACTTCAAGAAATTAGTGGATTTGCTAGTGATGGTATTCTCTTAGAAGGCACAGCATCATTTTTGGAGATTAATCCTGAAAAATATACTTTGGTAACACCATTAGTCGGCGATCGTCCCCTTTGTGCAGCCTATGGCATGATACTCCCTGAAGATAAGAAAAATACCCAGTGGCATGATACTGTAAATTCTTTGATTGCTCAAAGTGGTCAGGGAGAGAAGGTTTGGGAGAATTGGTTTAGAGAGCTGTTGCCCTATGTCGGGGCAGTTCTGGAGGCTTGTCAAGCCGATCAAGAAAGTAATAACAATTCTCAAGACTCAACTCAATTTCAAAGCTTGTAGCTAATTTCTAGTAGTTTTTAACGGGGCTTCGCCCTTGAAGGCAGAGGGCAGCGGTGAGACCCCGCGCCGCCGTCAGGCGCAAGGGAAGCGGTAGAAGCCCGCGCCGCCGAAAGGCGCAAGGGAATGTCTACCAAGAGACGCTCACCAAGAGAGAGGGCAGAAGGATAAAACTACTTC